>NZ_CP192510.1:1286904-1608630 GCF_050613175.1 Halomonas sp. H5
TGCCGCCGCCCGCCTGGTGCGCCTGCAGCGGGTCGAGCATCTGCTGCTCTCCGGCGACAACCGCACCCGTTTCTATAATGAGCCCCAGGCCATGTGGCAGGACCTGAACGCCCGCCATGTGCCCAGCGAGGTCATGACCATGGATTTCGCCGGCTTCAGCACCTACGACACCCTGGTTCGGGCCCGGGATGTCTTCGGCGTCGAGCGGGCAGTGTTGGTCACCCAGGCCTGGCACCTGCCCCGGGCGCTGTTTATTGCCGATGCCCTGGGACTCGAGGTACAGGGCTGCGCGACACCGGCGGAGCCGGTGGCGGGGCTCTGGCGTCTGCAGCTACGGGAGTGGCTGGCCCGGGCCCGGACCCTGGGGGATCTCTATGTGTGGGGACGGGAGCCTTACTTTTTAGGTCCTCTGGAGCCGCTGCCGGTGACGCCGCAGGGAGAAGAGTCGACCGAGGGGGAGGGAGCCGCTCCCTAGCTTGGCTTAGGTCCCCCGGAGCCCCTGCCGGTGACGCCGCAGGGAGAAGAGTCGATCGAGGGGGAGGGAGCCGCTCCCTAGCTTGGCTTAGGTCCCCTGGAGCCGCTGCCGGTGACGCCGCAGGGAGAAGAGTCGGCCGAGGGGGAGGGAGCCGCTCCCTAGTTTGCTGGGCCCCCTGGAGTCCCTGCCGGTAACGCCGCTGGGGAGGGAGGAGTAAGCGAGGGGGAAGAAGGTAGAGGGAAGGCATGGCCAGTGAGCGTCGTCCCAAACAGCAGGCCCGCCGTGATTGGCGGGCCTGTGCGTACGGGGCTTGCCGCCTAGCGGCGCTGCTTCTGTAGCCGGTAGAGTTCGCGGATCAGCGCGCGGCAGCCCTTGAGGCAGCGCTCGATCAGCGGCTCGATGGCATCCGGCAGGGGGTGGGTATAGAGGGTCGCCAGGGACTGCATCAGGCCGCGCTCCTGCTCCAGCAGCTCATTGATCAGCACCTGACTGTCATTGCCCACGAAACTCTTCAGGCGACTCCATAGCCACAGGTAGTCGTCCCGTTCCACATCGGCGTCCCGCGGCAGGATGCGCAGGTGCTTGCGGGCCATCTCGCGCAGCTCGTCGAGGTCCGTGTGGCGCTGCTCATAGTGGGGCTTGAGTTTGTCGCGCAGGGTCGGGCGCAGGCGCTCGAGGTTGTCCTGGAAGTAGTCGAGACTATCGGCCAGCGCTTCCAGCACGCTGTCCATCGCCACCTGGCGATTATCGAGAAACATGAGCAGTCACCTCCTCCGGTGACGCAGATTGTGCGGGGGGAAACACTGTTTTTCTACCCCCCGAGGATAATATTTTACGCTTTATGCACCTTTGGTATCGGCCACCGCCCCGCAGCCTTGAGATAAAGAAACAAATCGCTACTTTTAACGCCTGTCGATCATCCCTTGGGCTTGGGCGGTGCCTTGCGCGCCGGCGCGGCATGTTTCTCCAGGTGCTCGATGACTAGCCCGGCGATGTCCTTGCCGGTAGCCGACTCGATCCCCTGTAGCCCCGGCGAGGAGTTGACCTCCATGATCACCGGCCCATGGTTGGAGCGTAGCAGGTCGACCCCCGCCACCCGAAGTCCCATGGCCTTGGCGGCACGAATCGCCGTGGAGCGCTCCTCCGGGGTGATGCGGATCACGCTGGCGGTGCCGCCGCGGTGCAGGTTGGAACGGAACTCCCCCTCGGCGGCCTGGCGCTTCATGGAGGCCACCACCTTGTCGCCGATCACCAGGCAGCGGATATCGGCCCCCTTGGCCTCCTTGATGTACTCCTGGACCATGATATTGGTCTTCATGCCCATAAAGGCCTGAATCACCGACTCGGCGGCCTGGTTGGTCTCCGCCAATACCACGCCGATGCCCTGGGTGCCCTCCAGCAGCTTGATCACCAGGGGAGCGCCCTTGACCATGGTGATCAGGTCGGGGATATCGTCCGGCGAGTGGGCGAAGCCGGTGATCGGCAGGCCCAGCCCCTTGCGGGAGAGCAGCTGCAGGGAGCGCAGCTTGTCCCGGGAGCGGGTGATGGCCACCGAGTCATTGAGTACATAGGTGCCCATCATCTCGAACTGGCGCAGCACCGCACAACCATAGAAGGTCACCGAGGCGCCGATGCGTGGAATCACCGCATCGAAGGGCTCGATCTCCTCGCCCTTGTAGTGAATCGACGGGCGGTGCGACGCGATATTCATATAGCAGCGCAGGGTGTCCACCACCCGGGCCGTGTGGCCGCGTTGTTCGGCCGCTTCCACCAGGCGACGCGTGGAGTAGAGATTGCGGTTACGCGACAGCAGGGCGATATGCATCGAGGATCTCCGTGCCCCTCAGGGCTCACCGTGGAGGAAAGTGGCATCCGGGGCGACCAGCAGGCCACGCATGGCGCGTCGTCCCAGCAGCATGGGGTGGCGCATATTGGCGCGATTGGCCAGGGTCAGTTGGACGGGAAACTCCAACTCGCCCAGGCGCATGGGAGTGCGGATCACATAGCGCCACTCGGCCTGGCCGTTGGAACTGGTCACCTGGCGGCGATCATGGAGGTGCAGCTTGAAGGGGTGCGCCGGGCTCGAGGGGCCGCCGGCCCGGGTGGTGAAGCTGACCCAGACGTGGCCATCCTCCTCGAAGGACTCGATATCCTCGGCATGCAGCGAGGAGGTGCGGGCCCCGGTATCGATCTTGCAGCAGAAGCCGAGTCCCAGCTCGGGCAGGGTCACCATCTCGCGGCGACCGATGACCGCCTTGACCGCATAGGGTAGCGCTTTCATGACCGGCTCCTGTCTCAATGGGGGTGCCTCAGGCCGCTCAGGCGGGCGGCGATCGCCGACTCCGGCGGTGCCTGGCGCAGGGTCATCAGCACCGGCAGGCGTAGCCGGGGAATCAGCGCCAGGTCTCGGGCCAGGGCGGTAAAATCGGCCTGGGGGGCCTCCGCCAGCCGGTTCAGGAATCGCGGCAGGCGCTCGCCATCCTCCAGCGCCTCCCAGCCCCTGGCCGCCATGGCCGCCAGCAGGTCCGGGCCGCAGGCATTGGGGTCCGCCAGCAGGGCATCGTACCAGGCCGCCACCTGGGTCGCCGGGCCCCGGCTCTGGGCGCGGACACAGGCGCACAGGGTCTCGAGGTCGCCGGCGTCGGCGGCCTGCTCACCGCGCCGGCGCAGGGCGTCGGCCAGGCCCGCGGCAATCTCCACATGCTCTAGACACTGGCACAAGGGACGCAAGACCTCCACCGGCAGGGAGGCCAGGCGCGATGCCAGGCGCCGGGCCTGGTCGCCGTCGTGGCGTACCGCGAAGTCCGCCAGGCCCTGCAGGCCCAGGGATTGCCAGTGCTCGTCCTGGTCGCCGCCCAGGTAGGCCTCGGCCAGCTCCAGATGCTGGCTGGCGGGACGATCCAGGTCGTGGCTGGCCCGGGCATGCAGCAGTGCCTGGAAGGGCAGGGAAGGGGTAAAGGCCAGGGGGTTGTCGCGCATCAGGTGGTCGGCGTCGTCGCGGGCCTCACCGAGGCGCCGCACGTTACGCCCCAGGGTCTCCAGCAGGCGCTGGATAAAGGCGTCCCTGGGGGCCGGCGACAGCAGCCCCCGCTCGTCCAGGGGCAGGGCCAGGAACCAGATCAGCGGGTCCGGCGCATCGCCGAGGGTGAAGACGCAGGCCAGTCGCGCCTGACCCTGCCAGGGCTCCGCCCAGGGCAGCTCCAGGGCCTCGAAGCGGGCCAGCTCCTCCATCGCCAGGGGGGTGACCCGGCGCCCCAGATGATAGAGGCGCACCTCGGCGCCGCTGCGCGCGAAGAAATCATGCAGGCTGTGAATCGGCGTCATCTCGGCTCCTCCCCCGTCTCGAGTCGCGCACTGTACCGCGGGGAGGGCGCCTTGTCAGCCGCGGTGGCGGAGGAAATGATGCCCTCGATGCCTGGTGTCGATGATCAAGAAATAATCATCCCGTTCGAGGCACCATGACGGCTCGGTATCGGCGCCTTGTCCAGGGGTTATCCACAGCCTGATTCAAGGCTTCTGTGGGTTTCTTGCGAGGGCGTCGCGTCACGCGGATGCACCAGACATTTTTCTATGGTTAATAACCTATTATAATTTTTATTCCTTAAAGTTATTTTATTGCCAGGAGAAACTCATGTTGCGTTCTCTCTCCCTCGCCACCCTGCTCGCCGCCGGCCTGGCCACCACCGGCCTGGTCCAGGCCCAGGAAAGCACCGATGAACTCCGCGTCGGCATGTCCGGGGGCTATTTCCCCTTTACCTTCGTGCGCCAGGATGTCCTCCAGGGCTTCGAGGTGGACGTCATGGAGGCCGTGGGCGAGGTGCTCGAGGTGGAGGTGAATTTCGTCACCGCCAACTTCTCCGGCCTGTTCGGCATGCTGGAGTCGGGGCGTATCGATACCATCGCCAACCAGATCACCATCACCGAAGAGCGGGAAGCCAAGTACCTGTTTACCGAACCCTATGTCTATGATGGCGCCCAGGTGGTGACGCGCCGTGGCAACGACGAGGTGAGCGGCGTCGAAGACCTGCGCGGCAAACGGGTGGCGGTCAACCTGGGGTCCAACTACGAGCAGCTGCTGCGCGAGCTGCCCTATGCCGACGAGATCGATATCCGCACCTACGAGAGCAATATCGAGCAGGACACCGCCCTGGGGCGGGTGGATGCCTTCGTCATGGATCGGGTCAGCGCCAGCCAGGTGATCCAGGAGACGCCGCTGCCGCTGCAGCTGGCCGGCCAGCCCTTCTCCGAGATTCGCAATGCCCTGCCGTTCCGCGATGATCCGGCGGGTCGCGAGTGGCGCGAGCGGGTCGATGCGGCCCTGGCGACGCTGCGCGAGCAGGGGCGCCTGGCGGAGATCTCCGAGCGCTGGTTCGGTACCGATATCACCCGACTCTGAGCGGAGGGCCCCATGGCCATTCTCGATGTCGGTTACATGACCGAGCTGCTGCCGATCCTGTTGCGCTACCTGCCCCTGACCCTGCAGATGGCGGCCCTCGGCATGGTCTTGGCGCTGGTGCTGGCCTGTGCCCTGGCGGTGGTGCGGGTGCTGAGGATTCCGGGACTGAACGGCGCGACCCTGCTGTTTATCTCCTTCTTTCGCGGCACGCCGCTGCTGGTGCAGCTGTTCCTCTTCTACTACGGCCTGCCGCAGCTCTTCAGTGCCCTGACCCAGATCAACGGCGTCACCGCCGCCATCATGGGCCTGACCCTGCACTTCGCCGCCTATATGGCGGAGTCGATCCGCGCCGCCATCGTCGGCGTCGATCGCAGCCAGACCGAGGCGGCCCTGGCCATCGGCATGACCCGGGGGCAACTGATGCGGCGCATCGTGCTGCCCCAGGCGACCCGGGTGGCGGTGCCCACCCTGATGAATTACTTCATCGACATGATCAAGGCCACCTCCCTGGCCTTTACCCTGGGGGTCACCGAACTGATGGGGGCCACCCAGAAGGAAGCGGCGGGGAGTTTCCTCTATCTCGAGGCCTTTATCACCGTGGCGCTGCTCTACTGGGGCATCGTCGAACTCCTGGCCTGGCTGCAGCGACGGCTCGAGGCGCGACTCAACGAGGCCTATCAGCGATGATCCGAGCACAGGGACTCACCAAGCGCTTCGGCGACAGCCTGGTGCTGGACGCCATCGACCTGGAGATCCAGCAGGGCGAGATCATCGTGGTGATCGGGCCCTCGGGCACCGGCAAGTCGACCCTGCTGCGCTGCCTCAACTTCCTGGAGCGCCCGGATGCGGGTTACCTGGAGGTAGGGGACCTGCGCCTCGATACCCAGAAGGTCAGCCGCCGGGAGATCCTGGCCCTGCGCCGCTGCACCGCCTTCGTGTTCCAGAACTATGCGCTGTTCGCCAACAAGACCGCCCTGGAGAACATCGCCGAGGGGCTGATCGTGGTCAACCGCTGGCCCAGGGCCAAGGCCCATGCCCGGGCCCGGGAGATCCTCGAGCGCATCGGCCTGGCGGACAAGGCCGATGCCTACCCCGCCTCGCTTTCCGGGGGCCAGCAGCAGCGGGTGGGGATCGGCCGCGCCATGGCCGCTCAGGCCGAGGTGATCCTCTTCGATGAGCCCACCTCGGCGCTGGATCCGGAGTGGGTGGAAGAAGTGCTGGGCCTGATGAAGCAGCTGGCCGCCGAGCGCCAGACCATGCTGGTGGTCAGCCACGAGATGGGCTTTGCCCGCGACGTGGCGGATCGGGTGATCTTTATGGAAGGCGGGCGCATCGTCGAGCAGGGGCCCCCGGCCCAGCTGTTCAGCGAGCCGCGGGACTCGCGCACCCGGGAGTTCCTGCGCAAGATACTGGCCGCCCAGCAGGCCGCCTTGCCCTGATCATGGTCAGCAGCAGCCATGGCTGGGATAATGGGGATCTAGCCCAAGATCGGAGTCATCATGACGGTTCATCAGGAGCTCGATCACGCCCTGGAACGCCTCGAGGCGACCCTCAAGGCCGCCGACCTGTGGTCGGCGAGCCGCCCCCCCGCCTCGGCCTTCGACAGCCAGCAGCCCTTCTGCGTCGACACCATGGAGCTGCCCCAGTGGCTGCGCTATGTGTTTATCGCCCGGCTCTCCGCCTTGGTGGAGGCCGAAGGGGCCTTGCCGGCCAACTGCGAGGTGGCCCCCGCCGCCGAGGTCTACTTCAAGCAGAGCGGCGTCAGGGCCAGTAACCTGCTGCTGCTGGTCAAGGCCATCGAGGAAGTGGATCGGGTGATCAACGAGGCCGACTGAATGCCCTACTATTTTGCCTATGGCAGCAACATGAACGCGGCCCGGGTGGCGGCGCGGATCGGGGCGACCCGGCGCGCCCTGGCCGGAGTGTTGCACGGCTACCGGCTGGCCTTCGACAAGGCCTCCCGGGTGCCGGGCATCGCCCATGCCAATGTGGTGGCGGCCCCCGGGGGGCGTGTGGAGGGGGCCCTCTTCGAGCTGCTGGCGCCCACCCAGATCGAGGCCATGGATCCCTTCGAAGGCTATCCCCACGAATATCAGCGCCGGCGCCTGCCGATCCATACCCTGGAGGGGCCCCGCGAGGCCTGGGTCTATCTGGCCGCCCCGGGGACCACCGCCGAGCGGCTGCGACCGGCTCGCGAGTATCTCGAGCACCTGCTGGCCGGCGAACCCTTCCTGAGCCGGGACTACCATGCCGAGCTGGCGCGGGTGGAGGTGGTGGCCGACCTGGACGAGGTCACCCTGGGACAGCTGGGGCTATCGCGGCATAGCCCCCGTTAACCCTCCTTGTACCCAAACGACTCGGGCCCGCCATCTTGGGCGGGCCCGAGGCGTTGATCAGCGCAGGAAACCTAGTAGCGGAAGCTGATACCGCCCATTACCACCCAGGGGTCGATATTGACGGTGCCGATGTCGGCGCCGCCCAGGGTGGCGTCGGCATCGATATCCAGGTACCAGGCCGCGGCATTGAGCGCCCAGTGCTCGTCGATCAGCAGGTCCACCCCCAACTGGCCGGCGGCGCCCCAGGAGTCATCCAGGCTCAGGTCGCCCAGGGCGCTGGACTCGTCGGAGAAGTGGGTGTAGTTGATGCCGGCGCCCACATAGGGCTGAACCCGCGCCTCGGTGCCGCCCAGCGGGTAGTACTGCAGGGTCAGGGTGGGCGGCAGGTGTTTGGTGGAGGCCAGGTTGGCGCCATTGAGATTCACGTCATGCTCGAAGGGCAGGGCCGCCAGCAGCTCCAGGCCCAGCTTGTCGTGGAAACGGTAACCCAGGGTGAAGGCGAAGCCGTTCTCGTCCTGGACATCGGCGGCGACCGTACCATTGACCAGGCTGCCGTTATCGCTCTTGGGAGCCACCTTGGCGATGCCCAGGCGGGTGTAGAGGTCGCCGGCGCCATAGGCCAGGGCCTGGGTACTGGTCATCAGGGTGGCGGCGGCCAGGCCGCCGGCGAGCAGGGAAGCCAAAGAGGACGTGCGCATGCGGAGCTCCTTTATCGGTGAAAGCCTATGACGACTAGGCTACCCGCCCGGGCGACGGCGAATCTTGACCCAAGACAAGGTCGTCACCCGGGGTTATTGATCCAGCGCAAGTTCCTGAATATTCAAGCTTCCCGGAGGCGTTGATGGCGCCCGCCGGCCAGCCCCACCAGGCTGCCGGCCAGCGCCGGCAGCAGCCAGCCGAAGCTGGTCTCGCCGAGGGGGAGGTGCCGCTGCAGGGTGCGGGCGGTATCCGCAAGGCCCTCCAGCTCGGTGGCCACCAGGCCGTCCAGCAGGCTGGCGGCCAGGGTCAGGCTCAGGGCCCAGGCGAAGACCCGCGGTGCATCGCCTAGCCAGGGACGAATCAGCGACAGCAGGATCAGCACGATGGCCGGCGGGTAGAGGGTGACCAGCACCGGAATGGAGACCCGGATCAGGGACTCCAGGCCCTGGTTGGCCACCAGGGTGGCGAAGGCGCCCATGGCGATGACCAGCAGCCGATAGGGTAGCCGCGGCCAGAGCCCATGAAAGTACTCGCCGCAGGCGCTCAGCAGGCCCACGGCGGTGGTCAGGCAGGCCAGGGTGATGACCGCCGCCAGCAGCACCGGGCCCCAGGGGCCGAACAGCGCCGCCACATAGGCGGGAATCAACTCGCCGCTGCCGGCCTGGGCGGCGAGCTCGTGGCTGGTGGCGCCCATATAGGTCAGCGGCAGATAGACGGCGGCCAGGCAGGTCGCGGCGATGATACCCGCCCCCAGGGTGTAGCGGGCGATCAGGCGAGGCTCGCGGATACCGCGGTCGCGGATGGCGGTGACGATCAGGATGCCGAAGACCAGGGAGGCGAGGGTATCCATGGTCAGGTAACCGTTGCGAAAGCCCTCGGTAAAGGGGGCGGCCCGCCAGCCGGCCTGGGTCTCGCCCAGGGGGCCCTGGGGGGCGACCAGGGTCGCCAGGGCGATCAGCCCCAGCAGCAGGATCAGCAGTGGCGTGATCCACTTGCCGATGATATCCATCAGCCGCCCCGGCATCAGGGCCAGCAGGGTGGCCAGGCCGAAGAAGAGTAGCGAGTGCAGCAGCGAGTACAGGGGCGGCTCGGCGCTCCCTGAGAGCGCGACGAAGGGCCGCATGCCCATCTCGAAGGCCACGGTGCCGGTACGCGGCAGGGCGAAGAGGGGGCCAATGGCCAGGTAGATGCCCAGGCCGAAGGCGAGGGCGGCCAGGCGAGGCAGGGGCGCGGTGAGGGTCTCGAGGCCGCCGCCGACCCGGGCCACGGCGAGGATGCCGAGCAGCGGCAGGCCCACGGCGGTGGTCAGAAAGCCCAGGGCGGCGGGCCAGAAGTCGGTGCCGGCACCGACGCCCACCTGGGGCGGAAAGACGATATTGCCGGCCCCGAGGAAGAGCGCGAAGGTCATAAAACCTAGCGCCAGCAGCTCGAGGCCGGAGAGGCGTGTTTTCACGGGAGAGGTACCTACTGCGTAGAGAACGTTCGACGTTCAGGTGACTTGGCGGTCGATATTATCTCGTAATAGGTAATCGCTAGCAAAAATAGCGAGCCTGGCCGGTGCCGGCAGGGAATCGCCAGGTCAAGACTTGGAGACAACAACGCCGGACCCGAGGGCCCGGCGCTGGAGCGCGGATGGAGTGGCGCTTAGAAACGCAGGGTGAAACCGCCGCCGATGGTCAGCGGGTCCAGCTTCGCTTCGCCCAGGTCCTCTCCCCGGTAAGAGATATCGCTGCCCACGTCGGCATAGTTCAGCGAGCCATTGAGCATCAGGTTATCGGTGATGGCCAGATCGACACCGACCTGGCCCACGATGCCGTAGGAGTCATCCATATCGACACCCGCGGGCTCGCCGGAGAAGCGAGTGTAGTTGAGGCCGCCGCCCACATAGGGCTGAACCCGCGAATCGAGACCGCCCAGGGGATAGTAGTTGGCCATCAGGTTGATGGGCAGGCGACGGAAGCTGCCTTCGAAGCCCACCGGGGTGCCGATCGCTACGTCATGCTTGACGCGCTGGCTGCCGGAGAGCTCGATGCCGAAGTTATCGTGGAACAGATAACCCAGGCCGTAGGTGAAGCCACGCCCATCGCGAATGTCCAGGTCGGTCTGGAAGTTGCCCGGATCGGCCAGGTCGATGCTGGAGCGGGAGTCGGTCTTGGCAAAACCGCCGCGTACGAAGACATCGCCGGCACTATAGGCCAGGGCGGACTGAGCGGCGAGGGCCAGGGTGGTAGCGGTGAGCGCGCTGGCGAGCCACTTGGCGTTGCTCATAGGGTTCCTCCTTGAAGTTCGGCCATGGTGGCCACGAGCATTGGGATGCCCCAGGGTAACGGGGAATCTCCCACGCCTCGAGACGTCGATGCCGATAGCTTGTGTAAGAAAAAGCCTACGCCGCTTGCTCGGCGTAGGCAGGCATCAACGGCAAGAGTGGGCTTAGAAGCGCAGGGTGATACCACCCCCGATGGTCACCGGGTCGACCTTGGCGGTGCCCAGGCGTTCGCCATCGCTATTGCTGATGTGGGTATCCACGTCGGCGTAGTTGACGGAGCCATTGAGCATCAGGTTGTCGGTGATGGCCAGGTCGATACCCACTTGCCCCGCGGCGCCGTAGGAGCGGCGGGCATCGAGTCCCTCGGGCTCGCCGGAGAAGCGGGTGTAGTTGAGACCGGCCCCCACATAGGGCTGTACCCGAGAGTCCAGGCTGCCCATGGGGTAATAGTTGAGCATCAGGTTGACGGGCATGCGATCGATGCTGCCGAGGCTGCCGCCACCCAGGGTCAGATCATGCTCGAACTTCTCGCTGCCGCTCAGCTCGACACCCAGGTTACCGTAGAACATATAGCCGATACCGTAGGTGAAGCCGCGAGCGTCATCGATATCGAGGCGGCTGCCGGCAACGTCGCCGTTGTTGGAACGGGGCTCGCTCTGGGCGACGCCGCCGCGAACGTAGACGTCGCCGGCCTCGAAAGCCAGGGCCGCCTGACTGGCCAGCAGGCTGGCGCCGAGCAAGGTTGCGGTAACAAGGCGGGGCATCAGGGTCATGGGAGTCTCCTTACGTTTCGATCTCGAGCCATCTAGGGCTCGTAGCATTCTACAAGAACAGTATAGAAAACGCTGTTCTTTTTTGCAGGTAGAAAATAACTATCGACGCGATTAGGCGTATTGCCGCGGTTTATCGGATGTTCAGCCTAATTTAGGCCTTCTCTCGGTGAAGATTGGTCGCATTTTTGTATAGGTCTTGTCGCGAGGTGTCATTCGCTCTCTGCCCACGACTCTTCTTTACTGGGGAAGGGCACGAGCGATCGCAAGGAGGTGTGCATGGGGCGTTCCATGATGGCGTTGGGAGTCTCCGCCCTGTTGGCCATGGGGCTGCTATGGCAGCCCCAGGTAATCGGTGCCCTGGGGTGGCCATGGCGCCTGGTGATGGTAGCGCTGGGTGCCTGGGCCCTGGGCGCGGGCTTTATGGTCGGGGGAGGGCTGCGTTTGAAGAGCGCCTGGGGGCGGCGCCTGCTGGGGGAGCCGCTGTGCTGGCCCCTGCTGGGGAGCTTCACGGTGCTTTGGCTGCTGCTGGCGCTATGGTCTTGATACGAGAATGGCATCGGGCCGCCCTGGGGCGGCCCGATGCCGTATGCCTCACGTTGAGCGCGTGATGCGCGCTCCTTCAGCGCTGGATTTGCTGATATTCACCGGCATCGGCAGTCACACTGCTCACCACCAGGATGGCAATGAACGAAGCGATAAAGCCAGGAATGATCTCGTAGACACCGGGCCCCCCCATGAACTCTCCGTTCCAGCCCAGTGAAATCCAGATCATCACGGTGACGGCACCCACCACCATGCCCGCGATGGCGCCGGCGCCGTTGGTGCGCGACCACATCAGCGACAGGATGATGAGCGGGCCGAAGGCTGCACCAAAGCCTGCCCAGGCGTTACTGACCAGTCCCAGGACCTGAGAGTCCGGGTCTGACGCGATAACGGCCGCAACCAAACCCACCAGTACGACACTGATCCGGCCGACGCCGACGGTTTCCTTGTCCGTCGCCTCTTTACGCAGGAACAGGCGGTAGAAGTCCTCGGTCAGTGACGAAGACGACACCAGGAGCTGGCTGGAAATGGTGCTCATGATCGCCGCGAGCAGGGCGGCATAGAGGAAACCGGTGATCAGCGGATGGAACAGCAGATCCGCCAGGATGATAAAGATCGTTTCCGGATCCTGGACATCCATGCCATTGCGGATCGCATAGGCCCGGCCGAACACACCCAGAGAGATCGCCCCGACCAGCGAGATGAGCATCCAGCTCATGCCGATGTTACGGGCAATGGGAACATCCTTCAGGGTGCGGATGGCCATGAAACGCACGATGATGTGCGGTTGCCCGAAATACCCCAACCCCCAGGTCACCGCAGACAGCCAGCCAATAAATGTCAGTCCCTCCGTCCACGACAGTAGCGTGGGATCGACTTCATTCAGGGTCTGTGACGCCTGGGAGAAACCGCCGCCACCTTCGCCAAAGAGCACCACCGCCGGCATGATCACCAGTGCCAGCATCATGATGCAGCCTTGCACGAAGTCCGTCATGCTCACGGCCAGGAAGCCGCCGATGACGGTATAGACAAGCACCACGCCCAGTGTGATGACGACCCCCGCGGCGTAGTCGCTCAGGCCACCAATGTTGATCACTCCGGAAAAGGCGCTCTCGAACAGCTTGCCGCCTGCCACCAGGCCTGACGCCGTGTAAACCGCGAAGAAGACGACGATGACGATCGCGGACACCGTTCTCAGCGACATTGCCCGAGTCGGAAACCGGTTTGCCAGGAATTCCGGAATGGTTATCGCGTTACCATAGTGCACCGTCTGTTCGCGAAGGCGTGGTGCGACCAGGGTCCAGTTGAAGAACGCACCCACGAGCAGGCCGATACCGATCCAGGCCGAACCCAGGCCGGATACGAACATTGCCCCGGGCAAGCCCAGCAGCAACCAGCCGCTCATGTCCGAAGCCCCGGCCGACAGGGCCGCCACTTGCGGACTGAGAGCCCGGCCACCCAGCATGTAATCTTCCGACGTGGATGTGGATTTGCGCATCGCATACAAGCCGATGGCGATCATAAGCGCAAAGTAGGCAAAAAGACTGATCCAAACCCCAATAGCCATAAAAACTTCTCCAGTTTATTAGGCCGGATGCAGATCCGACAGGTTGTTGGCACGCATGCAGGCCAGGACGCTGATGGCGAGCATCATGATCCGGTTGCGCGCGAAGGTGAAGCCGATGGCCATGTCGTCAGCAAGCATAGGGCCGACTCCCTTTGTCGTGTGACTGCATGCGGCAGCTGCCGTGTGCGTATGTGGGTGGTGGCCGATTCGTGGCTCGGGAATCGGCCGCTTGATTAGATATTAGTGGTCGCCAAAGTCTTCCGCCATTTCCCGAGCCCGGGCGGCGCAGGCCCGCATGGCCCCATCGACGGTACGGTCGAGCTCACATGGCGGTCGAGTTTCATGCCTGGAAAAAGGCGGGGCCAAGCATGGCCCCGCCTCTGAGTGCTTAATCGTCCCCCAGGGCCAGCAGGGAGGCATTGCCGCCGAGGGCGGCGGTATTGATGGTCAGCGTCTTCTCGGTGGCGAAGCGCAGCAGGTAGTGCGGGCCGCCGGCCTTGGGGCCGGTGCCGGAGAGGCCCTGGCCGCCGAAGGGTTGGACCCCGACCACGGCGCCGATGATATTTCGGTTCACGTAGACGTTGCCGACACGGATTTTCTGTGCGATCGCCTCGGCGAAGGATTCGTTGCGGCTGTGCACGCCGAAGGTCAGCCCATAGCCGCGGCCGTTGATCGACTCGATCACCCGGTCCAGCTCGCTGGCCTTGTAGCGCACGATATGCAGGATGGGCCCGAACTGCTCGCGCTCCAGGGCCTCGATGCCGTCGATCTGGAAGGCCGCCGGGGCCACGAAGGTACCGTGGGCGGTATGGGCGGGATCGAGGCGGGTCTCGGCCAGCAGCCGGCCCTCGCCCTTGAGCGTCTCGATATGCGCCATCAGCCCCCGACGGGCGTCCTCGTCGATCACCGGGCCCACGTCGGTGCCCAGGTCGCGGGGGTCGCCCACGCGCAGCTCGGCCATGGCGCCCTCGAGGATCTCGATGACCCGGTCGGCCACGTCGTCCTGGAGGTAGAGCACGCGCAGCGCCGAGCAGCGCTGGCCGGCGCTCTGGAAGGCGGACTGGATGACGTCGGCCACCACCTGCTCGGGCAGTGCGGTGGAGTCGACGATCATGGCGTTCATGCCGCCGGTCTCGGCGATCAGGGTCGGCAGCGGGGCGCCTTCCCGGGCCGCCAGGGCGCGGTTGATGATCTGGGCGGTGTCGGTGCCGCCGGTGAAGACCACCCCGGTGATGCGCGGGTCGCCGCTGAGCACGCTGCCCACGGTGGGACCGTCGCCGGGCAGCAGCTGCACCACGTCGCGGGGCATGCCGGCCTCATGCAGCAGCTCGATGACCCGGTGGGCGACGATCGAGGTCTGCTCGGCGGGCTTGGCCAGCACGGTGTTGCCGGCCACGGCGGCGGCCACCACCTGGCCGCAGAAGATCGCCACCGGGAAGTTCCAGGGGCTGATGGCGGCGAAGACGCCCTTGCCGCCCAGCATCAGCTCGTTGGACTCGCCGGTGGGCCCGGGCAGGGCGGTGGGCTCGGCGAACAGCGCCTCGGCGCGCATGGCGTAGTAGCGGCAGAAATCCACCGCCTCCTTGATCTCGTCGACGCCGTCGGTGAGCAGCTTGCCACCCTCCCGGGAGCACAGCGTCATCAGCTCTGCCATATGCTCTTCCATCAGGTCGCCCAGGCGGCGAATGATGGCGGCCCGCTCCGCTACCGGGGTGGCCTCCCAGCGGGGGAAGGCGGCCCAGGCGGCATCCACGGCCCGGGCGGCCTGCTCCTGGGTGGTCCACTGCACGCTGCCCACCCGCTGATTGCGGTCGAAAGGACAGGTCACTTCATGGGTCTGGGCGGCGTCGTCGGCCACCGCCACGGCCAGCAGCGGCTTGGCACGATAGGTCTTGTCCATGAAGCCCGCCATCTTGTCCATGAGCGGCTGGTAGTGGCTGCGAATATTCAAGTTCACTCCCCGCGAGTTCTTGCGTTGTGGTCCATAGATATCCCGCGGCAGCGGGATGCGATGATTGGCGTAGCGTTCGTGCTGGTTCAGGGTCTCCACCGGGTGCACGCAGAGCGACTCCACCGGCACCTTGGGGTCCACCAGCTGATGAACGAATGACGAGTTGGCGCCGTTTTCCAGCAGGCGGCGGACCAGGTAGGGGAGCAGGTCCTTGTGGGCCCCCACCGGGGCATAGATGCGGCAGTAGGTGCCCCGGGGGGCGCGCCTCAGGGCGGCGTCATAGAGCGCCTCGCCCATGCCGTGCAGGCGCTGGAACTCCAGCCGGCGGTCGGCGGCGTTGGCCAGTTCGAGGATGGCGCTGATGGTATGGGCGTTATGGGTGGCGAACTGCGGGAAGATACGCCCCCGGGTGTTGTCCGACAGTAGGTAGTTGGCGCATACCAGATAGGCCACGTCGGTGCTGGCCTTGCGGGTGAAGACCGGGTAGCCATCGACGCCGAGCTGCTGGGACTCCTTGATCTCGCTGTCCCAATAGGCGCCCTTGACCAGGCGAACCGGGATCTCGTCGCCCTGCAGGCCGGCCAGGCGGGTCAGGTACTGCAGGGCGGGCAGGGCGCGCTTGGAGTAGGCCTGCACCACCAGGCCGAAGTGCCCCCAGCCCTTGGCGGCGTCGCTCTCGTAGACGGCGCGGAATACCTCGAGCGACAGCTCCAGGCGATCCACCTCCTCGGCATCGATGGTAATGGCCACCTCGCGCTCCCGGGCCAGGGCGACCAGCTCGCGGACCGTGGCGGTCAGCTCCTCGAGGACCTGGCCGCGGCGGCCGAACTCGTAACGCGGGTGCAGCGCCGAGAGCTTGATGGAGACCGAGGGGGCCGGCGTCTTGGCGGGCAGCGCCTGGCTGGTCTTGCCGACCCGCTCGATGGCCAGGGCGTAGTCGTCGAAGTAGCGCTGGGCATCCTTGCGGGTGCGGGCGGCCTCGCCGAGCATGTCGTAGGAGTAAGTATACCCCTTGTCGAACAGCGGCCTGGAACGCTTCAGCGCCTCGTCGATATCGCGACCGAGGACGAACTGCTTGCCCATTACCTTCATCGCCTCGCGCATGGCGCGGCGGATCACCGGCTCGCCCATGCGGTTGACCAGCTTGTTGATGAAGCCGCTGGGCTTGCCGTCCCTGGGCTTGCCGTCCCTGGGCTTGCCGTCCCTGGGCTTGTCCATGGTGACGACCCGGCCGGTCATCAGCAGGCCCCAGGTGGAGGCGTTGACCAGCCAGGAATCGCTCTGCCCCACATAGGACTGCCAGTCCGCCGGGCCCAGCTTGTCCTCGATCAGTGCATCGGCGGTCTCCTTGTCGGGGATGCGCAGCATGGCCTCGGCCAGGCACATCAGCATCAGCCCCTCGTGGGTATCCAGGCTGTACTGCTGCAGCAGCTCGTCGATGGTATCCACGGCGGTATCCATCTCGCGCACTTCCCGCACCAGCTCGGCGGTCTTTCCGGCGATGCGCTTGAAATCGGCCTCATCGGCGGAGAGGAAGTTCACCAGCTCACCCACGAAGGTATCCTCGTCGACGATGTAGTGATCGCTGATACGCTGGAAGAGGGTATCGAGGTCCTGTTGCCAGGTGGATGCGTCGAGCAGGGTCTTGGCTGTGAGCATGTCACTCTCCCGGAAGCCTTTTTTGGATGGCTTGAATGTAGGGTGGGAGAGTCGTGAGCGTCTTGCCAATTTCTCGGCAGGAATTGTCAAAAAGCCGGGGTCTGTGACAAAAAGCCGCGAAAATTACGACTTTGGTCGAGTGCTGGCGAGCCGCTGGGAAGGTATCCGCCGTAGCTGGCCGGGGGGGTGGCCATAGTGGCGTCGAAAGGCGTGGGAGAGGGCGCTCTGGTTGGCGAAGCCGGTGAGGGCGGCGACCTCCGACAGCGGCAAACGACTCGAGACCAGCAGGCGATGGGCCGCCTCCAGGCGCTTGCGCAGCAGATACTGGTAGGGGGGCAGGCCGGTCTGGCGGCGGAAGCGCTCGCTGAAGTGCGCCTCGCTGAGGCAGGCCTCCTGAGCCAGGTCGGCTACCGTCAGGTGGCTGGCCAGATGGCGGTCGATAAAGCGATCCAGGGTGCGCAGATCCAGGGGGCGACCGGGCTGGGGGCGCTCTTCGGGAAGCAGGCGGGCGTGCAGGCAGCCCAGCAGGGTGGCGGTGAGCAGATCATCCTGAAGCCGCGGCACCGGGGCGCGAGCTTGCTCCAGTTCCAGGGTCACGAAGGCCAGGTAGCGGCGCAGGGGCTCGTCCAGGGCGAAGAAGCGCGGCGCGTCGAAGAGTCGGGCCAGTGCATGGTAGTGGCCGGTCAGGGGGGCCGCGTCTCCGGGCAGGTCGAGAATCAGCTGGCGGTTGTCGCCGATGCCTTCGTAGTAGTGCACATGGCTGGCGGGGACGATGCAGCCGGAGAGGGGGGCGATGGAGCCGCCCAGCCCCTCGATCTCGAATTCTGCGTGGCCGGTCAGCCCGATCACGATCTGGTGGAAGTCGTGGTCATGGTGGCGGGTGGTATTGTCGAGGGGGATCAGGCGGATGGCACTGGGCATGGCGCGACCTCGAGCTTCGGCAAACGGCGCAGGCGAGCCATTATATCAGTCTTTGGCCTTACGGACGTTACCGGGACTGTCGCCGTGCCTGATGGCGAGCCAGGTGCTCGCGGAGTGCCGCCAGTTCGGCGCAGCCTTCCCGGGTGAAGAGCTTGCCACCCTGGGCGGCCTGCCAGGGGCGGCCATGCTCGTCCATCAGGCGCTGGGCGCGGCGGCGGATGCCCTCCAGGGCGTCATCATGGCGGATCGGGTAGTTGACTAGGGTCTGCCACTCGGTCTCCTGTACCGTGCCCTCCAGGGCACGGTCGAACAGCGCCAGCAGGTCTTCGGCCTCGGTGCGGTAGCGGGGCGTGCGCGAGAGCAGCAGGATGGCCACCATGCCACCGATAATCAGCAGGCAGACGGCAAAGATCAGCAGGAATAGCGCCATGGGCAACCGCTCGTGGGACGCGTGCCGCTTGGGCGAGAACTTGCGCGAGCCGGGGGAGCGAAGAAGCAGCGACACGAGGGGAAATAGTGGAGCGGGTGAAGGGAATCGAACCCTCGTCTTAAGCTTGGGAAGCTTCTGCTCTACCATTGAGCTACACCCGCGAAGCGGAATGATAGTAAAAGCAAATGCTTAGGCTTGCAAGCCGCGATGGGGCTTTCTGCGGCCTTTCCCGCTAACTGATTGATCTTTCATGATTCTCCACGGCGAGAAGCACGAACGCCGCCGAGGCCGGCGGCGTTCTCCAGGTTCGTGATTCGCCTCAGGCGGTAAAGTGGGCCAAGGGCCCTTCTTGGGGCGTCAGCAGGGGAAAGCGCTGGGAGAGGCTGATCTGGCCCTGGCGAGCGATGGCGACCTGAATGCCGCGACCGCAGCAGCGACATTGCACATAGGTGTCGAGGCGCAGGCGCCGGGCGCTGAAGTCGCCACCGATGCGCGACAGGCTAGGCGCCGTTTCCCGGGCCCCGCAGGCGCAGTCGATGGCCCAGTGCTGAGTGTCGGTCTGGTAGACATGAATCGCTGGCATGCTGAGCCTCCTGTGAAGCGTGGTACTTCCTGTGCCCTAGTACCAGAGTGGCAGGTGAGGCTCGGTAATGCTGTCAGCCATTGCCGACAGGGGTTGTCGTATCTGGAGGAAAGAGCTCGCTGGAACAAGGGGTTGCCACGAATCAGGCAAGAGTGTTGAAAGTGCGGACAGAAAGTTTGCTTGGGCGTGGAGAATTTTCGCCGGCCCGTGGTCACACTGAAGGCGAGCACGATGAATTCAGTCGATGGCAGTCGCACTGAGTTTCCATTGGAGCTTGCGTTTCGATCCCTTTTGCCGCCCGTGCTTAGGCCCGGGCGGCTTTTCTTTGCCTGGCGATCGTCGGTCATACAGCAACCGCCCCGGACGAAGCCGGGGCGGGGAAAGGGAAGGGCGGTCCGGGGGCTAGCGTTTGCGCATCCGCAGGATGGCATTGATCACATCGCGTCGGGTGACGATGCCCACCAGGCGTTCCTGCTCCACCACCGGGTAGACCTTGGGCTTGGTGCCCAGCATCTCCTGGGCCAGGTCGGTGATGCTCTTGTTGGGCGTCACCGAGAGCACCTCGTGGCGCATCAGTTCCTTGATCAGGGGCGGTTCGTCATTGAGGTAGGTGCTCTCCAGCAGCTTGCCGAGCACGTCCTGTTCGGAAATAAAGCCAATCAGGTTATCGCGGTCGTCGACGACCGGCGCCCCAGGCAGGCGGTGGAGTGCCAGCCCTTCGACAAGGTTGGACACCGAGGCGTTACCGCGGACCCGATAGCAGTCGCGGGACATGATCTCACGGACGGTGGTAGGCGCCTTGTTGGGCATGGCGAGTCTCCTTTGCTGCGGTCGTGCCGGCCCGCTCTCGCGGGCCGGCCAGAGCGAGCGATGCCGTCGGTCAGTCACCGGGGCCACACTCCATGCAGCGCTCGACGATGCGCTCGCCGAGTTGGAGGTTGGCATTCAGGTCACGCAGTGCGGTGCGTAGCCCCTCCTCGATCACCGGGTGATAGAAGGGCATGGCCAGCATCTGCGCCACCGTCAGTCGCTGCTGCAGGGCCCAGGCCAGCAGGTGAGCCAGGTGTTCGGCTCGGGGGCCGAAGATTTCGGCCCCGAGGAAGAGCCCGCTGCCCTGCTCGGCATAGACCCGCATCCGGCCGCGATTGACCCCCATGACCCGGGAGCGGCCCTGATCCTCGAAGGAGACTTCTCCCATGGCCAGGCAGTCGCAGCCGCCGTGGCGTCGCTCGAGTTCAGCATAGCCGAGGCCGACGCTGGCCATCTGCGGGTCGCTAAACACTACGGCCAACGGTGCGCGACGCTGGGCGGCACGCAGCTCCGGGTAGCGGCCGGCATTGTCACCGGCGATGCGTCCCTCGTCGCTGGCCTCGTGCAGCAACGGCAACTGCTGGTTGGCGTCCCCGGCGATAAAGATATGGCTGGGGCCGCCATCGGCATTGCGGCACTGCAGGGTATGAGGGCTGAAGTCGGGGATACCTCGCTCGTCCAGGGCGAGATGGGCCTGGTCGATATCCAGGCGATCCACATTGGGGCGTCGTCCGGTGGCCGCCAGCAGGTAGTCGAAGCGTTCGGTAAGGCGCTTGCCACTGCCGCGTTCGATAAAGGTGATCACCACCGCCTCGCCATCCCGTTCGATGGTTTCCACCTTGGCGTCCGGATCGACATAGAACTCCCGGTTGAAGGTACGATCGGCGTAGGCGCGCAGGTCGGGGTCCTGAAGCGAGCCCAGGGCGCCACCGACGCCGAACAGGCGGATCCGCACCCCCAGGCGGTGCAGGGCCTGACCCAGCTCCAGGCCGATGACGCCGGGGCCGAAGATGGCCACCGACGCGGGCAGGTCGTTCCACTCGAAGAGATCGTCGTTGACCACCAGGCGATCGCCGGCGGCATGGAAGAAGTCCGGATAGCTGGGCCGCGAGCCGGTGGCGATCACGATGCGCTTGGCATGCACCCGAGTATGCTCATCGACGATCAGGGTATGGGGATCGACGAAGCGGGCATGGCCGCGCAGGCGATCGGCCTCGGGCAGCCGCTCCACCGAGTCGACCACGAAGCCAACGAAGCGATCCCGCTCACGCTTGACCCGGTCCATCACGGCCTCGCCATCGACGCGAATCCGGCCCTCCACATGCACGCCGAAGAGGTCGGTATGCCGGGCCTGATGGGCCGCCTCGGCGGCGGCGATCAGCAGCTTGGAGGGCATGCAGCCGACCCGGGCACAGGTGGTGCCATAGGGACCGGACTCGATCATCACCACCTCGCCGCCATGCTGCTTGGCGGCCCGGTAGGCCCCCAGGCCGGCGGTACCGGCGCCGATAATGGCGATATCGACCTGGCGTTCTTGCATCGTGCTTTCCTTCTTCCGTTAACGAGGGCGGCCCTGGAACCTCGCCGCGCGAGACCCTTCCAATCTAGTGAGTCTCCGGTGTGGGTGCCATGGCGTAGTAACGGCAGTATCCGTGGCGCGTTATGCTAGATAAAGTTGATTGGTTTGAATGATTTGATAGTCACGAGTAATCAAGAGTGGGAGGCGAGTCATCATGGATGCACGCGAATACCTGGCCAGGAAGGGCGTGGCGATCGGCAAGGACGAGGACAAGCCCAATACCCTGGAGGAGCTGGCCTGGTCCCGGGCCCGTCAGTCGGGCCAGCGTCCGCCCCGGGCGGGGACCCCCCACGACTGGGAGGACTGGGCGCGCTATCACGACGAGCTGGCCGGTGAGGCCGAGGCGCTGGGGCAGAAGATCGACCCCGAGGCGCACCTGCACTACGAGGCCGAGGGGCACGCCGAGGCGCCGCTGATAAGGCCCCGGCGCAAGAAGTCTTGAAGTTTCCGAGATGCAAATTTGTTGGCCTCAGGAGGCCGCTTCCCTGGTGGTAGTGGCCGGGGGCGTCAGGTGCTCGGCCAGATAGGCCTCCAGGCGCTGGAGTTCGGTATCGCTCAGGCGCAGTCCCAGCTTGGTGCGCCGCCAGAGGATGTCCTCGGCGCTGCGCGCCCACTCCCGCTCCACCAGGTAGTCCACTTCGCGGCGGCTCAGGCCGGCGCCGAAGTCCTCGCCGAGGTCGGCCTCCCCCCGGCAGTCGCGCAGGAACTCCAGGCACAGGCTGCCATAGCTGGCGGCGAAGCGTCGCGCCCGGGCCTCACCCAGGAAGGGATAGTCGGCCAGCAGTCGCGCCACGAAGGCCGCCTGGCTGCCGATATTGCCGCCGGGCAGGGGGGACTCGGCGGTCCAGGCCGGGCCCATGTCGGGTAGGTGGGGGGCCAACTGGGCCAGGGCGCTCTCGGCCAGCTTGCGGTAGGTGGTGATCTTGCCGCCGAACACCGACAGCAGGGGAGGGCCCTGGGTGTCCAGGTCGAGGGTGTAGTCGCGGGTCATGGCGGAGGGGTCGGTGGACTCGTCGTCGCACAGCGGGCGCACCCCCGAATAGGAGGAGACCACGTCGTCGCGGCTCAGTTGGGTGCGGAAGTGCTCGTTGACCACGGCGAGGATATAGCCGGTCTCCTCATCGCTGATCCGCACCTGGGCCGGATCGCCCCGGTAGCGGCGGTCGGTGGTGCCGATCAGGCTGAAATCCTGCTGGTAGGGCAGCACGAAGACGATGCGGCCATCCTGATTCTGCAGGATATAGGCGCGCTCGTCGTCGTGGATCCGCGGCACGATCAGGTGGCTGCCCTGGATCATGCGGATACCGTAACGGGAGCGCCGCTCCGTACCCTCGCGAATAAACTCCTCCACCCAGGGGCCCGCCGCATTGACCAGCGCCCTGGCACGGCGGGTCTGACGGCGCCCGCTGGCGCTCTCTTCCAGGGTGACTTCCCAGACATCGTCCACTTGGCGTGCCTGGACGCAGCGGGTACCGACCAGGATCTCGGCCCCTTGCTGCTTGGCCTGAAGGGCATTGAGGACCACCAGGCGCGCATCGTCGACCCAGCAGTCGGAGTACTCGAAGCCCTGGGTGATCTCGGGCTTGAGGGGGCCCTGGCCGGCGAAGCGCAGGCGCCGGGATCCGGCCAGGCTGTCGCGTTTGCCCAGGTGGTCATAGAGGAAGAGGCCGGTGCGGATCATCCAGGCCGGGCGCAGGTGAGGGCGGTGGGGCAGGATAAAGCGCAGCGGCCAGATGATATGCGGCGCCTTCTTGAGCAGCACCTCGCGTTCCTTGAGGGCCTCGCGGACCAGGCGAAACTCGCGATGCTCCAGATAGCGCAGGCCGCCGTGAATCAGCTTGCTGCTGGCCGAGGAGGTGGCGCTGGCCAGGTCACGCTGTTCGCACAGGGCGACCCGGAGGCCGCGACCGGCGGCGTCATTGGCGATGCCGGTGCCGTTGATACCGCCACCGATAACGAAGAGATCGAGAAGGGGAGTCTGCGAGGCCATGGTGTGCTTCCGTTGTCGTTATGAATCCGCAAAAAGTGCTGATGGTTGAAAACGAAAATAGAAGAAGGCCAGTTGAACATCAAGCGTTCGCGAGGAGCCGTTCCTGCGCCGGCAGCGGGAAGGGGACGAGGGGTTATGATTATTTCGTTGATTTTCAATGGTAAATTCGCGGATTCTCTGGCGTGAAACGGATCGCCATACGGCTGGGTTAGACGAATGTCGTATCTCTTGAAGGTGCGTTTTTGTTGTGTGTCGACGGCTTGGTGGCTAGATTCGTGATCGTAATCAAACATTGAGAATGAATTGATGTTCGATTTCATTCGTGGTCGATGTTTGAGAGTCCTCTGTTGGAGTGTCGACCTCCGCTTGGGCGCCCCGGATCGACCGGGGAGGCGTGGGTCGGCCGCGGCATGACATGACAACCAAAACGACAATGGAGAGCGTGATGACTCCCTTTCTGGGTGAGCTAATCGGGACGATGATCCTGATCATCTTCGGCGGCGGGGTGGTCGCCGGGGTGGTCCTCAAGGGCTCGAAGGCCGAGGCCAGTGGCTGGATCGTGATCACCTTCGGCTGGGGGTTGGGGGTGGCCATGGCCATCTATGCGGTGGGGCAGTTCAGCGGGGCCCATATCAACCCGGTGGTCACGATCGGCCTGGCCACCATCGGGGAATTTCCCTGGCGCCTGGTGCCCGTCTATGTCATCGCTCAGCTGATCGGTGCCTTCGTGGGGGCCCTGGTGGTCTGGCTGCATTACTTCCCCCACTGGGAAGCCACCGAGGATGCCGATGCCAAGCTGGCGGTGTTCTGTACCGCGCCGGCCATTGCCCATGCGCCGGCCAACCTGATCAGCGAAATCGTCGGCAGCTTCGTGCTGGTGCTGGGGGTGCTGGCCATCGGTGCCAATACCTTCAGCGAGGGCCTCAATCCGCTGATCATCGGCCTGCTGATCGTGGCCATCGGCCTCTCCCTGGGCGGGACCACCGGCTACGCCATCAACCCGGCCCGCGACCTGGGGCCGCGCCTGGCCCATTACCTGTTGCCCATCGCCGGCAAGGGCGGCAGCAACTGGAAATATGCCTGGGTGCCCGTGGTGGGGCCGCTGCTGGGCGGCATCGCCGGCGCCCTCTTCTATCGGCACGTGTTTATCGAGAACAGCGGCCTGGCGGTGGGGGTGGCCCTGGGAATCGTCGCCATCAGCCTGGCCGCCGGGGTCCTGGGGGCCCTGAAACGCACTTCCGTGGCGGATGCCTGAGCCTTGCTCGGACAGGTCCGCCCGTATGTCTCACAATGACAATAACCGTTGGAGCCAGGAGTCTGAACGCCATGCACAAACCCTATATTCTCGCCTTCGATCAGGGCACCACCAGCTGTCGCGCGATTCTCTTCGACCGTGATGCCCGCATCGTCGGCATCGCCCAGAAGGAGTTCACTCAGCACTACCCCACGCCGGGCTGGGTCGAGCACGACGCCATGGAGATCTGGGGCAGCCAGATGGGGGTCGCCCGGGAGGTGCTCGAGACCAACGGCATCAAGCCCTCCGAGGTGGCCGCCATCGGCATCACCAACCAGCGCGAGACCACCGTGGTCTGGGATCGCCACACCGGCCGGCCGATCTACAACGCCATCGTCTGGCAGGATCGCCGCACCGCGGAATTCTGCGACGAGCTCAAGGCCCAGGGGCTGGAGGCCTATATCCGTGACACCACCGGCCTGGTGGTCGACGCCTACTTCTCCGGCACCAAGGTGCGCTGGATCCTCGACAACGTGGCGGGGGCCCGGGAGCGGGCGGAGCGTGGCGACCTGCTGTTCGGCACCATGGACAGCTGGCTGGTGTGGAACCTGACCCGCGGCGAACGTCACGTGACCGACTACAGCAATGCCTCCCGCACCCTGCTCTATAACATCCGCGAGCTGGAGTGGGATGGACGCATGCTGGATGTGCTGGGCATTCCCTCCAGCATGCTGCCCGAGGTGCGCTCCTCCAGCGAGGTCTATGGCACCACCGGTGCCGAGATGTTCGGCGGTGCGCGGATTCCCATCGCCGGTATCGCCGGTGACCAGCAGGCGGCCCTGTTCGGCCAGGCCTGCTTCGAGCCGGGCATGGTCAAGAACACCTATGGCACCGGCTGCTTCCTGCTGATGAACACCGGCGAGACCCCGGTGCCGTCGAAGTCCGGGCTGCTGACCACTATCGCCTGGGGCATCGACGGCCGGGTCGAGTACGCCCTGGAGGGTTCCATCTTTATCGCCGGGGCCGCGGTGCAGTGGCTGCGCGACGAGCTCAAGCTGATCGACTCCGCCGAGGACTCCGAGTACTACGCCGGCAAGGTGGACGATGCCGGTGGCGTCTATGTGGTGCCGGCCTTCGCCGGGCTGGGGGCCCCCTACTGGGACATGTACGCCCGCGGCGCCATGTTCGGCCTGACCCGGGGCACCCGCAAGGAGCATATTACCCGCGCCACCCTGGACTCCCTGGCCTACCAGACCAAGGACGTGATCGATGCCATGCAGGCCGACTCGGGGATCACCCTCAAGTCACTGCGGGTGGACGGGGGCGCCGTGGCCAACAACATCATGATGCAGTTCCAGGCCGATATGCTGGGGGTGGACGTGGAGCGCCCACGGGTCACCGAGAGCACCGCCCTGGGGGCCGCCTACCTGGCGGGCATCGCCGTGGGGATCTGGACCCAGCAGGAGGTGGCCGCCAAGGGGGAGCTGGATCGCCTTTTCTCCCCGCAGATGGCCCCCGAACTGCGTGACCGCAAGTATCGCGGCTGGAAGAAGGCGGTGAAGCGCACCATGGACTGGGAGCGCGAGGATGCCGAAGAGGCGGCCGCCGACTGACGCGGCCCCGACAGTCTCTCTCGTAGCCTCTTGCCCCGACCCGTTCGGGGCTTTTTTGTGTTCAGCGGCGGTAGCGATAACTCAGGGACTCGTCCTTGCGCGGCCCCTGGATGGTCCAGCTCAGGTCGAAGCCCTCGTCCACCAGGCTCAGGCGGGCCCGGTAGCGATCCTCGCCGCACAGGTGCGCCTCGGCGCTGACCAGGGACGCCGGGCCCTGGGCAATCAGGGCGAAGAGCCATACTGCCTGGTCGGCGCCGCGGCGCTCATGGAAGAGGGCGATGCGTGTGTCACCCAGCTCCCAGCGGTAGCAGTTACTGAAGGGCACCGGCGTCGCCCGCCCCTCGAGGAGGAAGGTGCCGCTCTCGAAAAAGCGGATCGTCTTGTCCTGCGCCTCGACGCTCACCTCGACCCGTACTTCACCCCTGGCGCGGCCCGCCCAGCCGCTGCGGGAATCGGGGCCCGGGCGTGAGATGAAAGCGAGGCGGCGGATACTGGTCAGGCACTCGGCGAGGCGTATAATCGCGGTCAACTTTACTTTCCTTCGAGGTTTACCATGGGCTATCTGATCGGAGTCACCGGCCTCTGGGCCTTCTCCTTCTCGCTGATCGGCGTCTACCTGTCCGGTCAGGTGGACAGCTACTTCGCGGTGCTGGTGCGTATCGTCCTGGCGACCCTGCTGTTCCTGCCCTTCCTGAGGCCGCGCCGGCTGCCGGGGAGGCAGAAGCTGGCGCTGATGGGGATCGGCGCCATCCAGCTGGGGCTGATGTATATCTTCTTCTACCAGTCCTTCCTGCTGCTGTCGGTGCCGGAGGTACTGCTCTTCACCATCTTCACGCCACTCTACGTGACCCTGCTCGACGATGCCCTGGCCCGGCGCTTCTCGCCATTCTACCTGGTCACCGCGGCCATCGCCGTCCTGGGGGCGGCGGTGATCCGCTATGACGGCGTGGATAGCGGCTTCTGGCTGGGTTTCCTGGTGGTGCAGGGGGCCAACCTGTGCTTTGCCTTCGGCCAGGTGGCCTACCGCCATCTGGCGCCGCACCTGCCCGATGACCTGCCCCGGCATGGCGCCTTCGGCTGGTTCTATCTGGGCGCCCTGGCCCTGGTGGTGCTCGCCTTCCTGCTCTTCGGCAATGCCGAGCGGCTGCCCACCACCACCCTGCACTGGGGCGTGCTGGCCTGGCTGGGGCTGGTGGCCTCGGGGCTCGGCTACTTCCTGTGGAACCAGGGGGCGACGCGGGTGGATGCCGGCGCCCTGGCGATCATGAACAATGCCCTGATCCCGGCGGGACTGCTGGTCAACCTGCTGATCTGGAACCACGAGGCGGACCTGACGCGCCTGGTCCTGGGGGGCGCCATTATCGTCGCCTCCTTGCTGGTCAACGAATGGTGGGTGCGTCGCCGGAGCCTGGCGGCGCGGGCCTGAATCACCAAGCCAAGTTTGCTCGGGGTCTGTCGGGGCCGCATAATGAGCGGCCTCGAAGGGAGACGCCGAGCCTATGACAGCCTTCAAGACCATCGGCCTGATCGGCCGCCTGGGCAGCGCCCAGGTCGTGGAGACCCTCAAGCGCCTGATCCGCTTTCTCCACGAGGGCGGTTACCATGTGATCCTCGAGGATCGCACCGCCACCGTGCTGCTCGATCACGGCCAGCAGGAGGCCAGTCGCAGCCTGCTGGGCGAGATCTGCGACCTGGTGATCGTGGTGGGGGGCGACGGCAGCCTGCTCGGCGCGGCCCGCGCCTTCTGCCGCAGCGGCACTCCGGTGCTGGGGGTCAATCGTGGGCGCCTGGGCTTCCTCACCGATATCTCCCCGGACGACCTGGAGGAGAAGGTCGGCCAGGTGCTGGCCGGCGACTACGCGATCGAGGAGCGCTTCCTGCTCGATGCCGAGGTCTATCGCAACGACGTCCTGGTGGGCGGCGCCGATGCCCTCAACGACGTGGTGGTGCACCCCGGCAAGGCGGTGCGCATGATCGAGTTCGAGCTGTTTATCGACGACCAGTTCGTCTACAGCCAGCGCAGCGATGGGCTGATCATCGCCACCCCCACCGGCTCCACCGCCTATGCCCTCTCCGGGGGCGGCCCCATCGTCCACCCGCGCATCGATGCCATCACCCTGGTGCCGATGTTCCCGCATACCCTCTCCAGTCGCCCCATCGTCATCGACGCCGCCTCGGAGATCCGCATCCATATCGGCGAGACCAACGAGGCCTATCCCCATGTCAGCTGCGACGGCCAGACCCGGGTGGTCTCCAAGCCCGACGACGTCCTCTATGTCCGCCGCAAGCCCCAGCGCCTGAAGCTGGTGCACCCGCCGGGCCATAATTACTACGAGGTGTGTCGCAGCAAGCTCGGCTGGAGCAGCCGCCTGGGGAGCTGAGATGAGTGGATGCGAAGGCTATGACCTGATCGGTGACGTGCACGGCTGTGGCGCCACCCTGGCGGCCCTGCTCGAGAAGCTGGGCTACCATCGGCGCGGCGGCGTCTATCGTCATCCACGGCGCCGGGTGATCTTCCTCGGCGATCTGATCGACCGGGGGCCGCGTATCCGCCTGGCGGTACGCATCGCCCGGCGCATGGTGGAGGAGGGCGAGGCGCTGATCGTGATGGGCAATCATGAATACAACGCCCTGGCCTACTGTCACCCGGACGGCGAGGGACAGGGCTGGCTCCGGCCCCATAGCCCCCGCCATAACCGCATCATCAAGGAGACCCTGGAGCAGTACCACGACCACCCGGCGGAGTGGGACGATACCCTGACCTGGTTTATGCAGATCCCGCTGGTGCTGGAGCTCGAGGGCCTGCGGGTGGTGCATGCCTGCTGGGATCACGCCCTGGTGGCGGAATTGCGGGCCCGGTTGCCCGAGGCGCGCATGGATGAGGCTTTCCTCCGCGAGTCGGTGCATCCCGGCAGCGCGGCTTTTCGCATCCTCGACCGCCTGACCCGGGGCAGCCACCTGCGCCTGCCGGAGAATATCAGCATCCACTCCGGGGACGGCTTTACCCGCCAGAGTTTTCGCACCCACTTCTGGGCCCGCCACCCGCGTACCTATGGTGACGTGGTCTTCCAGCCCGATAACCTGCCCGGCGACCTGGAGTGGCGCCCCCTTAGCCGCAACGAGCGGAATAGCCTCAGCTACTACGGTCCCGAGGAGCCGCCGCTGTTTATCGGCCACTACTGGTGCGAGGGCATCCCGGCCCTGCCGACCCACAATATCGCCTGTCTCGACTACAGCGCGGTGAAGTTCGGTCGCCTGGTGGCCTACCGCTGGAGCGGCGAGGCACGCCTGAATGCCGACCACTTCGTCTGGGTGGACGTGCCCCGGGACGAAGAGGCCCGGCCACGCCCCTGGGAGATCGATTGCGATTGATACGAAGGGTTACAAAATTCCCGGGAGAACCGCTGAACCAAGTCGCCGCCTGGTCATCTCACTAGGTGTTCCCTTGAATGATCCCTTGCTCTTGTCCGGCGGCCCCTCCGCCGGACTTTTTCTTGTGCCTTGGAAATGGAGTGCCTTGGAAATGGAGTGCCTTGGAAATGGAACAGTGGGACCGCGGCGGTCCGCTAACTCCCGGTTCCGGCCGGATTCTATTTAGCTTCTTAAGGCCGGAAGGGCTGGTCATGGCATCATCGTTGGAATCGCTGAGGGCGCTGGGGGCAGGCCGGAGCAAAGCGTCTTTTTCAGGGACGAAAAAGTCGAGCGTCCATGGACGGATTCACAGCGTCTTTGCGTAGTGCCTGCCCCCAGGGTAGCCCCGGGCCTCCGTGCACAAAGAGTGCTAACTGCGATAGCCCTGGGGCCGCGGCGGCCCGCTTACCGACGGCGGCGATGCCGATGGTAAACTAGCCGGGAACCCTTCGAGGACCGCTGCCCCATGTACAAGGTGTTGACCCTGCCCCGCGATGTGGACACCCGCCCGCTGCGTCAGGCCCTCTGGGCCCACCACATCGGCCACCGCTTCACCGAGGATGACGAGGGCTACACCCTGTGGCTGGCCGACCCGGAACAGCATCAGCAGTTGTTGCGGCTCATCGAGCGCTGGCAGCGCGGCGAGCCGCTGATGCCTCGGGGCGCTTCCCGGCGCGCCGCGACCCCGGCCTGGCTGATGCCCTTCCGCCTGGCGCCGGTCACCGCCAGCCTGCTGGCCGCCTGCCTGGCGGTCTTCGGCCTGATGGCGCTGTTCGGCGACCTGGTGATCGCCTGGCTGGCCATCGTGCCCCTGGCGGTGGCCCGGGGCAGCCTGGTGGTGGGCGACATGAGCGATGTGCTCCTCGGCCAGCCCTGGCGGCTGTTCACCCCGGCGCTGCTGCATTTCGGCTGGATGCACCTGATCTTCAATATGCTCTGGTTATGGTATTTCGGGCGCCAGATCGAGGCGCTGCACGGCCGCGGCCGCATGCTGATGATCGTGGCCCTGAGCGGGGTGGGAGCCAACCTGGCCCAGTACGTCACCGGCACGGTGCTGTTCGGCGGCATGTCCGGGGTCGACTTCGCCCTGCTCGGCTATGTGTGGCTGATGTCGCGGCGCGCCCCCCGCAGCGGCTTCTTCGTGCCCCAGATGCTGGTGGTCTTTATGCTCGGTTGGATGGTCTTCACCATGACCGATATGGCCGCGGCGGTGGGCTTCGGCAATGTGGCCAACGAGGCCCACCTGGGGGGCCTGGTCGTGGGCCTGGCCCTGGGCTGGTATTATTCGGGCCGCGCCCGCCAATCCTGAGGAGTGACCATGAGCGAGATGACCTTCGAGAAGATGATTCGCCAGATGACCCCGGCGATCTACGCCAGCCTCAAGCAGGCGGTGGAGTTGCGCAAGTGGCCCGATGGGCGCCGCCTCAGCGAGTCGCAGCTGGCGCTCTGCCTGGAGGCGGTGCTCAAGTACGAGGTGGAGCATGACGTCCCGGAAGCGGCGCGGGTCGGTTACCTGGAGCGTGCCGGTTGCTCCTCCCAGCAGGGCGACGAGGACGAGATCAAGTGGGTGAATTGACGGCGCTGGCCAGTGGCTGCCTGAGCAAGATGGCCATCGAGCCGGGGCAGGGGGGAGAGCCGGCTCGCTATGCGCTGTGTGCCGGCGACCAGCGCCTCGACCTCAACGCCCACCTCGGCCAGCCGCTGCGGCTGACCTGGAGCGGCGCGATCGCCTGCACCCACTGCGGCCGGGCCACCAGGAAGAGCTTCGCCCAGGGCTACTGCTACCCCTGCTTCAAGCGGCTCGCCCAGTGCGATACCTGCATCGTCAAGCCGGAGACCTGTCACTTCTTCGCCGGCACCTGTCGCGAGCCGCAGTGGGCCGAACGCCACTGCTTCCAGCCCCATGTGGTCTACCTGGCCAACTCCTCGGGACTCAAGGTGGGCATCACCCGGGGTACCCAGGTGCCGACCCGCTGGCTGGACCAGGGTGCCATCCAGGCGCTGCCGATCCTCGAGGTGGCGACCCGCCAGCAGTCCGGTTTCGTGGAGATCCTCTTCAAGGAAGAGGTGGCCGACCGCACCAACTGGCGGGCCATGCTCAAGGGCGAGGTGGCGCCCCTGGACCTGGTCGCCGAGCGGGATCGGCTGCTGGCGCGGTTGGATGGCGGACTGGCGGCGCTGCGCGAGCGCTTCGGCGGCGAGGCGATTCGCGTGCTCGATGCCGCGCCGGTCACCCTCGATTACCCGGTGCTGGAATTCCCGCGCAAGATCGTCTCCCATAACTTCGACAAGAAGCCGGTGGTGGAGGGCACCCTGATGGGGCTCAAGGGGCAGTACCTGATCCTCGACAGCGGGGTGATCAATTTGCGCAAGTTTACCGGCTATGAGGTGACCCTGGAGGTGGCCTGAGGTGGCAAGCAAGCGTTAAGACGACGACATCGCCCAGGCCTTCGCCTGGGCGATGTCGTTGGTGGCGAGAGGGCGAGGACTCAGGCCCGGGAGCTGACCCGGCTATCGCGTTGACGGGCCTGGCCATTGGGGCCGTAGAGGGGCTTGCCGGCGGCCTCGCGCAGGAAGTCGAGCATCTGCTGGTTCTGGCGCATGCGCTCGCGAATCAGCGAGCCATTGGTGGCATTGAGCTCGCGGACTCGCTCGGCCAGGGCCATCAGGGTGAGCCAGGCGTCCAGGCAATCGGCCTCCTCGGCGGCCTGGCGGGCGCCTGCCCGCCCCTCCACGTAGCCCAGCCTGGCCTGGGCCTGGCGGCGCTGACTCTCCAGGGCGTCGAGCTCCCGGAACAGGCGCTGCTTGGTCTCGGCCAAGCCGGCCAGCTCGTCGCCATCCACCTGCGCCTTGGCCAGGGCGGCGGTCTCCTCGCGCAGGGTCTCGCACAGGGCGTCGAGGCGCTGCTGCTGTCGCTGCAGGTGGTTGGCCAGGCCCATGTCAGAGCTCCTTGAGGCTATCGATCAGGCCGTCGGCGATGCGCTCGGCGCGAATCTCCAGGCGGCCCTCGCTGATCGCCTGGCGAATCTCGTTGACCCGCAAGCTGTCGACATCCTGGCTGGCGTCCTGGGCCTTCTGGCTGAGGTGGGCCACCGCCGCCGGGCTGCCCTGGGATTGTCCCGCCGCGCCCTGGGACGCCGCCTTCTCCTGGCGCTGGGTCTCCACCTGGGTGGGTCGCTGGGGGGGATGAGAACTATCGATCTTCACGCCTAATGCCTCTCGCCGGGGGTGCTTACCCCTATTATCGGCGCTCGCGCCGCTGACTTTAACCCCGTGGCCAAGAAAATCGCCGCGATACCCTGCGCGATATCCTAGAGGGCCACGGCCAGGCGCCCGGGGGCGATCACCTCGGCCTCGATGATCTCGCGGCCGCTCAGGCGCACCCGCACTCGCTCGCCGTGCCCCCCCTCATCCAGGGCCTCGCCCTCGCGGGTGACCCGGAAACCCCGGCCATGGGCTTCCACCACCACTCGCTGGCGGCGCTCCACCAGGGGCTCGGCGCGCAGCATCGACGCCAGCAGCGGCCGGCCCTCACCCAGGGGGCGGGTCAACTGCAGGCCCAGGGCCGCGTCGATCTCGCGCAGCGCCTGGCGCGGCAGGCGACCTAGGTCGCCGCGCTCCAGGCGCAGATCGTCCGCGCCAAGACGCTCTCCCGGGCTCAGCTGGCGCGCCGCCACCGGATAGTCACCGAAGACCGTCAATTGGGCCTGGAGGTAGCGCACCTGGCGGCCCTCGTCGCCGCAGCGCACGCCCACCGACACCCGCCCCGGGGCGAGCTCCCGCTGCCCGGGCAGGAAGGGCTCCGCCGCCTCGCAGGCGGGAAACTGGCCGGCCGGGGGATGCACCTCGATCATCACCTCGTCACCGAGGGCCTGGCTCTGCTCATACAGGAAAGCATGCACCGTCTCCAGCAGGGGAGCATCGTCGCCCCATGCCGTCGCCGGCAGAGCCAGTAGCAGCGCCAGGGGCAATATCAGCAGGCGTGGCAGCAGTGACATGAGAAATCGCCCGGGAGAAGTGAGGACTACGATTCTATGCCGCCTGACGGCGTCGTAGCAGATGAATTGACCGTGAATTCCGCGGCTGTTTATCCCTTTGCCCTGACAGGGGGCTGGCTATGCTTCAGCCTCGTCTTTTTCTATCGGCCACGGGGACGTGCCCATGATCGATCAGCTTTCCGAGTCGCTGCGCTTCCATCAGGAGGCGCTGAGCCTGCGCAACCAGCGTCATGAGGTGTTGGCCAGCAATATCGCCAATGCCGATACCCCCAACTACAAGGCCCGCGATTTCGATTTCGCCAGCGAGCTGTCTCGTGTCATGAGTCAGGGGCGGACCAGTGGCGGCGGCCTGGGGTTGGCCACCACCTCGGCACGACACCTGCCGGGGCAGGGGCCGGTGGCCGGCCTCGATGACCTGCTCTACCGGGTGCCGGACCAGCCCAGCCTGGATGGCAATACCGTGGACATGGATCGCGAGCGCACCCAGTTCGCCGATAACGCCGTGCGTTACCAGGCCTCCCTGACCCTGATCAATAGCCGTATCCAGGGTCTCAAGAACGCCATGCAACCCGAGTGATCGCCCCCAGGCTAAAGGAGCAGCCCGTGTCGATGTGTTCCGTGTTCGATATCTATGGATCGGTCATAAGCGCCCAATCCCAGGGCGCGAGTGATCGCCGTTAGGCTAAAGGAGCAGCCCGTGTCGATGTTTTCCGTGTTCGATATTTCCGGGTCGGCCATGAGTGCCCAGGCCCAGCGAATGAATGTCACCGCCAGCAACCTGGCCAATGCCGATAGCGTGGCCGGGCCCGATGGCGAGGCCTACCGCGCCAAGCAGGTGATGTTCGAGACCCAGGCCCAGGGCCGCCATGGCGTCGGCGGGGTGCGCGTCACCCAGGTCGTGGAGGACCCGGGCCCCATGCGCCTGGAGTATCGCCCCGAGCATCCCCTGGCCGATGAGCAGGGCTATGTGACCCTGCCCAACGTGGAGCCGGCCCACGAGATGGTCAATATGATCTCCGCCTCGCGCTCCTATCAGGCCAACGTCGAGGTCATGAACACCAGCAAGCAGCTGATGCTCAAGACCCTGACCCTGGGCGAGGGCTAAGCCATGACTTCGCCGATCGGCAATAACGTCCTCAACAGCGTCAATGGCGGCGGCAACGCCGACCTGGGGCCGCGCCAGTCCCAGGAGCTCCGCGAGAGTTTCATGACGCTGCTGATCACCCAGCTGCAGAATCAGGACCCGCTCAATCCCATGGAGAACGCGGAGATGACCTCGCAGCTGGCGCAGATCAATACCGTCAGCGGCATCGAGCAGCTCAACGAGACCCTCGATGGCATCACCTCCCAGATCGACGCGGGGCAGCAGCTGCAGGCCAGCGCCCTGATCGGCAAGGGGGTCATGGTGCCGGGGAACCGGGTGCTGCTGCAGACCGATGACGAGGGCAATGCCCATACCACCCCCTTCGGCGTGGAACTGGCGGCGCCCGCGGATAACGTCAAGGTGACCATCGTCAATGACAGCGGCCAGGTGATCAATCGCTACGACCTGGGTGCGGTGGACGCCGGCGTCGAGTCCTTCACTTGGGATGGCAAGACCAGCGACGGCGAGACCGCTACGCCGGGCGCCTATCGGGTGCGTATCGAGGCCACCCAGGGTGAGGATAGCGTGAGCGTCGAGGCCCTGAACTACGCCGTGGTGGGCGGGGTGACGCCGGGCGAGAACGGCGTGCGGCTCGACCTGGGCGGCGTCTATGGCCAGGTGGGCCTCGACGACGTCAAGCAGATCCTGTAGCGCCATAACATCATAACGACGCCCGGCCAGGGCGCGACATCCCGCATTATTCATCGACGCAGAGGAAGTTGAGATGGGCTTTTCCCAGGCATTGAGTGGATTGAACTCCGCCGCCTCCAAGCTGGACGTGGTGGGCAACAATATCGCCAACTCCCAGACCGTGGGCTTCAAGGGCTCCGGCGCCCAGTTCGCCGACGTCTATGCCGGCTCCGTGGGGCTGGGTACCCGGGTCAGCGCGGTGCTGCAGAACTTCAATGAGGGCAATATCGAGAGCACCAACCGCAACCTGGACCTGGCCATCGCCGGCCAGGGCTTCTACCGCTTCCAGCAGGGCGGTGGCGAGGTGCTCTACTCCCGCAACGGCCAGCTCTCCCTGAATGCCGCGGGCGACCTGGTCAATGCCCAGGGCGCCAAGCTGATGGGCTATGGCCTGGAAGATGCCAACGACCCCTTCTCGGCGGTGGCCGCCGGCGGCGAGCCGGTGGCGCTGAATGTGCCCTCCGACGATATGCCGGCCAATGCCACCCAGAATCTGGATATCAAGCTAAATCTGGATTCCGGTGAGGCGGTCATCGATCGGGGCACCGTCCCCTTCGATGCCACGGACTCTACGACCTATAGCTACTCCACCTCGGCCAGCGTCTTCGATTCCCAGGGTAATGCCCGCAACCTGACGCTTTTTTATACCAAGACCGCGGCCAATGCCTGGGAGGTGAATGCGCGCCTTAGCGGCGGGCCGGCCGGGGCTCCCGAATACACCCCGCCGGCGGCGTTGACCGGATTGACCTTCGATGCCAATGGCGTATTGACCGGCGGGGCCCAGCAGACCCTGAGCTTCGATCTAACGGGGGAGGGGTTCGCTCAACTGGATATCGACTTCGATCAGACCGGCTCTACCCAGTTCGCCAACACCTCCACGGTAAATGACCTCGACCAGGACGGCTACACCTCCGGCACCCTGGTGGGCATCACCATCCAGGAGGATGGCACCGTGATGCGCAACTACTCCAACGAGCAGTCGATGGCCGCGGGGCAGGTCGTGCTGGCCAACTTCCGCAACCCCGAGGGCCTGAGCCCCGAGGGCGATAACGGCTGGAGCGCCTCCCAGGCCTCCGGGCAGGAGCTGCTGGGTACGCCGGGCAGCGGGGTGCTGGGCGCCATCCAGTCCGGGGCGGTGGAGACCTCCAATGTGGATATGGCCCGGGAGCTGGTGGAGATGATCGTCACCCAGCGTGCCTACCAGGCCAACTCCCAGACCATCAAGACCCAGGATGAGGTCCTGCAGACCGCCATCAACCTGCGCTGATGGGAGCCTGAGACATGGACCGTATCCTCTATACCGCCATGAGCGGCGCCAAGCAGAGCATGGACCAGCAGTCGGTGGTCAGTCACAACCTGGCCAATGCCGGTACCAGCGGCTTCCGCGCCCAGCTGCACGCCATGCGCGCGGTGCCGGTGGAGGGCGATGGCCTGCTGCCGACCCGGGTGTCGGTGGCCGCCACCACCCCGGGGGCCGACTTTTCGCCGGGGCCCATGAGCACCACCGGGCGTGACCTGGACGTGGCCATCGAGGGGAACGGCTGGCTGGCGGTGCAGGCCCCGGACGGCACCGAGGCCTATACCCGCCGCGGCGATATCCAGGTCGACGGCGACGGCGTGCTGCGCATCGCCGGCCACCCGGTGATCGGCGACGACGGCCCCATGGTGGTGCCCCTCGGCGCCCGGCTCTCCATGGGCGCCGACGGCACCGTCAGCGCCATCGGCGAGGGCCAGCAGGCGGATGCCCTGGTGGACGTGGGGCGCATCAAGCTGGTCGACCCCGGCGAGGCGCCACTGGTGCGCGGCGACGACGGCCTCTTTCGGGCGCCCGCCGGGGCGCTGCCCCAGGACGAGGCCGTGCGCCTGGCCAGCGGCACCCTGGAGGGCAGCAACGTCAGCGCCATCGAGTCCATGGTCTCGATGATCGACGTGGCGCGGCGCTACGAGATGCAGATGAAGGTGATCAGTACCGCCGACGAGAATGCCCAGCGTGCCAACAGCCTGCTCTCCCTGCAGGGCTAAGGAAACACTGATTTATTACTGCGCTCGAATCTTTTGTGAAGGGATGGCCGCCGGCGGTGCCGATACGTCGGACCGTCACAATCCCCACGGAGCACCCAGTCAACTCCGGTTGCTCCGCTCCGGCGGCGGCCAGCCTCTCTTCGCTCGCGACATAAATCAGCGCTTCCCTAACCGGATACTAAGGACGACACAACGATGATTTCTTCACTGTGGACCGCCAAGACCGGCCTGGAGTCACAGCAGGTCCAGATGGACGTGATCTCCAACAACCTGGCCAACGTCGGCACCAACGGCTTCAAGCGCTCCCGGGCGGTGTTCGAGGACCTGCTCTACCAGAACCTGCGCCAGCCCGGCGCCAACAACGACATCCAGAACCGCCTGCCCTCCGGCATGCAGGTGGGCACCGGGGTGCGCCCGGTGGCCACCGAACGCCTGCACAACCAGGGCGGGCTCGAGGCCACCGGCAACTCGCGGGACCTGGCCATCGAGGGCAACGGTTTCTTCCAGGTACTGATGCCGGACGGCACCACCGGCTATACCCGGGACGGCAGCTTCCAGCTCGACCAGAACGGCCAGATGGTCACCGCCAACGGCTACCCCGTGGAGCCGGCCATCATCATTCCCCAGAACGCCCTGTCGATCTCCATCGGTGAGGACGGCATCGTCAGCGTACGGGTGCCCGGCGATTCCCAGAGCCAGGAGGTGGGGCAGGTCTCCCTTTCCTCCTTCGTCAATCCCACCGGCCTGGAGAGCATCGGCGGCAACCTCTATCGCGAGACCACCGCCTCCGGCCCGCGCAACGAGAACCTGCCGGGGATGAACGGCACCGGCACCCTGATGCAGGGCTATGTGGAGACCTCCAACGTCAATGTGGTGGAGGAGATGGTCAGCATGATCCAGACCCAGCGGGCCTACGAGATCAACAGCAAGGCGGTGCAGACCAGCGACGAGATGCTGGCCCGCCTGGCCCAGCTCTAAGGATCCTTGACGCCATGGGAGCCACGATGCGACACCTCGGCCCGGTCCTGCTCGCCCTGGCGCTGCTGGCCCTGGCCGGCTGCGCCCAGATTCCCCGCGCCTCGGTGGTGGGGGAGCAGGAGCAGATCAGTATTCCCGACCGTCCGGCGCCGGTGGCCAACGGCTCCATCTACCAGGAGCGCCGCGGCTATCAGCCGCTGTTCGAGGATCGTCGTCCGCGCGTGGTGGGGGATATCCTCACCATCGTGCTGGACGAAGAGGTCAGCGCCAGCAAGAACGCCCGCACCAACGCCGACCGCAACGGCTCGGCGAGTCTCGAGCTCGATACCCTGCCCGACGCCCTGGAGACCCTCGCCGAGTACGGCTTCGACCTCTCGGGGGCCAGCGATTTCGAGGGCGGCGGCGGCTCCCAGGCCAACAACTCCTTTACCGGCACCATCACGGTGTCGGTGCTGGAGGTGATGAACAACGGCAACCTGCGGGTGCGCGGCGAGAAGCAGATCGCCATCAACCAGGGCACCGAATTCATTCGCTTCTCCGGGGTGGTCAACCCGCGCACCATCACCGCCCAGAACAGCGTGCCTTCCACCCAGGTGGCCGATGCCCGCATCGAATACGTGGGCGACGGCTATATCAACGAGGCCCAGCATATGGGCTGGCTGCAGCGCTTCTTCCTGAATATTTCACCCTTCTGACGGGCCGCCCCTATGATGACCCCGACCCGACCGCTACCGCGACTCGCCCTCCGCCTGCTGACCCTGGGGCTGCTGTGGCTGCTGGCCCTGCCGGCCCAGGCCGAACGCATCCGCGAGCTGGCCAACTTCGCCGGGGTGCGCGACAACGTCCTGGTGGGCTATGGCCTGGTGGTGGGCCTGGACGGCACCGGCGACCAGACCATGCAGGCGCCCTTCACCGGCCAGAGCCTGACCAATATGCTCTCCCAGCTCGGCGTCACGGTGCCGCCGGGGACCAATATGCAGCTGCGCAACGTGGCGGCGGTGATGGTCACCGCCGACCTGCCGCCCTTTTCGCGGCCGGGGCAGCGCCTCGACGTGGTGGTCTCCTCGGTGGGTAATGCCCGCAGCCTGCGCGGCGGCACCCTGCTGATGTCCCCCCTCAAGGGCGCCGACGGTGACACCTACGCCATCGCCCAGGGCAACCTGCTGGTGAGTGGCGCCGGCGCCGAGGCCGGGGGCAGCTCGGTGCAGGTCAATCACCAGGCCAGCGGGCGGATCGCCGGCGGCGCCATGGTGGAGCGGGAGGTGCCCCTCAACCTGGGCGCCAACGGCGGCCTGCTGGAGCTGGAGCTCGAGGAGGCCGACTTCGGTACCGCCCAGCGGGTGGTGGCGGCCATCAATCGCGAATTCGGTCGCGTGGTGGCCTCGGCCCGGGACGGCCGGGTGATCGCCCTGGATGGCCCCCTGGATGCCAATGCCCGGGTCGGCTTCATGGCACGGGTCGAGAGCCTGGACGTGACGCCCACCGAGGCCCCGGCGCGGGTGGTGGTCAACTCGCGCACCGGCTCGGTGGTGCTCAATGGCGCCGTGCGGCTGCACCGCGCCGCCGTGGCCCACGGCAACCTTTCCATCACCATCGATACCCAGTTCCAGGTCAGCCAGCCGGCGCCCTTCGGCGAGGGAGACACGGTGGTGGTGCCGGACACCGAGATCCGCGTGCAGGAGCAGGACGCCTACCTGCGGGTGGTGGAGGGCGCCGACCTCACCGAGGTGGTCAATGCCCTCAATGCCCTGGGCGCCACGCCCCAGGACCTGATGGCGATCCTCGAGGCCCTGAAGGCCGCCGGTTCCCTGCGCGCCGAACTGGAGATCCTCTAATGAGCGCCAGCGACCTCTCCGGCCAGTTCGCCCTGGATGTGCAGGGCATCCAGCGCCTGCGCCACACCGCCCGCCAGGACGAGCGGGCCGGCCTCGAGGGGGCCGCCCAGCAGTTCGAGGCGCTGTTCCTGCAGCGCATGCTCAAGAGCATGCGCGCCGCCATTCCCGAAAGCGATCTGATGAACAGTCAGCAGACCCGCTTCTATACCGAGCTGCATGACCAGCAGCTGGCCCAGCACCTCAGCGCCCGGGGCGGCGGCATGGGCCTGGCCGAGGAGCTGGTGCGTCAGCTGGAGGGGCACCTGGGATCGGTGGCGCCGCCCGAGCGAGCCAGCGAGCTGATCGCCGGCATTCCGCGGGGCACGCCGCGGCCCCTGACGTCGATGGGTGAGCAGGCCCCCGCCGACTTTATGCAGGCCCTGGCGGCCCGCCCGGCGGCCGGCGATGACCAAGCGCGGAGCGAGGCCCCGGCGCCGTCGGAATCGCCCGCCGTGCGCGCCGCTAGCGGCGAGCGGGCCGAGCATGTCCAGGCCTTCGTCGAGCGCCTGGCCGAGCCGGCCCACCGAGCCAGCGAGGCCAGCGGGGTGCCCGCCGAGCTGATCCTGGCCCAGGCGGCGCTGGAGACCGGCTGGGGGCGCCGCGGCATTCCCACCCGGGACGGCGGCGAGAGCCATAACCTCTTCGGCATCAAGGCCGGACGATACTGGCGGGGCGAGACCACCGAGATCGTCACCCACGAGTATCTCGATGGGCAGCGTACCCGCATCAGCGACCGCTTCCGGGTCTATGACTCCTACGCCGAGGCCTTTACCGACTATGCGCGGTTGATCGGCGACAGCCCCCGCTATGCCGGGGTCACGGCGGCGGGCAGTGCCCGCCAGGCGGCCCACGCCCTGCAGGCCGGCGGCTATGCCACCGACCCCCAGTATGCCGATAAGCTGATCAGTATTATGGAGACCCTGGGGCCGCTGCCTGAGGGTCCCCGACTGGCCAGCCGTTAAGCCGGCCCGGGCCTAGCCAGGCCGGGCCTCGCCAGGCCGGACCTAAAGTTAGTCGCGGCACGGCCGATAAGAAAACCAACATCTTCAAGGGAAGCGAAGGATGAGCCTGTTTTCCATCGGGGTCAGCGGCCTCAATGCCGCCCAGAACGCCCTGGCCACCACCGGCAATAACATCACCAATGTCTACACCCCGGGCTATAACCGGGAGCTGACCCTCCTCAGCGAGGGGCGCGGCGGCAGCGGCGGCGTCCAGGTGCAGGATATCCAGCGCCAGTTCAATCAGTACGTGGCGGGGCAGCTCAATGCCGCCACCAGCAAGTCCTCGGCGCTCAACACCTACCAGGGCCAGATCAGCCAGATCGACAGCCTGCTGGCCGATCGCGAGGCCGGCCTGGCGCCGCTGATACAGAACTTCTTCTCGTCGCTGGAGGATCTCGCCGGGGCCCCCTCCGACCCGGCGGCCCGCCAGGGGGTGATCGGCACGGCGGATACCCTGAGCGCCCAGTTCCGCTCCTTCGACGGCTACCTCGAGGATTTGCAGGGGGGCGTCAATGGCCTGATCCGCGACGAGATCACCCAGATCAACAACGCCACCGAGGAACTGGCCTACCTCAACCGCGAGATCGCCCTGGCCCGGGCGCGCAGCGGCGAGGCGCCCAATAGCCTGCTCAACCAGCGCGACCATCTGGTCCACGAGATGAGCGAGCGCCTCGACCTGCGCCTCAATATCCAGGATGGCAAGAGCTATAACGTCAGCCTGCCCAATGGCCAGCCGCTGGTGGCGGGGACCCAGGCCTTCACGCTGGAGGCGGTGGCCGCCCCCGACGACCCGGAGCGCACCGTGGTGGGCTACCGGGACGCCGCCGGCAATCGGGTGATCCTCGAGGAGGATGTGATTCAGGGCGGTACCCTGGGTGGCATCATGACCTTCCGAGCCGAGAGCCTGGATCGGGTGCAGAACCAGCTCGGCCAGATGGCCGTCTCCCTGGCCGAGGCCTTCAATGTCCAGCACGGCAAGGGCATCGACCTCAACGGCGATGCCGGCGGGGATATGTTCGGCCTCGGTCAGCCCCAGGCCTACCGCCACGACAATAACGCCAGTGCCGCCTACCTGGAGCCGGCCTTCGGCACCTATAGCGATCCGGTGGGCGGCCCCGGCGACCTGACCAACCTGGCCGCCACCGGTTACGACGTGGTCTATGACGGCGCCGATTATGTGGTGACCCGCCAGGATACCGGCGAGACCCTGGATGCCGCCGACGTCGACCTGGCTGGCGGCGTGCTCTCCTTCGGCGGCCTGGAGATCACCATCCAGAACGGCCCCCCCGCTGCCGGCGACCGCTTCAACGTGCAGCCCCTCAAGGGCGCTGCCGGGGGCATGGACAACCTGATCGGCGATACCTCAAAGATCGCCGCCGGCGAAGAGGATTTCAGCGGCGATAACCGCAATGCCCTGGCCCTGCAGGGGTTGCAGGACAAGCAGGTGGTGGGCGGCGGCGCGACCCTCAACCAGGCCTATGGCGCCCTGGTCAGTGACGTCGGCAACCGCACCAATATCGTCAAGGTCAATGCCGAGGCCCAGCAGGGGCTGACCGATCAGCTCAGCGCGGTGCAGCAGTCCGAGTCCGGGGTCAACCTGGACGAGGAGGCCGCCAACCTGATGCGCTATCAGCAGTACTATATGGCCAACGCCAAGGTGATCGAGACCGGTACCACCATTATCGACACCCTGCTCAACCTGCGTAACTAAGGCGGCGAGGAATTCCCATGCGTATCAGTACCCAGACCCTGTTCCAGCAGAACGTCAACAGCCTCAACCGCCAGCAGGGCGCTTTCCTGGAGATCGGTCAGAAAATCGCCAGCGGCAAGCGGGTCACCAACCCTTCCGATGATCCCCAGGCCGCCTCCCGCGCCGTGGGGGTCTCCCAGTCCAAGGCGGTGACCCAGCAGTATATGGACTCTCGGGTCAGCGCCCGCAATGCGCTGTCCCAGAGCGAGAGTGTGCTCAACAGCGTCAACGACGGCATCACCCGGGCCAAGACCCTGCTGTTGCAGGCCTCCAACGATCCCCTGAGCGACGTGGATCGCAACTCCGTGGCCAGCGAGCTCAAGGGGCTTTACGAGTCCCTGCTGGGCCAGGCCAACAGCACCGACGGTAACGGCCGCTACCTGTTCGGCGGCTACCGGGACAATGCGCCGCCCTTCGCCAAGGACGCCGGGGGCGCCGTGCAGTACGAGGGCGATACCCGCAATCGCGAGCAGAAGATCGATGCCACTCGCCAGATGCCGGTCACCGATAGCGGCGCCGATATCTTCCAGAGCGTGCATGCCAGTGCCGGCCTGCTGGCCAAGGCGGATGTCGGTAATGCGGGCAATCTAACCTATGGCTCGCCCCAGACCACGGACCTCTCCGATCCCGCCTATGGCGAGGCGCACCGTATCGAGTTCAGCGATAACGGCGTCGGGGGCTTCGACTACGAGATCTTCGATGCCGGAGGCGCCAGCGTGGGCACCGGTACCTACACCGAGAAGATGCGTCTCGAGGTGGCCGGGATGGCGGTCACGCTGGAAGGCATTCCCGCGGATGGGGACGAGCTGACCCTGGGGCGGGCCACCGAGATGGAACCCGACCTGTTCCGCACCCTGGAGAACGCCATCGCCGTGCTGGAGGAGCCCGTGGATACGCCCGCCAAGAAGGCGGCGCTGCGCAATACCCTCAATACCGGCCTGCGCGAGCTGGACAACGCCCAGGACAATGTCCTCACTATGCGGGCCTCGGTGGGGGCGCGGCTCAACGAGCTGGACGTGGTGGACAGCGTGGCCGGCAATCGCATGCTCAACTACGAGCAGACCCTCTCCGACCTGGTCGACCTCGACTATGTGCAGGCCGCCGCCGACTACAGCCTGCGCCAGGTGGGGCTGCAAGCGGCCCAGAGGGCCTTCGTCGATATCCAGGGCATCTCGCTCTTCGACCTTATGTAGGTCATGCTCTAGGCAAAAGGGCCGCCCCTCTAGGGCGGCCCTTTTTTTGATGGGGTGTCAGGCCAGCGGCGCCAGGGCCTCGAGCAGCCGATAGATAAAGTCGATGCCCTGGGCGAAGAGCCGTGACAGAAAGCGCCCCAGGTCGGTCATCAGGATCATCAGCAGGAAGAGCCCCACGGTCAGTGAAGTGGGGAAGCCGATATTGAAGACGGTGAGCTGGGGCGCCGAGCGGTTGAGGATGCCCAGCGACAGGCTGATCACCAGCAGGGCGCCCATCACCGGCAGCGCCAGTAGCATCCCCGAGACCATGATGGTGCCACCATAGCGGGCCAGCATCTCGAAGGCCCCGGCGTTGAGCCCCTGCAGGCCGATGGGCAGCAGGCTGAAGCTGCGCACCAGGATCTCCAGCACCACCAGGTGGCCGTCGAAGGCCAGGAACATCAGCAGGGTGATCATATAGAGCACCCGGGAGAGCACCATGGTATTGGTGCCGCTGGAGGGGTCGAAGAAGGTGGCGAAGGCCAGGCCCATGGAGAGGCCGATAAACTCGCCGGTGGCCTGCACCACCGCCAGGGTCACCTGCATCACCAGGCCGATGGCGATACCGATGATCAGTTGCTCCACCATGATGCCCAGGCTCGCCCAGGAGACCAGCGGCACCTCGGGCAGGGGCGGCAGCAGCGGGGCGGCGGCCACCGTCACCAGCACGCCGAAGGCGATCTTCACCTGGTTGGGCACGCCGGAGTGGCCCCACAGGGGGGCGGCCAGCAGGAAGCCGGTGATGCGCATGAAAGGCCACAGGAAGGCGATCAGCCAGGCCTGCAACTGGGCGAAGGTGACCTCGACCATCTCAGGAGATCATCGACGGGATACTGGTAAACAGCTCACGGGTAAAGTCGGTGATGCGCTTGAGCAGCCAGGGGCCGGAGATCACCAGCACCGCGAAGACCCCGAGGATCTTGGGAATAAAGGAGAGGGTCATCTCGTTGATCTGGGTAGCGGCCTGGAAGAGGCTGACCAGCAGGCCGGTGCCGAGGGCGGTCAGCAGCAGCGGGGCCGCCAGCCACAGGGTCACCTGCATGCCCTGGTAGGCCAGGCTCATCACCATTTCGGGGGTCATGGGTCGCTCCTTGCCCGCGCTCGTGGCCGGGCCTAGATATAGAAACTCTCCGCCAGCGAGCCAATGATCAGCTGCCAGCCATCCACCAGCACGAAGAGCATCAGCTTGAAGGGCAGCGAGATGGTCGCCGGCGGCACCATCATCATGCCCAGCGACATCAGCACGCTGGCCACCACCAGGTCGATGATCAGGAAGGGAATGAAGATGGTGAAGCCGATCTGGAAGGCGGTCTTCAGCTCGCTGGTGACGAAGGAGGGCACCAGCACCTGCAGGGGGACATCCTCGGGGCCCTGGAAGGGGCCGGCCCCGGCCAGGTCGGCGAACAGCGCCAGGTCCGGTTCCCGGGTCTGTCCCAGCATGAACTCGCGGAAGGGCTCGGCCCCGATGGCCAGGAAGGCGTCGAAGTTGATCTCGCCGGCACTCAGCGGCGCCCAGGCCAGTTCGTAGACCTGGCCGAAGACCGGCGACATCACGAAGAAGGTCAGAAACAGCGCCAGCCCCAGCAGGATCTGGTTGGGGGGCGTGGACTGGGTGCCCATGGCGATGCGCAGCAGGCTCAGCACGATGATGATGCGGGTGAAGCAGGTCATCATCAGCAGCAGGGCCGGCAGGAAGGCCATGCTGCTGAGCAACAGCAGGGTCTGCAGGGAGAGCGACCACTGCTGGCCGCCATCTTCCATCGGGCGGCTGGTGATGCCCGGCAGCTCCTGGGCCAGGCCCAGGGACGGCCAGGCGAGCAGCAGGATCACGCCAAGCAGGCAGAGCAGGCGACAGCGGCTCAACGGGACCTTCACCGCGACTTCCCCCGCCACAGCTCGCGACCGTTATGCTTGAGCGCCGCGGCGAAGCGTTCGCCGAAGCCGGTATCCGCCGCCTCCCCACGGCCGAGCCCCTGGCTCAGGGCCTCGCTCGCCGTGGCCTGCTTGGCCGGCAACTGATGCAGGGGGGTGATGCGCCCGCCGCCGACCCCCAGCACCAGCCAGGTGTCGTCCACCTCCACCACCACCACCCGCTCCTTGGGACCCAGGGGGGTACTGGCCACCACCCTGAGGTTGAGGGCCTGGGCATGGCGGTTTGGGCCCAGCCGGGTTAGCAGGTAGCGGGAGAGGAAGATCAGCCCCAGCACCAGGGCCAGGGCGGCGGCGGTCTTGCCCAGGGTGGCCAGGCCCACCAGGGCCTCGCCGCCGGCCAGGGCGGTGTCGCTGGCGTCGCTCATCGGTTCAGCTTCTGGACCCGCTCGGAGGGGGTGATGATCTCGGTGATGCGGATCCCGTACTTGTCATCCACCACCACCACCTCGCCCTGGGCGATCAGGTAGCCGTTGATCAGGATATCCATGGGCTCGCCGGCCAGGCCATCCAGCTCGATCACCGAACCCTGGGCCAGCTCCAGCAGCTGCTTGATGGTGATGCGGGTACGGCCCAGCTCCACGGTGAGCTTGACCGGGATATCCATGATCATCTCGAGGTCCCGGGGCGCGCCGGCGGGGCCACTACCCTCCAGGGGGCGGAAGACCTGCTCTCCGGCGGCCTGGGCCTGGCCGGCCTCCTGCTCGGCCTGTTCGGCCAGGGCATCGGCCCAGGGATCGGCGTCGCTCTTGTCGCCTCCCTCGGCGGCCTCCTGTTCGGCCATCGCCTCGGCCCAGGGATCCGCGTCGTCGGCCGGGGCGTCGCTCTTGCTCTCGCTGGCCTCCTGCTCCGCCATGGCGTCCGCCCAGGCGTCATCGGTGGGTTTCTGATCGTCGGGCTTGTTGGGATCAGTCATTCTTGGCTTCCTTGGCTTTCGACACGGCGCCCTTGACGAAGACGTCCTTGGCGGGCACGTGCTGGGAGAGGTGGTCGATCATGCGCTTGACGCGCAGGGCGCGCTGGCCATTCTGGCTGCCGTAGTCGCACTCCATCACCGGCACGCCGTCGACATGGGCGGTGACGGTGTCGGGGAGCTCCAGGGGCAGGACGTCCCCCTCCTGAAGCGACAGCACCTCACCGATGTGCGAGGGCAGGGTGGTGAACTCGGCCACCAGCTCCACCTCCGACTGGCGAAGCTCGCCGGCCATGCGCTGGGTCCACAGCTGGTGGTCGCCGCCCTCCTGGGAGTCGCTCATGGGGTTGGCCAGCAGCTCGCGCAGCGGCTCGATCATCGAGAAGGGCATGCAGATCTGGAAATCGCTGGCCAGGTTGCCCACCTCCAGGTGGAAGTTGGTGTTGACCACGATCTCGTTGGGCGAGTTGGTGATATTGGCAAACTTGGCCTGTATCTCCGAGCGCAGGAAGGTGATCTCCAGGGGATAGATCGACTTCCAGGCCTCCTGGTAGCTGTCCAGGGCCAGGTTGAGGATGCGCCGGATGATGCGCTGCTCGGTATGGGTGAACTCGCGGCCCTCGGACTTGGTGACGAAGCGCCCGTCGCCGCCGAAGAGGTTATCCACCACCATGAATACCAGGCTGGGCGGGAAGACCACCAGGGCCGAGCCGCGCAGCGGTTTCATGCCGATCAGGTTGATATTGGTGGGTACCGGTACGTTGCGCGAGAAGTCGCTGTAGCTCTGGTAGCGCACCGGCCCTACGGTGATATCGGCGCTGCGGCGCATCAGGTTGAACAGCCCCATGCGGAACTGACGGGCGAAGCGCTCGTTGATGATATCCAGCGCCTGCAGTCGCTCGCGAATCACCCGGTGCTGTGTGGCCGGGTCATAGGGGCGAACACGCGAGGACTCCCCGTCGCTTTCCGCGGGGCCGTCCTCCTCGCCGCTGACCCCCTTGAGCAGGGCGTCGATTTCTTCCTGCGAGAGCAGATCGTCTTGAGACATGGTGCGGATGCGCCTGTGGGTTATTGCACGATGAACTCGGTGAAGAGCACCTCGTCCACCGCGAGAGTCGGTTGCGGCTCGGTCAGGGGCTCATCGAAGAGGGCCTGCACCTGCTGAGCCAGGGCCTGCCGCCCCCCCGGGGCGACCAGGTCCTCGTCGAGCTGCTCGGAGAACAGCAGCAGCAGGCGGCTGCGCACCAGGGGCAGGTGCTCCTGGATGATCCGCTGGCTCGTCTCGTCGCCCACCTTGAGGGTCAGGCCCACGTAGAGCAGGCGATCGCTGTAGCGCTCGCTCTGCAGGTTGACGGTAAAGGGGTCGACCCGCACGAAGATCGGGCTGGGTGCCTCCACCGGGGCCGCCTCGGCCTCGCTGGCCTGGGCCGTGCCGTGCTGATCCAGCAGTAGGTAGACATTCACCGCCGCCACCGCCGCCACCAAAATCACCAGCAAGACGATCAGGAAGGCCGTCTTGCGGGAACCGCCGGCCTTTGCCGTCGCGTTTGCCATGGTCACTCCTCATCTACGGTTGGGCCGAGTATGCCGTAGCCGTCTCGGGCCCGATGATTCGAACAGGGCGGGGGAAGCGCCCTATCTCCGGGGTTTGTGGGGCTTGCCTCAGGCGAACAGGTCGACGCCGCCGCGCAGGCTGGCGGCCAGGCTCGCCTGCTGGCGTTCGCTCAGCGGCGGCGCGGCGTCGTCGGCCAGGTCGCCGGACGGCCCGGCGGATGGCTCGGTCCCATCGCCTCGGGCCAGGAACCCGCCGGCCTGATCACCGCGCTGCTCGCCCACCGAGGCCTCGCCGAGCTGGATGCCCTGCTCGGCGAGGGCCTCACGCAGCTGGGGCAGGGCCTGTTCCACCGCCTGGCGCACCGGGGCATGGGCGGAGAGGAACTGGGCCTGGGCGCCCTGGTCGCCCAGCTTGAGGCTCACCGACAGGGGCCCCAGCTCGGCGGGATTGAGGTGCAGCTCCACCTGGCCGCCACGCTGTGCCAGGCCGACCAGTTGCTGGCCCAGCTGCTGCTCCCAGGCCTGGGTCGCCAGCGGGGCGCTCAGGCTGGCGGTGGCCGGGGCGGCAAAGCCCTGGGGAAGCCCTTGAGAAAGCCCCGCCTGGGGCGCCGCGGCGGCGCCCTGGCTCGGCCCCGGGAGCCCCGCCTCGATACCGACCGCGCGGGTCATGCCGGGTTCAAAGGCCGGCTCGCCGGTGGGCAGCGGCGCCTGGGCCACCAGGGGAGGCGCGAGCGGTGCGGGACGCTCGCCGCCGGGCTGGGATGCCGACAGGGAGGCGGCCTGTCCCGGGGCTGCGCCATTCGCGGCGCCCTCGCCACGGCGTCCCGCCAGGTTCGCCAGCTCGCTGCTGAGCTGCCGCAGGGCGCCATCGGCCGGGCGGGCCGCGCCAGGGGAGGCCTCGGGCGCGGCCACCAGGGCCAGGCGAGCGGCGATCTCCGCCAGTCGCGGATCCTGGGGCATGGCCTGCGCCGAAGCGATGCTCTGCGGGGCGGCGGCCTGCGTCGGCGCGCTAGCGGCCCCAGCCAGGCGCTCGGCCAGGGCTACCAGCAGCGGCGGGAGTGCCTCGGGCATCTGGCCTTCGGTCAGGCCATCCGCGAGGGGGTGCAGCGCCTCGGGGAGCTCGCCGTTCTCGGCGAGGTTGGCCAGGGCATCATTAAGCGCCGTGGCCAGTGCCTCGGGGAGTTCGCCGTTTTTCGTATGGGTGGCGAGACTGGCCAGCGCCTCGGGGAGCTCGCCTTCCGGCGAGAGGCCGGCGATGGCATCGTCCAGCAGCTTGGACAAGGCCTCCGGCTCGAGATCGAGCGCCTGGGCCAGGGTCGCGAGATCCGGGCCGGCCTCGCCGCTAGCGGGTTGTTGCGCCGGGGCGTCAGCCGTTATGCCGTCCTGGCCGCCGGCTCGCGTCAGCAGGGCGGCGAAATCCGCGGCGGGGTCGCCGGCGTTGGAGCGGGGCGCGGCCCCGGGGCGGCCGGCCGTCATGGCCAGCAGGGCGGTAATGTCCATCAGTGACCTCCCTGAAGAGAATGGGGTGTCCGGCCGCGCCGCAGGGCGAGCTGGCTGAGTTCGTCATTGAGGCGCAGTTCCTGGCGCTGGCGGCCCCGCTGGGCCTGCTCGGCGCGGCGGCTGGCCAGGGTGTCGTAGGAGGAGAGCTTGCGCTGCTCGCCCTGCCACTGCTGCTGGCTGCGTGTTACCTGGCGGCGCTGCTGTTCCAGGGCCTGCTGGGCGCGGCCCATGGCGTCATCCAGGGAGCGCAGGAAATGCTGGTAGTTGTGCATGGAGGCGGGATCGATCCCCTCCTGCATGGCCCGCTGCAGGCGCTCGGCATACTCCTGGCGATAGCGCCTGAGGGTCTCCACCTGAGCGACGCTCTGCTGTTCGCCTTGGCGCGCCTGGGCCAGCCCCAGGGCGGCCTTGTCGCGACTCTCCTGGGCGAGTTCGATCAGGGTGTCGAGGGGACCACGCTGACTCATGACGTACCTCCGATTAGCTGGGCCAGGGCCTGCTGGGTGGGGGCGGTGGCGGCGCTCTCATCAATGCGCTGCTGCAAGAAGCGCTCCAGGTGCGGGTAGAGCTGCACCGCCTGATCCAGTTGGGGGTCGTGACCGGGAGTATAGGCACCCACGCTGATCAGGTCCTGATTACGCCGGTAACGGGAGAAGAGCTGCTTGAAACGCTGCGCCCGAGCCTGCTGGTCGCGGTCGACGATGGCGGTCATGGCGCGGCTGATCGAGGCCTCGATATCGATGGCCGGGTAGTGGCCGGCCTCCGCCAGGGAGCGGGAGAGCACGATATGGCCGTCGAGGATGGCCCGCGCCGAATCGGCGATGGGATCCTGCTGGTCATCGCCCTCGGTGAGCACCGTATAGAAGGCGGTGATGGAACCGCCGCCGCGCTGGGCGTTGCCGGCCCGCTCCACGAGACTCGGCAGCTTGGCGAACACCGAGGGCGGATAGCCCTTGGTGGCCGGGGGCTCGCCGATGGCCAGGGCGATCTCGCGCTGGGCCATGGCGTAGCGGGTCAGCGAGTCCATGATCAGCAGCACATCGCGGCCCTGGTCGCGGAAGCCCTCCGCCAGGCGCGTGGCGTAGGCGGCCCCCTGCAGGCGCTGCAGCGGCGAGGTGTCGGCCGGTGCCGCCACTACCACGGCGCGGCGCCGCCCCTCCTCACCGAGGATATTGTCGATGAAATCCTGCACCTCGCGGCCCCGCTCGCCGATCAGCCCCACCACGATGACATCGGCGCGGGTGAAGCGCGCCATCATCCCCAGCAGCACCGACTTGCCGACGCCGGAGCCGGCGAACAGTCCCATGCGCTGGCCGCGGCCGACGCTGAGCAGGGCGTTGATGGCGCGGATGCCCACGTCGACCTGCTCCTCGATGGGCGCCCGGGACAGCGGATTGAGGGGCGGGGTGGCCAGGGGCGCGTGGGGCGCCTCGGCCAGCGGTTCGCCGCCGTCCAGGGGCCGGCCGTTGCCGTCCACCACCCGGCCCAGCAGCGACTCGCCCAGGGGAAAGCGCCGCGCGCTGTGGGCGCCCTCGCCCAGGGGCAGCACCCGGGCGCCGGGGGTCAGGCCGCTGATCGCCTCCAGCGGCATCAGGAACAGTTGGTCGCCGGAGAAGCCCACCACTTCCGCCTCGGCGAAGCCCTCGGCCAGCTCGATACGGCAGGCGCTGCCCAGGGGCACCTTGAGGCCCACCGCCTCCAGCACCATGCCGGTGGCGCGGGTGATGCGCCCGCTGACCCGGTAGGGGGGCAGGGCCTCGACGCCGCGGCGCACCCGGCCGAGGGCCTGGCACCAGTGGTGCTGATGGGGGTTGGTGATGGCCTCGGGCATGCTGCTAGTCTCCCCGCCGCGGGCCTGGCATAAGTGGCGCTGATGGGGGGTGGCGATGGCCTCGGGCATGGCGTTAGTCTCCCCGCGTTGGAGTGGCGCGCTGACGCAGGCGTTCGGTGACCGCCTCCCAGCGCCGCTCCCAGGTGGCATCCAGCTCGCCGCTGGCGCTGGTGACCCGGCAGCCGCCACGGCTCAGGGCGTCATCGGGCTGCAGCTTCCAGCCCAGGGCGGCGAGCTCGTCGCCGAGCACCGGCGTCACCAGGGCCAGGTCATCGGGATGCAGCCACAGCCGGGTGCCGCCGTTGAGCGGGGGCTCCACGTGCAGCAGCTCGCGCACCAGGTCGACGACCTGCTCGGGGCGGGCGGCGAGGGCCTCGCCGGCCAACTGGCGGCCGGTGGCCAGGGCCAGGGCCACCAGTTCCTCGGCCACCTGGTCGTCGAGGCCGTCCAGGGCCTCGCGGAAACCGGCGGCCAGCTCGCGCAGGGGCGTCAGGGTCGCCTCCAGTTGTCGGGCCAGTTCCGTCTCGGCGGCGGCGCGTCCCTCGGCCAGTCCCTGGGCATAGCCTTCCTCCTGGCCGCTGGCCAGGCCCGCCCGATAGCCCTCGTCGCGGGCCGCCTGGCGCACCTGTTCGCGAAGCCGGGCCAGCTCCTCGTCGCGGCGGCGGGCGGCCTGGCGCAGGGCGTCGCGGCGGCGATGCTCGCGCTCGACCTGGTCGCGCTGGGGACTGCCCAGCTCGCCCATCTGCCAGCGGCGCCAGCTATCGTCCCGATCGTCGGAGGCGTCGCGATGGGACTCAGACATAGGTGTCGTCTCCGCCGCTCAGCACGATCTCGCCGCCGTCGGCCAGGCGACGGACGACCTGCAGGATCGCCTTCTGCTCGGCTTCCACCTGGGAGAGGCGGATGGGGCCGCGGGCCTCCATGTCCTCGCGCAGCAGTTGGGCGGCACGCTGGGACATATTGTGGGTGAACTTGTCCACCAGCTCGTCGGCGGAGCCCTTGAGGGCCACCACCAGGGAGTTGGTGTCGATCTCCTTGAGCAGCAGCTGGATGGAGCGGTCGTCCAGGTCGAGCAGGTTCTCGAAGACGAACATCTCGTCGAGGATCTTCTGGGCCAGGTCCTCGCTGTGGGCGCGGATGGTCTCCACCGCCACCTCCTCCTGACTGGTGTTCATCAGGTTGAGGATCTCGGCGGCGGTCTTCACGCCGCCCATCTTGCTGCGCTTGAGGTTCTGGCCGTCGAGCATGCTGCCCAGCACCTCGGTGAGCTCCTGCAGGGCCGCCGGCTGCACGCCGCTGAAGGTGGCGATACGCAGCACCACGTCGTTGCGCAGCTTGTCGTCGAACAGCTCCAGCACATCGGCGGCCTGGTGGCGCTCCAGGTGCACCAGGATGGTGGCGATGATCTGCGGGTGTTCCTCGCGGATCAGCTCGGCCACCACCGAGGGCTCCATCAGGTTGAGGGAGTCGATGCCGGAGTTGGTGTTGTGGGCCTCGAGGATGTCCTCAATCAGGCTGGAGGCGCGTTCGCCGCCCAGGGCCTTGGTCAGCACCGAACGGATATATTCGCTGGAGTTGATGTTGAGCGCCGAGAGTTCTTCGCTGTCGCGGAAGAAGTGCTCCAGCACCCGGCGCATCTCCTGGTGAGAGACCTGATTGAGGCGGGCCATCTCCTGGCTGACCTCCTGGATCTCCTGGGGCCCCATGAACTTCAGCACCTCGGCGGCGCTGTCCTCGTCCAGGGCCAGTAGCAGGATGGCGCTGCGGCGCACGCCGCTCATCTCGCTGGTCGTGGCGTTACTCATCGTCGTTCACCCAGCTGCTGAGGATCATCGCCACCAGACGCGGATCCTCCTGTGCCAGTTCACGCAGATCGTTGAGATTCTGCTCGTAGGCGCCCGCCTTGCGGCGACGCTTCTGCTCGAGGCCTTCGCGACCGGCCGGTTCGGCGTCACCGTCGGCCTTGGCCTCGCCGCCGGATTCGGGGCCCTCGTCGTCGCCGATGCTGGCGAGCAGCTTGCCGGAGGCGCCGGCGGGCACGGCGATGGGGGCCGGGGCCTCGGTGTAGCGCTTGATCAGCGGACGCAGCACCAGCCAGTAGAGGAGCAGGCCCGCCACGAAGACCAGCAGGTAGCGGGCGATGCCGAAGGCCAGTGCCTGCAGCTCCGGCTCCTGCCACCAGGCAAGCTCCAGGAGGCCGTCGTCGGTCGGCTCGAAGGGACTATTGACCACCTCCAGGGCATCGCCGCGCGCCGGCGAGAAGCCCATGGCCTGGCGGGTCAGGCGCTGGATCTGCTCCAGTTCCTCGTCGCCGAGGGGCACCAGGGTGGGGTTGCCCGCCTCATCGACGCCGTCCCGATAGTTGACCACCACCGCCACCGAGAGCCGCTCGACCTGGCCGCGCTGATGCTGGATATGGGCGACGTTGCGATCCACTTCATAGTTGATCACGTTGTCGTGGCGCAGTCGGCTGGGGGGCTCGGCCTCGTCACCCTCGGCATCACCCTCGGCATCGGCCTCCTCGGAGGCATCGATGGGGGAGGGGGCGATGCCCGGGGGGGTGTTGCTCAGGGCGCCGGGAATGCCCATGGCCAGGTCGTCGCCGCCCTGGTAATCGGCGCTGTTCTGCAGGCTGCGTACCGCGGCGCGCTGCGGGTCCTGGTTGGGGCCATAGCGCTCCTCGGTCTCCTCGCGGCGGGTGAAGTCCACGTCGGCGGTGACCTGGGCGCGGATATTGTGCCGCCCCAGTACCGGCACCAGGATATTCTCGATGCGCCGCTGGTAGGCCCGCTCGATCTCCTGGACATAGTCGAGCTGGGTGCCGTCCAGGTCGCGGCCCGGGCCACTGGGCTGGGAGAGCAGGCGGCCGCTCTGGTCCACCACGGTGACGTCTTCGGCGGCCAACTCCGGCACGCTGCTGGAGACCATATGAACGATGGCGGTGACCTGGCCGTCGCCCAGGGTGCGCCCGCCGTGCAGGGTCAGCAGCACCGAGGCCTTGGCCGGCTCCTGTTCGCGGACGAACACCGACTGCTTGGCCATGGCCAGATGCACCCGGGCCCGGGATACCGGGCCCAGGGATTCGATGGAGCGGGAGAGTTCTCCCTCCAGGCTGCGCTGGAAGTTGATCTGCTCGGCGAACTGGCTGATGCCGAAGGCCTGGCCGTCCATCAGCTCGAAGCCCACGTTACCGCCCTGGGGCAGGCCCTGTTCGGCCAGTTGCAGGCGCAGGGTGTGGACCTGGTCGCCGGGCACCAGTAAGGCCTGGCCGCCCTGGCTCAACTGGTAGGGCACGCCGCGGCTGTCCAGCTCGTTGATGATGCGGCCGCCATCGGCTTCGCCGAGGTTGCTGTAGAGGACGCGATAGTCGGGGCTGCGGGCCCACAGCAGCAGGGCGATGATGATCGCCACCACGGCCGCCCCGGCCAGCAGCAGCGGCAGCAGGGGGTTGCCGCGCAACTGGTCGAGCAGGCGTTGCTGCAGTGAGCCCTGGGGCGTGTCGCCGCGGGCGGCGGTCCCGTCGCTCATGCGTGCCTCCCGGCGTCAGCGTGGGTGCGCGGCGACCTGGCGGTGATGGCCGTGGTTACGGGCAGAGGGGCATGGGGCATGGTGATATCCATTCATCGCGGTTTGCCGTCCCGTCGACCGGGCGGAACTGTGATGCACGCCATTATCGGCGTGGCTGACCAGCCCAAAGGTAGGAATAGTCGGGTTTTACAGGCGCATTTGCCGGCTTGGTGGCCGGGGCAAGGCTGCTAGCCTCCTCTCAGCGTGTCACAGGAGCCGAATCTCATGTCCACCCCCGCTATTCATGCTGCTTTGCAGCAGATGCAGAGTCTCTCTGCCCAGGCCTCTGCTTCGCCGCTGAGCGGCCCGGCCGCCGCCGGCCAGGGCGGCTTCGCCGCCGAGCTGGCCAACTCCATCCAGCGCATCAATCGCCTGCAGCAGAGCGCCAATGCCCAGGCCACCGCCTTCCAGGCCGGTGATCCCAATGTGGCGCTCAACGACGTCATGGTCGATATGCAGAAGGCCAGCGTGGCCTTCCAGATGGGCCTCCAGGTGCGTAATCGCCTGGTCAGCGCTTACCGGGACGTGATGAATATGCAGGTGTAGGGCCAGGCCCTGCGAGGAGTCGAGAGCCTACGCCTCGAGGGAGATCAGCCGGCCCCTGACCTCTTCCAGGCGCTCGGCGATGGCCAGGACCTCCTCGGAGGGAATCTGGCGGATCAGCTCGCCGCTGTCGCGATCGACGATGCGCGTGATGGTGCGGTTGCCGACATCGGCCAGTTCGAACTCCACGCCGTAGTTGCGCATCACTTCGTTGATGCGCTGCAGCGGCTCCACCAGCGCCGCCTCTTCGGGGGGCGCCGCCTGGCTGAGTTGGCCGCCGGCGGTGGGTAGGTTGGCCAGCAGAGCCTCGACGCGCTGACGCGGGGTCAGGTCGTTGAGGGGGGAGCCGGGGGCATGGGCACTGACATCCGCTATCGGGTGACTCATGGAAGGATCCCTTGCGTGAGTGGTTGGAAGTCTTGTTTTTCTTATTGAGTCCATCGGCCATGACGGCGGGAACTTTAGCGCCTTCTCATGGCATCGAGTCGAGAGCCGGAATATGAACCCCTCCACCCTGATCGGAATCGTCGCCAGCCTGCTGATGCTGGCCAGTGTGGTGCTGTGGAGCGCCGATAGCGCCACCGCCTTCCTCAACCTGCCGGGGCTGGCCATCGTGGTCATCGGCACCCTGGCGGCCACCTTTATCAGCTATCCGCTGCGCGAGGTGGTGCGGGTGGTGCGCCTGGTCGGCCTGGTGTTCCGCCGCGAGAATCGCCACGAGTGCGAAGATATCGACGCGCTGGTGGCCCTGGCCCGGCTGTGGTTCAAGGGCGACGTGCGGGCGGTGGAGCGGCGCCTGGAGGCCTGCCCCAACCCCTTCCTGCGCACCGGGGTGCAGTTGGTGATCGATCACACCTCCGACGAGGAGATTCATGACCTGCTGCGCTGGCGCATCGCCCGGCTCAAGGCCCGGGAGCGCGCCGAGGCGCAGATCTTCCGTACCATGGCCCTCTATGCGCCGGCCTTCGGCATGATCGGTACCCTGGTGGGGCTGGTGAATATGCTGGGGGTGATCGAGGCCGGCCAGCTTACCGTGATCGGCGAGCGCATGGCCCTCGCCCTGCTCACCACCTTCTATGGCATCGTGCTGGCCAACCTGGTGTTGAAGCCCATCGCCGTGAAGCTGGAGCGGCGCACCGAGCAGCGCCTGATCGCCATGAACATGATCCTCGAGGGGATCTCGCTGATGTCGCGGCGGCGCCTGCCCTCGGTGATCGAGGAGAGCCTCAAGTCCTTTATCGCCCATCACCATGACGAGCTGCGCGACGGTCAGGGGCAGGAGGACGGTGTCTCGAGCCGCTGGCGACTGCCGCGGCGCCGGCCGGCGTCCACCGCGACGGGCGACGAGAGCGAGGCCTCCCATGCCGGCTAGTTATCGCGGGCGCCATCGTCACGATAGCCTCTTCGAGGAGCTCGAGCCCGACGAGGGGCAGAGCGGCTGGATGCTCAGCTATATCGATATGATGACCCTGCTGGTGACGCTCTTCGCGCTGCTGCTCTCGCTGACGGCGGTGTTTCGTGGCCCCGCCGAGGCCAGTCCGATGGATCTCGGCCCGGCCGAGGCGAGCCCCGCCCGGGCGGAGGTCTCGCCCTTTGCCCTGGTAGCGGCGCTGCGCGTGGCCGAGGGGCCCCGCGTGCCGGCCCCGCCACGGCCTCGCGGTCGGGATCCCCTGGACCTGCCCCGGCCCATCGACTGGGCGCCGCCGCGCCCCGCCGCGCCGGCGCCGGCGCCGGCCCTGGCGGTGCGGCGCGTGCCCTATGCGCTGCCGTCTGCGACGCCCGGGTTACCGGCGCTGGCCCTTCACGAGGCGCTGGATCCCGAGGCCTGGCAAGACCTGACCCTGGTGGTCACCGAGCGACCGCCGAGTAACGTGCAGCGCCTCGACCCCGAAGCGCTGGCCGGGGCCGAGCGCCTCCAGGCGGAAGTGAGTGCTCGCCTCGATGAGGCGCGCGAGCTGCCCAGCCTGGAGGGGGTGGAGATCTCGCCGGTGGCGGAAGGGCTCAACCTGCGCATCCAGGACCGCCTGCTCTTCGATAGCGCTACCGCCGAGCTGAGCGAGGCCGGCCGCGAGCTGATCGAGCGCCTGGTGGCGATCATCCAGCGTTATGAAGGCACCGTCTCGGTGGAGGGGCACTCCGACGACCGGCCGATCTTCACCGACCGCTTCCCCTCCAACTGGGAGCTCTCCTCGGCCCGCGCCATCGTCATCCTGCGCCAACTGGAGGCGGCCGGCGTCGACGCCTCGCGGCTGCGCGCCATCGGCTACGGCGAGACCCGGCCCCTGGCCAGTAACGACAGCGCCGAGGGCCGTGCCACCAATCGCCGGGTGGAAGTGATCGTTCACTTATAGCCCTTCGTGACCAGTCAAAGCTGGCTCCTCTAACTCAGTGGGAGCTGGCTTTAGCCGGCGATTCAGGCCGGATCGGCTGATTTACACTCGCCTCCCTATCGCCTGCTGAAGCAGGCTCCCACAACACCGGGGGCCTCACCAAGCCAGTGGGAGCTGGCTTTAGCCGGCGATTGGCGCCGCCAGGCGCCTCGGTTTTCCCGCTCAATCACCCGGCATGGCCGAGTTCCCACCGGGCCCTGATCTGGGCTCATTTCCCCTTCCTTGATCCATATCAACGCCCCTCGCCCGCGACTCGCCTGCCTTCGCTATTTTGAATGCTTCCTCGACCCAGGGAAGTCCCTGTCCAGGAGGTTTGGCCCGCTGATACGCGGTATCGGCCCCAAGCGAGCGATCTGCGCTTAGGATGGATTGCGTCCGGGTATGGATCGAACCCGGCACAATAACTACAAGGGAGTTCTCAGCAGATGCAGGAGCCTATTCGGGAATTAAAGTGTCCGCCGAGCGGCCGGCCCAAGCCATTCGCTACCACCGGTGTCGACTGCCGGCTGCTGGCCATCGCCATCGAGCAGAGCCCGGTGGCCACCGCCATTACCGATGCCGAGGGACGCTTCGAGTTCGTCAACCGGCGCTTTATCGAAGTGACCGGCTATGGCCGCGACGAGCTGCTGGGCCAGACCCCGGCGCTGATCAAGTCGGGGCATACCCCGCCGGCGGTCTACCAGTCGCTGTGGCGCACCCTGGCGGCGGGGGAGGTGTGGCGGGGCGAGCTCCTCAATCGAAAGAAGAGTGGCGAGCTCTACTGGGAAGCGGAGATCATCACCCCGGTGCGTGATGGGCAAAGTGGCATGGTGCGCTATGTGGTGGTCAAGGAGGACATCACCCAGCGCAAGCGTCACGAGAGCGAGCTGCGGTTGCTGGCCACCGCCTTCGAGACCGGCCAGGCGACCCTGATCACCGACGCCGAGATGCGTATCGAGCGGGTCAATGCGGCCTTCAGTGCCATCACCGGCTACCGGGCCGAGGAGGTGATCGGCGAGACGCCGCGGCTCTTCAAATCGGGGCGCCACGACGAGGCCTTCTACGCGGCGCTCTGGGAGGCGGTATTGACCACCGGCCACTGGCAGGGCGAGATCTGGAGTCGCAACAAGGCGGGGGAGATCTACCCGCTCTGGCAGTCGATCACCGCGGTGGCCGACGAGGCCGGCGAGATCCGCAACTTCGTGGCGGTGTTCCATAACATCAGCGAGCGCAAGCGCATGGAGCGTGAGCTGGCCCGCCAGGCCACCCGGGATCACCTGACCGGGGCGCTCAATCGCCGCGGCTTCGACGAGGCCCTGGCCGGTGCGCTGGCCGAGGCGGAGTGCCAGGCGCAGCCACTGTCGCTGCTGCTCTTCGATATCGATCACTTCAAGGCGGTCAACGACCGTCATGGCCATGACCGCGGCGATGCCATCCTGCGGGCCCTGGCCAAGCGGGTACAGGGCAGCCTGCGCTCCAGCGACCTGCTGGCCCGCTGGGGCGGCGAGGAGTTCACCCTGCTGCTGCCGGGCACCGATTCCTCGGGGGCCCGGGCCATCGCCGAGCGGCTGCGTCAGGCGGTGGCGGCTGCGCCTTTCGCCGGGCTCTCGGTGACCATCAGCCTGGGGGTGGCCAGCGATCGTCCCGGCGAGTCGGCCCAGGCGCTGCTGCAGCGCGCCGATGCGGCGCTTTACCAGGCCAAGGGGCAGGGGCGCAACCGGGTGATGGTCGATGGTCAAGATCGGCACATTAGTGTTGAATTCTAATATAACAAGCACAAGATGACCGGCTAAGGAGCCCGAGTATGTGTTCTTCTCAAGGGCTGGTGCCGGAACCGAAGTCGTCCCGGGTGTTATCGCCGGGCGTGGTCCCGGGAAGCGGATGGCGAAACGAGACTCCCCATGCCGACCGGGCCTTCTTCGATGCCAGCGAGGCGATGCTGATCACCGATGCCGAGCAGCGCATCCTGGCGGTGAATCCGGCGCTGGAGGCCCTGGTCGGCCTCGACGCGGCGACCCTGCGCGGGCGCTCGCCGGACGGCTTCGTCGCCCCTCGGCAAGGGGCCTCCCAGTGCCTGGCGGACTGGCAGCTACTGCTGCAGCAGGAACAGGGGCGCCTGGAGATGCTGCTCCACGACGCCCAGGGGGGCGACCGCCCCACGCTATTCTCCTTCCGTCGGGTACGCGATGCCGCCGGTATGACCTCCCATCATGTGGTGACCCTGACCGCCCTCGACCGCTCCCTGGAAGGTGGTGCCCGGCGGGCCAGTCGCGAGGCCTATTTCGATGCCCTGACCGGCCTGCCCAACCTCAAGCTGCTCACCCAACTGATGCAGGATGCCATCGTCCACGCCCAGGGGGCCGGCGAGACCCTGGCGGTCTGCTCCCTGGATATCGACCACTTCAAGCGCATCAACGACCAGCTGGGCGAGCTGGCCGGCGACCGGCTGCTGGTCAGCTTCGCCCGCCGGGTCAGCCACCTGCTGGCCGGCGACGAGGTGCTGGCGCGCGTCGGCGGCGACGAGTTCGTGCTGCTGCTGCACCGCGAGCCCGACGAGGCCTTCCTGGAGCGGTTGCTGACGGCGATTCGCCAGCCGATTCGCCTCGACGGCCAGACACTGCGGCTCTCCGCCAGTATCGGCGTGACCCTCTACCCCGATGACGAGCAGGAGGGCGACGTCCTGTTGCGCCACGCCACCCAGGCCATGTACCGGGCCAAGCAGCGTGGACGCAACACCTACCATCGCTTCGATCCCGGCCACGACCGCCAGCTGCAGGCGCGCCAGGCCCAGCGGGAGCGCTTCGCCCGGGCCATCGCCAACGACGAGCTGCGCCTCTACTACCAGCCCCAGGTGGATATGCTCGGCGGCCGGGTGGTGGGCCTCGAGGCCCTGGTGCGCTGGCAGCATCCCGAGCGCGGCCTGCTGGCGCCGGGCGAGTTCCTGCCGGTGGTGGAGGGCACGCCCCTGGCAGCGTCGCTGGGCGAGTGGGTGATCCTTCGCGCCCTGAGGCAACTGAGTGCCTGGCAGGCGCAGGGCATCACCCTGCCGGTCAGCGTCAATATCAGCCCGGTGCATCTGTTGCAGGCGGATTTCGTGACGCACCTGGAGAAGCTGCTCGAGCAGTACCCCGAGGTGCCATCGTGTCGGCTCAAGCTGGAGGTGCTGGAGAGTGCCGCCATGCACGATATCCAGGCGGCCCTGGAGGCGATCCACCGCTGCAAGGCGCTGGGCATCGCCACCGCCATCGACGACTTCGGCACCGGTTTTTCGTCGCTGACCTACCTGCGCCAGCTGCCGGTGGACCTGATCAAGATCGACCAGAGCTTCGTGCGCGATATGCTGGTGGACGGCAACGACATGGCCATCGTCGAGAGCGTCATCTATATGGCCAAGCGCTTCGGACGGCCCATGCTGGCCGAAGGGGTGGAGACCCTGGCGCATGCCCGCGCCCTGGTGGCGCTGGGCTGCCACCAGGCCCAGGGCTACGGCATCGCCCGCCCCATGCCTCCGGAGCAGTTACCCACCTGGCTGGCCACCTGGCCGGGGCGTGAGGAATGGCAGTGGCTGGGCTGATCCGGCCGGGCCGCCCAACTTTCTGTGGGAGCACGCATTAGCGTTGGTCCGGCGTTTCGGCGATTGGCGCCGTCAGGCGCCCCGGCTTGGCCTTTTGGAAATTTTCCCTAAAGTTCTTCATCCAGCAGCCGATATCACAAAAAGAAACCTCTTTTCGGTCTTCAAGGGAGCTGAACTCCATGGCAAGCATCTCATCACTCGGCATCGGCTCCGGCCTGGATCTAAATGGCCTGCTGGATCAGCTGCGTAGCGCCGAGAGAAAGCAGCTCGAGCCGCTGAGCCGACAGGTCGCCCAGCAGGAGGCCAAGATCTCCGCCTACGGCCGGCTCAAGTCCGGCGTCGACAAGCTGCAGAATGCGGCGGAGGCACTCAATGATTCGGCGCTATTCCAGAAACTCTCCGCCAGCGTCCAGGGCGATGGCCTGTCGGCCTCGACCAGCGAGTCGGCGAGTCCCGGTCGCTATGATATCGAGGTGACCAGTATCGCGACTGCCGGTACGCTGGCTTCGACTCGGGTAGATAACCTGGAGGATAGCCTCACCGATGCCGGTGCCACTCTGGATCTCGACTTCGGCGACGGCAGCAGCTATCAGGTGAGCTTGGAGGCCGGCAGCACCCTGGAGGGGATTCGCGACACCATCAATGCCGATGAGAATGCCGGCGTCGATGCTTCTATCATCAATGACGGTACCGGCCACCGGCTGGTGCTCTCCTCGCGGGAGACCGGGGCCGATGCCGGCATTACTGGCATGACCTTCAATGGGCTGTCGGCCGGCGTGACCCTGGGGGAGGATGCGGGCACGGCGCGTCTGGGTAAGGATGCCGAGCTCAGCATCAACGGCATTACCATCACCAGTGCCACCAATACCGTGGAAGAGGCCATCCAGGGGGTGACCCTGACCCTATCTCCCGAGGCCGAGGGCAATACCCTGAGCCTGACCGTGTCCCAGGACAAGGGCTCGGTCAAGGAGGCCGTCAACAAGTGGGTCTCCGCCTACAACGAGCTGCAATCCACCATCGGTCGCATGATCAAGCCCGGTAGCGATGATAGTGCTTCGGGTGAGTTGATCGGCGATCGCACCGTGCGCACCCTGGAATCCCGTATGGTGCGTGACCTGACCAGCAGCGTGCCGGGCGGCGACTTCTCCCTGCTCTCGGACCTGGGGATTTCCCTGACCAAGGAGGGGCGCCTGGAGGTCGACGAGGAGGTGCTGGATGCCGCCATCTCGGAGTCTCCCGGGGCGGCGGCGTCTTTCTTTGCCGGTGATAGCGAAGAGAGCGGTATGGCAGGCACCTTCAGTGCCACCCTGGAGCAGATGCTGGATGATAATGGCATGATCGGTAATGCCATCGAGGGAGCCGAGAGTCGCGTCGATAGTCTCACTGAGCGTTTCACACGCATGGAAGCGAACGTGGAGCAGACCATCGAGCGCTATCGCAAGCAGTTTGCGGCGCTCGACGGCATGATCGCCCAGATGAACCAGACCAGCTCCTACCTGACGCAACAGTTCGACGCCATGAGCGCGCAGCTGGGTAACAAGAAGTAATCTAGCCTCTCGTGCTCCTGCCGGAAGTGGGAGTGCACTTTAGTACCGGGCCGACGTTTCGGCGATTGGGCGCCCTCGGGCGCCCGTTGCTTTTTCCACCTTCCGCCACCTTGGTAGCCCTCCTTAGCTGCTTGGCCAGAAAAATTTTCTCCCAACCCTAAAGTCCTTTCTCGATCCGCCGTTAAAAGGAATAACGGCCAACGGCGCCGTTGCGGCAGGCCCCACCGATGCATGGCTCGGGGCGGCCAATGGAGCCCTCAACAGATTGGGAAGGAAATCACCATGTCCGTGATCAATACCAACATCACTGCGATGATCGGTCAGTCCAACCTGACCAAGTCTCAGAACGCCCTCTCCACCTCCATGGAGCGTCTGAGCTCTGGCCTGCGTATCAACAGTGCCAAGGACGATGCCGCCGGTCAGGCCATCGCCAACCGCATGACCAGCCAGATCACCGGCCTGGCCCAGGCCCAGCGTAACGCCAACGACGGCATCTCTGTGGCCCAGACCGCCGAGGGTGCCCTCAACCAGGTCAACGACAACCTGCAGCGTATCCGTGAGCTGACCGTCCAGGCTCAGAACGATACCAACTCCGCCGATGACCGTGCCTCCATCCAGGCCGAGATCGATCAGCGCCTGACCGAGATCGACCGCATCTCCGAGCAGACCGATTTCAACGGCGTCAAGGTACTGGCCAGCGACCAGAGCCTCTCCATTCAGGTCGGCGCCAACGATGGTGAGTCCATCGACGTTAATCTGGAGAAGATCACTGCCAGCACCCTTAGCCTGGACAGCTTCAACGTCAATGGCGCCGAAGGCACCCTGACTAGCCTCGCTAGTGCCGGTGGCGCTACTGCGACTGCCGCCTTCGAGCAGGCTTACGGCACCGCGACCAGCATCACCACCACTACGGTGAACGATTTCACCACCGCTCTGGCTACCGAGCTCGGTGTTGGCGCAGCAGCCATCACCAACCAGGTGACTGCCAAGGTGGATGAGGCCGGCAACTGGTACGTGGATGTCACCATCAATACCACTAATGCCTCAGAACTCACTGCCCTGAACCTGCAGGGTCTCGAAGTGGAATCCGGGGTGGCCAAGACCTTCCAGGTGGCGCTGGAGCCGTCTGATGCCGATATCACCAGTGTCGCGAATACCGCAGGCTTTACCCTTGACGGTAGCGAGCTGAGTGCCAAGGACCTGCTGAGCGGTGCCACTGCCAACCCGATGGGCCAGCTGGACGATGCCCTGAAGAAGGTAGACGAGCTGCGCTCCGACCTGGGTGCCATCCAGAACCGCTTCGAATCGGCCATCACCAACCTGCAGACCAACGAGACCAACCTCTCCGCGGCTCGTTCGCGCATCGAGGATGCCGATTACGCTTCTGAAGTCAGCAACATGACCCGTGCACAGATCCTGCAGCAGGCCGGTACCTCCGTGCTGGCTCAGGCTAACCAGGTGCCGCAGAACGTGCTGTCCCTGCTGGGCTAAGCTAGCCGCTAGAAATCACGACTCTTCGTGGTTTTCCAAGCAGGTCCCCTTGGGGGCCTGCTTTTTTATGGCATGTTGCTGGCTCTTTTCCCCGCTTTGCCGGGGTGGCGTTTTTGTTACCTTGAGGCAATAGCCGAATTTCGACCAAGGTGTCACCCATGAGCCGAAGCAAGAGAAAAGCTAGCCGACCAGCCGCTATGCAAACGCTTTCAAGCAATAGAGAGTTTCCTAGCGTGGTACAGGCTAGGCAGCGCATGGAGCAAAGCCCCGACAATCCTATCCATCGCAAGGCCCTGGCAAGTGCCTTGCTTCGAGAAGGACGGTTGGATGAGGCATCAAGTCACTTCAATCAATTGATAGAAAGTGGATATGCTGACCATGAAGTCTATGGAAGGCTGTCTGAGGTTAAGCATCGGCTGGGCCATGCGGAGCATGCGGAAGAACTTTTGATAAAGGCCCTGGAGATTAAGCCGGATTATGCCGAGGCCCTTCATGGCATGGCATATTTGTTAAACAAAAGAAATAAGAATAAAGACGCCATCGAGTATATGGAGGAGGCTTGCAGGCTTCAGCCGAAGAGTGTCGTTTTTATTTCATTTAAAGCAATAATTTTGGTTTCTCTTCACCGTTATTCAGAGGCTTTGGAATGCTATGAGAAAGGGCTGTCTATCTCTCCAGATGACCCTGCGCTACTGAATAACTATGGCAATGCTTTGAATGATCTAGGGCTTCTTGATGAGAGTATTTTGGCATACAAGAAAGCGATGTGTATGCCTAATGCCACTCCATTGGCATTTTCTAACTTTATTACTACAGTGCATTATCATCCTAGTTATTCTGGTGGTGATATTGAGAGGTTGTGTCGCGAGTGGAACGATAGATATGTATCAGGCCTGGTGGTGAATCGCCGGGTTTCAGATGATAAGCGTCCCGATAGAATCATCCGTGTGGGTATGGTGTCGGATGGATTTAGAAATCACCCCGTAGGACAGATGACTGTATCTGCACTGGAGCAGTGTTATGGAAAGGGAGTGGAGTTTTATTTTTATACCACTTCCAATCATGTGGATTATATAACTGAACGGTTCAAGAAGATTGCCGCTGCCTGGTCTTTGGTCGATCACCTTGATGATGCGGGGGTTGCTGATAAGATAAGGCTCGATGAAATAGATGTTCTCATTGATTTGGCGGGGCATAACTCAGGAAATAAGGTGATGGCTATGGCCATGGAGCCTGCGCCTGTCATCGTCAAGTGGGTCGGTGGTTTGATAAATACTACCGGTGTCGAGGCTATAGATTATCTTATCAGTGATGGTGTGGAAACACCTCGAGGCGTCGATGATAAGTATGTGGAAAAGCTGATAAGATTGCCTGATGACTATATCTGCTATACGCCGCCGCCTTACTATCCTGCCGTGTCATTACTGCCGGCAAAGTCTAACGGTTATATAACTTTCGGTTGCTTCAATAACGCCAAGAAAATCAATAGTGATGTCTTGCGATGCTGGGCCGGAATCATGCGAGAAGTTCCTGGATCTCGCTTGTTTCTGAAAAGCCTTCAGTTTGATAGTTTGAAGTTGCGTGATGGTGTCATCAGTACTATGGCTGGTTTTGGCATATCATCCGACCGCCTGTGTATCGAGGGGCCGTCATCGCACATAGACCTTCTTACGGCCTATCAAAGGGTAGATATTGCCTTGGACCCTTGGCCCTATTCTGGTGGTTTGACGACGTGTGAGGCCCTATTGATGGGGGTGCCGGTAGTGACGTTGCCCGGCCCAACCTTCGCAGGTCGTCATAGCGCTACCCATTTGATCAATGCCGGCATGCCTGAGCTCGTTACCAATAGCTGGGATGAATATCGTGAACGTGTCATCGAGCTGGCCTCCGATCTGGATAGCCTGGCCACGATTCGCAAACACCTTCGCCAAGTGTTGCTGGAATCACCCGTATGCGATGCTCAGCGCTTCGCTACCCACTTTACCGATGCCATCCGCGCCATCTGGCAGCGCTACTGCGAAGGCAAGCCGCCGGCGGCGTTGACCTTCAACAAGGAAGGCAAGGCCTGGTTCGAGGGGGAAGACGAACCGGTTACCATTCAGTATGCGCCGGAGCGGGAACAGGCGGATACCGGCTTCAGCTGGAAGTTGCCCGGCAAGATTATTGCCCTCGACAATAGCGCCAAGCTGGTTCGGCAGGATGGCTTCGATTCGCTGCGCCGGTTGAATGCCTTCGGCGTCGTGGCCTTCGATCCCGCCAGCCGCGTGGGGAGCCCTGATCGGTTCGAGGGTAGCGAGGATGTCCAGGTATTCCCGCATGCCGTGCTCGGGGATGGCCAGCCCGCAACCCTCTATGCCTGCCTCGACCCGGCCTTAAGCGGCACCCTGGAACCGCTTCCCTCCGGCCAGCAGTTCGGTGCCAATGCTCAGGGCGCCAAGGTGTTGACCCAACTGCCCATCAATACCATCGCCCTGGATAGCATCGAGGGCCTGGAGAGCCTCGATTGGTTGATCCTGGATGACCTTAGCGATGCCATGGCCATCCTGGAGCACGGTGAAAAGGCCCTGAAGGAGGCCCTGCTGATTCAGGTGCGGGTCGCCTTCCGGCCGACCCATCGACGCCAGCCGAACCTCGCCGAGCTGCAGCATTGGATGGCCCGCCACGGCTTCCACTTCTACCGCTTCAATGACGAACAGTTCCGTAGCCACCTGCCCGATAGCGTATTGGCAGAGAAGCGTCAGGCCTCGGAGTTGATATCGGCGGATGCGTTGTTCCTGCCAGATGCCGAGCGTATGGAACGGCTTGGTGAGCCGCAGCGTATCAAGCTGGCCTTCCTGCTCGGTACCGTCTTCGGTGTCAAGGATCTGGCCTATCGGCTGATTGAGCGTGTTGATCCTGGCCAGGCAGAAGCTTTCCTGGCAGGGGAGGGGCTACTGGAGGAGCCCAACTCTACACCGAAGACCGCTTCCGCACTGCCGACTGTCGTGACCGCCGAGCGGGACAAGATCGTGGAAGCCAATTTTGAGATTCCCGATGCGCCCTTTATGTCTGCGGCAGAACGCCGGCTATTCAAGAAAACACTCGAGTGTGCTACGCGCTATTTCGAGTTCGGCTCGGGTGGCTCTACAGTATGGGCGGTTCAGCAGGGGCTGATCGTCGAGGGGGTCGAAAGTGATGACAAGTGGGTGAACGCCCTAAAGCAGCGTCTTGGCTCGGCGTGTCGAGTGGCCGCGGTGGATATCGGCCCCACGGGTGACTGGGGGTATCCTACTTCTTCTTCCTCCATTGATAAGTTTCCAGACTACAGTCGAGCCATTCATCGACACGATATGGCGTTCGACCTGGTTCTTGTGGATGGCCGTTTCCGTGTCGCCTGCATCTTGGCCGCGATTCAGCATATCTTCCGCTGGCATGATGAACCCCAGAGTGCCAGGTTGTTTATTCACGATTTCTGGAATCGCCAGCAGTACCATACCGTCCTCGAATTCCTCGAACCCATCGAGCGGGTCGAGACCGCCGGAGTATTCAAGGTAAAACCTGATTGCGACCTCGGTCGAGTCAGTAAGCTGTGGCACGAGTTTTCCATTCAGCCGGCGTAGGGATCGAGGACATGAGAATCACTATCTTCGGCAGCGGCTACGTGGGGCTGGTTACCGCCTGCTGCCTGGCCGACGTGGGCCACCATGTGATGTGCATGGATGTGGATACTGACAAGATCGCTCGACTCCGCCTTGGCGAGGTGCCCATCTACGAGCCGGGCCTGGCCGAGCTGGTACGGCATAATCTAGTGGCTGGGCGGCTGCACTTCACCACCCAGGCCGCCGAGGCGGTGGCCTTCGGTACCCTGCAGTTTATCGCCGTGGGTACGCCGCCGGATGAGGATGGCAGCGCCGATCTTCAGTATGTGCTGGCGGTGGCGGAGAGCATCGGCCGGAATATGGATGACTTCAAGGTTATCGTTAACAAGTCCACCGTGCCGGTGGGCACCGCCGAAAAGGTGCGAGCTCGGGTGGCCGAGGTGCTGGCCGAGCGCGGTGTGGAGATTCCCTTTGAGGTGTGCTCCAACCCGGAGTTCCTCAAGGAAGGCTCGGCCATCGAGGACTTCAACCATGCGGCACGGATCATCGTGGGCACCGAGAGTGAGCGCGTCAGGTCGCTGATGCGCGAGTGCTATGCTCCCTATATTCGCCTGCAGGAGAAGCTGGTCTTTATGGGCGTGCGTTCGGCGGAGCTGACCAAGTATGCCGCCAATGCGATGCTGGCCACCAAGATCAGCTTTATCAACGAGGTTGCCAATCTGGCCGAGCGCTTGGGTGCCGATGTTGAGGAGGTGCGCCGGGGTATCGGCTCCGATCCGCGTATTGGCTATCACTTTATCTATCCCGGCTGTGGCTATGGTGGCTCCTGCTTTCCCAAGGACGTGCGCGCCCTGGCACATACCGCCTCGGAAGTGGGGTACCAGGCCGAATTGTTGGATGCCGTGGCCGCGGTCAACCGGCGCCAGAAGCAGACCCTCTTCGAGAAATTGGCCTTGGCCTTCGATGGTGATCTGGCCGACAAGACCATTGCCATCTGGGGACTCTCCTTCAAGCCCAATACCGACGATATGCGTGAGGCGCCCAGTCGCGATCTGATGGAGTCCTTGTGGCAGGCCGGTGCCAGGGTAAACGTCTTCGATCCCAAGGCCATGGGCGAGTGCCGTCGCCTGTATGGGCGTCGGCCCGAACTACTGTTGGCCGAAGATCGCGAGCAGGCGGTTGCCGGAGCCGATGCCCTGGTGATCTGCACCGAATGGAAGGAGTTCCGTGCCGTGGATTTTCACTGGCTACGCCAGACCCTGCGCAGCCCGGTGGTGGTTGATGGGCGCAATCTCTATGATCCAGCCCTGGTACGAGATGCGGGATTGCTTTATTTCGCGGTAGGAAGAGGAATGTCACTATGCCGAGATGAAAAGGTGAAATGAGTGCAGTGTCGAGTCCAATTTTTCAACTGATATGTCCTATGGGTTGGGTTTTAAGTATTAAAGTCTTAAAGTGTTTAAGTCTTTATGGGATTTTATGGGAGGTTTAAATGGCGTTTTTCGGTGCCATTTGTCGGATATTGTTGCTCTAATATTCGCTGGTGGATCGGTCGCCTTAAGAGCCAAATTTCTGGCTAAACCCCGATCCTGAAGATGGGTGGAAAGGCTGATCTTTGCGAAAAGTCACCGATACGTCGGATCGCGGATAAAGTCAGCCACTATGGCTAGATAATTAGACTGGCCGCCGAAAAAAATCGCTAGCTAAGGCTAGCTACTTTTGTCTCTGTGCAGTCTGGCGAAGGCTTGCCTGATCTCGTTTAGGGTCACCTTGGCCAGCAATTTCAGGCGTTGATTGATCAGGCCTGGGTAGCAGCTGGAAGTTGCGCTAAGAGGAGGGAGGGGCGGAGTTCATACTCAAGGTTTTTCCGATATGGCCGATAGCACCGATAGGGCGGGGAGAGTTATCCCGGAGTAAGTCCCACCCATGTTTCCCGAGGAGTCACCGTGAGCCTTAAAGCCAGCCACTTTCTCGATCACATCCTTCCCAAGCTGGGGCATATCGAGACCTATGCCTCCCTGACCCTGGATCGACAGATTCAAGAGGCCCTGGATGCGGGCGTGCGGGAGCGGCGGCGCCGGCAACGCCAGGCCCTGTCGCTTCAACTGCTGCCGATTCGCATGAATATCGAGAGCCTGACCCGGCGTTACGCCTTCGATCTGCGACGGGCAGAGGAGGGTAAGGGGGATGCGATCCTCGAGCCCGATGCCAGCGAGCAGGAGGCGCTCGCCACCCTGGAGGCCATGCATCGGCAGCTGGGGTTGGGCGAGAATACCAGGGAATAATGGGGTGTTTGGCAGCCGTGTGTGTATTTTTGAGAAGGTGGAATTGCCCTGGCATCGTGAAATGCCAGGCCGACACTAGCCATGCTAGAGGTTGCGAACGAAATCGAAGGGTTCCCGAGTGCCGTCATGCAGTGTCATCTGCAGGGTGAACTCGTTGTTGTCATAAAAGATCTGCCGAAGCGACCAGATATAGGATTGGCCGTTGAGCATAAGGCGGAACGAGACGATGGCATTGTCTAGATCCACCTCGGTGATGGTGACCGGAACGCGCTCACCATTGATGGTGAGTTGGCTACGATCACGATCCCGGAAATCGACGCACACCATGGTGTTGTCGTACTCCGATACCCAGACACCGCTGATATCCTCGAGTTGGTATTGTTCCATCTCTTTATCGAACTCAGGGGTCAGAAAGGACGCGATAAATAGAAGAAGAGCACCAATGGGGGCGATGGTCAGCCCCAGGGGCTTGGTGAAGAAGCCAAGTGTACCGGGCCAGGTCGTTTCATCCATCATGACCTTGCGGTATAAGCATGCTAACGGCAGACTCTCAGAAAACTTTAGCCCTGTTTTGATGTTCCATCCTGGATTCAGGGGGGTAAGAGAGCCTCCTTGGCTCATTCCCATACTTGGCGACACATTCCTGAGCTTTACCGGGCAAAGGCGGGCAACAGAGATGCCGTTTTGTCGCCGGATGCCAAGGAGCAGAAGGCGATGGCTAGGCTGGATGGCATCTATTGGCAGCTGGGGTTGGGGAAGAGTGCCGAGGGTAGGGGCACCTGACGGCGCCAATCGCCGAGACGTCGGGCCGACACTAAAGTGTGCTCCTGCGGTCATGGTGGTTGGCTGCGGCAGATCGCCTGGCCACACCAATCGATCGCCGGCTAAAACTGCCTGTTACGATGCGGTGAGAAGTGTCGCCGACCCATTAGCGGGTAGAGTTCCGTTGCCGGGATGGGGCGGGCGATCACATAGCCTTGAGCGGTGTCGCAGCCCATCTCGGCGAGGGCCTGTAGCGTCTCTCGGTCTTCGATGCCTTCCGCCGTGACCTTGAGTCCCAGGGTGTGGGCCAGCTCGATGGTCGAGGCAATAATGGCTTGATCGCGACGATTTTCCAGCATATTGCGGATAAAACTGCGGTCGAGTTTGACCTCCTCGATGGCGAACTTGCTCAGGTAGGAGAGTGAGGCATAACCGGTGCCGAAATCATCGACGGCACAAGGGATACCGGCCTCCCGTAGCGTGGCGATGACCCTCTGGGTGTGATCATGGTCCTGGATTACGCCGGTCTCGGTAATTTCCAGTCGCAGGCCCCGGAGACTCCCGGAGATTCCCCTGTCGCGGATAAAGTCCACCAGCTTGGCGTCGTCGGCCAGGTCCCGGGCGGCGATATTGACGCTGATGCCGAAGTCGGGATCCCGAGTGCGGCAGCGGGCCAGTTCTTCGATGGTCTCCTCGATCACCCAGCGGGTGACGCGGGTGACCAGGCCGGTCCTTTCCAGCAGCGGGATAAAGTGTCCCGGGGGTATCGGCCCCAATCGAGGGTGATGCCAGCGGATCAGTGCCTCGGCCTCCCTGATGCGCCCACTGCCCAGGTCCAGCTTGGGCTGGTACAGCAGCCGCATATCGCGGGTGCCATGCTGGCGAAAGTCATGCAGCAGGATGAGGTCCCTGGGGTCGGGTTGCAGCTGGGGGGTGTAGATGCACCAGGGCTTGCCGTCGGCGTATGCCGAGGCATAGGCCGTTATGGCACGACGCACCAGCTCCTCGGCGTGGGACGAGGATGCATCGTCGCTGTCGTCGGCACGGCCGACACTGAGCCCCATGATGATGCCGGGGTCGACATGGATATCCTCGATCTTAAAGGACCCGGTCAAGAGAGCGGAGGCCTCCCCGGGCGTCATATCGGGTCGGGCGACGAGGGCGTAGGCGCCGGTGCCGATATGGCTTACCAGGGGGACGTCGAGGCCCTTGAGGTGGCGGGAAAAGTCCCTCAGCAGCTTTTCGTGGCCCGTTCGACCGAAGGTGCTGGTCACGGATTCCAGGCTCAACAGGCGCAGGAAGACAAGCGTGGGCGCCCAGTCAGGCTCCTCGTGAAGCCGGCGCTCGAGCCCGTCGATAAAGGCCTGGCGACTGAGAAGGCCGGTGAGCGTGTCATGTTTCACCTGGTAGCGCAGCTGCTTTTCGAGCCGTTGGCGGGACTCCAGCTCTACCGCTAGCTGGAAGGTTCGCCTGGCCACCTGGCGTTTCAGGTACCAGGCACCGGCCAGGCTGAGCAATATCAGCAGCAGCAGGGGAAGGACGATCCAGGCGATGGTATTCAGGTGGTCGGCCATCGTCGGCTGTTGCCACTCCAACTCGGGCAGCCACTCCTGATAGATGGCGAAGTAGGTGCCATCCGCCTGCATGGCGGCGAGCTGGTAGTTCAGCCAATCCAGGAGTTCGGTATTTCCCTTGCGGACGGCGAAGACATAGGGCCGGGGCCAGAAGGGGGAACTGGTCATTTGCACGTCCAGCTCGGAGGCATGGCGCCTGCCGTTGAGGGCGGCCTCCACGCAGGCCTCGGCCTCCCTGCTGTGCACGGCCAGCACGCAGGCATGCTCGCTCTCCATGGGGAGCAGTGTGATGTCGGGATACTCTTCCGCCAGGCGTACATGGGCATAGCTATCTGTCGTGACGGCGACGGTATGGCCGCTTAGGGTGGCCAGGTTGCTGAAGTGGCCGCCCTCGGCGTGGGCGAGGATGCCGTGGAACTGATAGTAGAAGGGATCCGTGAAGTCGTAGCGATGGCGGCGGGGTTCCGAGGCGAAGAGGGCGATGGCGTCGGCCTCGCCGGAATCGACGGCATGCAAGGCTTGCGCCCATGGCATCAGCCGGTGCTCCACCGCCACGCTACCCTGCTGCGCCATGCGTTCCTGCAGGTCGATGATAAAGCCCCTGGCCAGCCCCTGGGAGTCGAGCCATTGAAACGGGGCATAGGTCGAGGAGCCGGAGAAGATGATCTTGTCGTCCCGGTCGGGGTGCAGGTGTCCCGCGGCGCCGTCGGGGTAGGCCCCGACGAGTAGCAGGCCGGTCGCTAGTGCCAGGAGGCGGAACAGACCGACGAGGTTATGATGCATCCCGGCTCCTTGATGTCCTGTGGGCTACGTCGAGGCCAATCAAAGTTTAGCCGTTGATGCCGTTGCCGCCTTGCCAGCGAACCAACGTTGGAGAAAACGCCCGGGGGAGGAGTTTCGGGTTCTATAAAAAAGAGTCGGCAGGGCGGTCTGGTGCACGGGGTCCGCACGATTAAAGGGCGCCAGATGGCGCCCATCGTTCGGCGGAGCCGAGCCCCGACAATGATCAGTTAAAGGTCGAGGGAAATCAGGCACTGGCCGGCGAGGTATTGGCCAGCCGCGCCTTGAACTCCTCGGGAGAGATTTCCTTACGGTCGGTGGTAAGAATGCGCCCACCCAGGGCATGCACCGCCATCACCAGGTCGATAAAGGTGGTGGGGTTTCGGACCACGCTCTGCTTGTTGATAAATTTGATCAGTACCGAGATGCCGTCCATCGGCGGGTGGTCGCCCTCCTGATGCAGCGGCGGTAGCCGTCCGGGGGAGCTGGAATGGGCGATGGTCAACTGATAGCTGGCGCTCTGGGAGGTGACGTAGTAGACCCCCAGGCCGGCATCGTAGAAGGCGTTGCGTTCCTTGAGCTGCTCGGCCAGGCGTCGGCTGGTTTCCGGTGAGGGAGTGTCGAAGACCACGAACCAGCATTGTTTCAGGGCCTGTGCCTGCTCTCGAGGAGGGCGTCGTGAGTGGCGCTGCGGGGCGGCGGGTTGCTCGTTGCTGGCAACCATTGGGGGCGGTGTGGCGGGAGCCTCCTCACGACTTTCTGGCGGTGCCTTCTGGCGTAGATGGCTGCGGTAGTAGGCCAGGGCGACCCAGATCGCCGCCACCAGGGCGGCCCCACTGAAGAGTAATGTCCACCACATCTTGAGCTCCATAGCGTACCTGCTTCCTTTCTCGTTGTTGTGTTAACCGACGTCTCCGGTCGGTTGTTGGAGATGATGTTCCCCCCAAGCGCCTTCCGGGATCAAGGGGGCGGGCTAAAGTGGCCTGCCGATTAGCCGATATCCCTGATGTAAGGACACGCCAGTCCCCCGACGGGCGTCGGTGAACGCCATTGCTGTTTAAGGACTATCGGTGAAAATAACTACACAATTTGCTGTTTCCCACGACACTCAGGGCGCTAGCCATGGCCTATGGCGGCTGCACTATGCCAATCGACCCGAGGTCACCCTGTCCTATCATCGCGGCCGCGAGGCGGCCCATCTGGCGCAGCTGCGCCTGGAGGCCTTGCCCGAGTCGCTGATCGAGCTGATCTGCAACAAGGCCGCCAAGCTCGGCCTGGAGCAGCGCCTGAGATTGGCCCATGAGGTGGGGCATGTGCTGGAGACCTGGCCGGCCGCTGACCTGGAGCACGAGCTGCGGCTGCTGGCCTTCAACCACTGCGCCATCCTGGTGGATGCCGCCGAGGCGGCCCTTCAACTGCTGGACCAGCGTCGCCAGGCCTGAGCCACGTTCAAGCTGGGCCGCTATCGGCCGATATTCCGGGCAGAATCCCGAGGAGCCTGGTGCCAGATGCCCAGCATCGATATCCGGCTCGATCTGTCCCCCGAGGCCTGCCTGGCATACTATCGAGGGCGTGCCGAGCAGGTCATTACCCTTAGCCTGGATGGGCGACGGGTGGCCTTCCCGGCGCTGGCGCTGCGGCGCATTGTCGGGCGCGATGGGGTGCATGGCCGCTTCCGGCTCCATTTCAGCGCCACGGGAAAGTTCGAGGATATCCAGCCGATCGGCCAAGGAGGCCCATGAGCGACGCCAGTCATGAGACCCATGATATCGCCGTCCAGGCCTGCACCATCGATGCCTTGACGGCCTTTCGCCGCCTGGCCGATAGCCTGGAGGCCCATGGCGACTTCTTCGATCGCCTGAGCCATTGCCTGGCCGAGATCCTCGCCGTCGATCACCTGCTGGTGGCGCGCACCGAGGCGGGGCGGGCCCACCCCCTGAGCTTCTGGTCCCGTGGCCGGCATCTCGATGCCGCGGCCTATCCCCTGGCCGGCACCCCCTGCGACGGAGTGGTGGGGTCGGCCCTATGTCACTTCTCCAACGGCGTGGTCGAGCGCTTCCCCGAGGATGTCATGCTGGCCGAGCTAGGGGTGCAGAGTTATATCGGCGTGCCCATGTTTTCCCCGGATGGGCACGCCCTGGGGCTGGTGGCGGCCCTGCACTCCCGGGGCATGCGGGCCTCGCCGCTGGTCGAGGAGCTGTTGCGTCTGGCGGCGGCCCGGGCTGGCGCCGAGCTGGCCCGGCAGACGGCGGAGCGGGGGCGGCGCATCACGACTCGGCGCCTGGAGACCCTGATGCGCCATCTGCCGGGCATGGTCTACCGCTGCCATGACGACCCCCACTGGACCATGGAGTATGTCAGCCAGGGCGCCGAGGCCATCACCGGCTATCCCCCCGAGGCCCTGCTGGGCGAGCATGCCCGGCGCTTCGCCGGCCTGATTCACCCCGATGACCGACCGTGGCTACTGCAGGCCACCCATCAGGCCCAGGCCAAGGCCCGCCCCTTCGCGGTGAATTATCGACTGATTACCGCCTCGGGGGAGGAGCGCTGGGTTCGCGAGCAGGGACAACAGGTGGTGGACGAAGCCAGCGGCGAGCCGATGATGGAGGGGGTGATCAGCGATATCACCGAGCACAAGCATCGCGAGCAGCGCCTGGAGGCGAGCAATCGGGCCCTGCGCCTGTTGAGTCGCTGCAATGCCGCCCTGGTGCATGCCACCCACGAGACACAGCTGCTCGGGGCGGTGTGTCGCCTGGCGGTGGAGGTGGGCGGCTATCGCTTCGCCTGGGTCGGCGAAGCGCGCAACGACGACGCCCGTTCCATTCGTCCCCTGGCCCATGCCGGCCTCGGCGCCGGCTACCTGGCCCAGCTCTCCTTGAGCTGGTCGGCGCAGGACCCCAGCGGCCACGGCCCGGCGGGGCGCGCCCTGCGCAGCGGCGAGCCCCAGGTGGTGCTGGATATCGACACGGATCCCGGTTTCGTCTGGCGCCGGGCGGCTCGGGAGCACGGTTACCACGGCGTCGTCGCCCTGCCGCTGAAGCGCGAGGGCCAGACCTTCGGCCTGCTGCTGCTCTACCAGGGGCGACCCCAGGCGATCAACGACGACGAGCTGCGCCTGCTCGGCGAGCTCGCCGATAACCTCGCCTTCGGCATTACCACCCTGCGCAACCGCCGCGAGCAGCAGCGCATCCAGCAGGCGGTGATGACCATCGCCGGGGCGGTCTCGGCGCGCAGCGGCGCCGAATGGCTCGATCAACTGGCGCGCCAGATGGCCCGGGCCATGGGCGGCCAACTGGGCTTTATCGCCCGGGTCGATAGTGATACCCCGGGCCGGGCCATGACCCTGGCGGCGGTGGTGGAGGGCGAGACCCTGGAGAACTTCTCCTACGGGCTGGCCGGCACCCCCTGCGAGCACGTCCTCAGCTGGGGCGAGTGCGTGGTGCATGACCATGCCGCCGAGCGCCTGCCGCCGGCCTCCCGGGAGGCCCTCGGTTGGGTGCGCGGCTATGCCGGGCGGCGCCTGGAGAGCCGCGACGGCGAGGTGATCGGCCTGCTGGGGGTGATGTTCGCCGAGCCCCTGGAGGAGACCGCCTTTATCACCAGCCTGCTGCAGATCTTCGCCTCCCGGGTCGCGGCGGAGCTGACCCGCCAGGCCGATGAGGCCAATATCCGCCGCCTGGCCTATGAAGATCCCGCCACCGGCCTGCCCAATCGCACCGCCTTTACCCAGCGCCTGGAGCAGGCCCTGGGTACGTCTCGCCACCACTCCCTGGCGCTGCTGTTCCTGGACCTCGATCGTTTCAAGGAGATCAACGATACCCAGGGCCATGACGTGGGCGACCGGGTGCTGGTGGCGGTGGCGGAGCGCTTCTCGGCGGTGCTGGAGGGGGACGAGTACCTGGCGCGACTGGGGGGCGACGAATTCGTGGTGATGGTCGATCCCGCCGAGCGTCCCGGTGCCTGTGCCACCGCCCGGCGCCTGCACCTGGCCCTGGAGGCGCCCATCGTCATCGGGCCTCAGGCCTTCGAGGTGGAGGTGAGTATCGGCATCGCCCTCTACCCGGAGCATGCCGACGGTGCCCGGGAGCTGCTCAAGCACACCGATATCGCCATGTACCACGCCAAGCAGCGTGGCGAGCGCTACTGTGTCTTCGAGTCGCACCTGGGGGCGCGGGTCGGGGAGCGGCTACGCATGGCGGCGCGCCTCGCCCGGGCCCTGGAGGCGGATGGGCTCAGCCTCTATTTCCAGCCCCAGGTGGACCTGACCAGTGGGCGACTGGTCGGCGCCGAGGCGCTGTGCCGCTGGTTCGACGAGGAGCTGGGCACGGTGAGCCCCGCCGAGTTCATCCCCCTGGCCGAGGAGCGCGGCCTGATCAACCGCCTGGGGGCCTGGGTGATCGATGCCGGCTGCCGCCAACTGGCCGAGTGGCGGGCCCGGGGGCTGAGCTTCTCCGGGCGCCTGGCGCTGAATGTCTCCTCGGCGCAGTTCGATGACGATCACCTGCCGACACTGCTGCTGGAGGCCCTGGCGAGGCATGGCGTGCCGGCCGAGCGGCTGGCGCTGGAGTTGACGGAAAGCGGCTTCATGAGCGATCCGGATCATGCCGTGGCCATGACCCGTCGGCTCAAGGAGGCGGGGCTGGCGCTGCATATCGACGACTTCGGCACCGGCTACTCCTCCCTGGCCTATCTCAAGCGCTTCGCCGCCGACAAGATCAAGATCGATATCTCCTTCGTGCGCGAGATGCTCAGCGACCCCAACGATAGCGCCATCGTTACCACCATCATCGCCATGGCCGACAGCCTGGGACTCTCGGCGCTGGCCGAGGGGGTCGAGACCCGGGCCCAGGCCGAGGCGCTGCTGGCCCTGGGTTGCCCCGAGGGGCAGGGCTATCTCTATGCGCCGCCGCTGCCGGCGGAGGCCTTCGCCCGCGACTGGCTGGCGCCCGGCAGCGAGTGAATTTCTCCTCAAGCCCGGGCGCTGACGGCCGATAGCCTCGTTATCCCTTATCGGGGCCCGGGCCACCGGGCCCTCCTGGCTGATCAATGAGGACACGGATGGCGCAGCACGAGACCGACTACCAAAGGGTGGACAACCCCCTGGAACTCCGCGACCTGCTCGAGACCCTGACCGAGCCCGGCGGCGCCTCATTGTGCCTGGAGGGAGAGGGCCAGGCGCCGCTGCCGGTGCTGGTGCTGGATGCCCGTCTGGATGAATCTCTGTTGCTGGATATCACCGCCATTCGCGAGATCCTCGGTCCCCTGCGCCGTGGTCAGCGCTTCCGGCTGGAGGGGCAGGTCCACGGCAAGCGGCTGCGCAGCCCCTGGCTGACCCTGGAGGAGTGCCACGAGGTGGAGGGGCGGCTGCAGTGTGGCTGCGCCTGCCCGGAGTGGCTCGAGGTGCTGCAGCGCCGCGCCAGCTACCGTGCCGAGCTGCGCCTGAGCATGGAAGTGGGGGTGATCCTGCGTGCCCTGCAGGGCGAGCTGGGTGGCGCCTCCAGCCTGCAGGGCGACCTGCGCGACCTCTCGGTGGAGGGCTGCCGGGTGGAGCTGCCGGCGATGGCCTCCGGCAGCCTGCCCCGGGCGCCGGAGCGCCTCGAGCTGGAGCTCTGCTTTCCCAACGGCCAGCGCCTTTCGCTGCTGGCCGAGGTGCGCCATGTCAAGCCCGAACCGGAGCGCTATCTGGTGCAGGTGGGCTTCCAGTTCGTCGATGCTTCCCCCGAGCAGGAACGCCTGTTGTGGTTCTATGTGCGCGAGATCGAGCGGGAGGCGGCGCGCCATGCCAGCGATGGCGATACCACCCGCACGCCGTCGTCGCTGTTCCAGCCCTCGGAGTCGGCACCGGCGGTGGGGCGGCGCCGCGCCGAGAGCTACCCCACCGCCATGGCGCGGCGCCTGGCACGCCTGGCCGCCTATCTGGATGCCCAGCTCCTCGACCTCCAGCAGGGCCATGGGCTGGATGGCATCGAGCTGTCGCGTAATGCCGATCGCCTGCTGAGGCTCCTGGACGAGGACCGTGAGGAGCTGCTCTTCGCCCTCAACTGCCTGGCCCATGAGGCCGCCCTGGTGCAGCACGGCCTGGCGGTGGCGGTGCGCCTGGTGGACCTGGTGGCCACCCAGCAACTGCCCCAGGGGCTGCGCAAGAGCCTGGCGGCGGCGGCCATGACCCACGACCTGGGCAAGGGCATGTTGCCCGCCGAGCTGCAACAGGCCCCGTCCCTCAGCGAGGCCCAGTATCGCCAGCTGCAGGGCCATGTGGCGCTGATGCTGGACCAGGCGGCCCCCTGTCATTGGCTGTCGCGCAGCGTGGTGGCGGCGGTGGTGGGCGGCATCAACGAGCGCCTCGACGGCAGCGGTTATCCCCAGGGCAAGCGCGGCCGTGACCTGCCGGAGCTGGCGCGCCTGGCGGCGGTGGTGGACGTGGTGGACGCCATGGGCCGCCCGCGGGTGGACCGGCCGGCCTGGAACGTCGAAGGCGTCTACCGCCACCTGCTGGCCCACCCGGAGCGCTTCGAGCAGCGCTGGGTCAAGCGCTATATCGCCCACTTCGGGCGTTTCCCGGTGGGCACCCTGGTGCGCTATGCCGGGGGCGAGCTGGCCTGGGTGCGGCGCCTGGATCGCCAGGGGCTGCCCAGCCTGGTCAATCGGGTCGAGGAGGCGCGCCGCCCCCCTGCCGGGCTCGGGGCGCTGTTGCATGATGGGCCGCTGAGCGCCCTGGGCGAGCCGGTGGAATCCCTGCCGCTGCCGTCGGCCTGAAAAGTGCGGGACGTCGCATGGTCCCGCTCAAGTCCCTCCCTGGCGGGGCCGATAAGGAAAATTAACGATAAAGATCGTGGCTTATCGCCCCCTGGGCCGAGAGGGCTGTCGGTCACAATAGGTAAGCAGAGAGTCATTGCCGGTATCCAGGGGAGATCGGCCGATCAACGAGGGAGCCAGATGATGAGTGCCAGACGCGGCGCAGCCGCCTATGCCAAGGGCCATGCCAAGGGAGCCGGTGCCTATGCCCGGGTCGGCGTCGAGAGCGGGGTGATGGCGGCCAGCCCCCATCAGTTGATCGTGATGCTGTTCGACGGCGCCCAGGCCGCGATTCGTGCCGCCCGGCTGCATCTCGAGCAGGGCAATACGGCGGGCAAGGGGCAGGCAATCTCCAAGGCCCTGGATATCGTCAACAATGGCCTGGCGGCGGCGCTGGACGAGGCGCAGGGGGGCGAAGTCGCCACCCAACTGGCCTCGCTCTATGATTATATTGCCCGGCTGCTGCTGCGGGCCAACATGCATAACGACGCCGGTGCCCTCGATGAGGCCGAGCGCCTGCTGGAGGATATCGGTTCGGCCTGGCGTGAGATCGGTCGCGCCGGCCAGGGGGGATAATCATGACACGGCACCCTGAGTCCGGCGCGGGCGAGGCCGAACGCTTGCTGGCCTGCTACGATGCCCTGCTGGAGCGCTCCACGCGGATGCTGGCCAAGGCCCGGGATGAGGCCTGGGAGGCCCTGATCGAGGAGGAGTCGCATTATGTGCTGGAAGTGGAGCGACTCGCCCGTGAGGACCAGGGGCAGGCCCTCGATACGGCCCAGCGCGAGCGCAAGGCCAGCCTGCTCGAGCAGATCCTCGAGCAGGACATGGAGGTGCGCCGACACCTGGTGGCGCGACGCGACGAACTGGGCGAGCTGATCGGCAACTCCCGCCGCAAGCGGGACCTGGAGCGTGCCTACCGTCATCCCGAAAGCGCCGTGATCGAGGCCTGGAAGCGCTTTCCCGAAGGCACCCCGTGAGCGGCATCACCCCCATCCTCGACACCCTCCTGCACCAGGTGCTGGGCAAGCGGGTGGATCATGCGCCGCCCCGGGACCTCAACGAGCCGGTGCGGCCCCTCAATGCCGCCGATGCCACCCGGGCCCTGCACAGCGACTCCCGGCTGGATGGGCGTCGCCCGCCGATTGCCGATCTGGCGCCGACGACGCAGCGTGGCGAGGGCCGTCCCGTGGCGCCCCAGGCGGCGCCGCCCGCCGCGGGCTCCTTCCAGACCCACTTCAGCCCCACCGCCCGTACCATCGCCGACCTCTTGATCAGGTTTCCGGCACCGCCCTCGGCGGTGCGTCCCCCGGCTCCCTTGGTGCCCGAGGGGCAGGCGCCTGGGGGAGAGGCCCTGGCCCAGCGCCTGGAGGGCAGCATCCGCCATAGCGGCCTCTTCCATGAATCCCACCTGGCACGCTGGTACCGCGGCGAGCTGCCCCGGGCCGCCCTGGCCCAGGAGCCCCAACAATGGCGAACCCTGAGCTTGCGCCCCACGGAGGCGCCTCCCCCCCTGGTCCCCTGGCGTCCCTCACCCACGGCGCCACCGAGCCCGGGGAGCGGCGCAGAGCGGGGCGCGACGACACCGACCGCCGCCTCGCCGCCTGCCGTGACTCCGCCCTTCCTCCCGCCCTCGGCCCCTCGCCTGGCCGGTGCCGAGCCCCAGGCCCTGAGCCAGGGGCGCACCCCCCTGGTTCCGGCCTCGCCATCCGCGGCGCCACCCGACCAGGCTCGGCCCGTGTCGCCCGGCGGCCAGGCGCCGCCTGTGGCCCAGGTCCAACAGGCCGCCGCCCAGGGTGAGGTCGCCGAGCCCGGCGAGGAGCGGCGAGAGCCGTTGGCCGTCCGCACCGGCGAGCCCGTCGCCGAGTCCCTCCAGGGGTTGTTGCGCCATCAGTTGGAGCTGCTGGTCAACCCGGTGGTCCGCTGGGAGGGGGACGTCTGGTCGGGGATCTTCATGGCCCTGATGATCCAGCTGCCGGCGGGGCACGAGGAACGGGCCCGTCAGGAAGCGGAGGGGGAGGAGGGGCGGGACGAGACCTGGGCCTCGGAGCTGACCCTGGTGCTGCCCGGACTGGGTGAACTCGCCGTTCGGCTGCACCTGGTGTCGCGGCGCCTCAATCTGACCCTCGACAGCGGCGATGCCGCGGTGGTGGGACGCCTCGAGGCCGGGCTGCCTCGGTTGGCCGAGCGCCTCGAGGCGCTCGGCTTCGAGACGCGCCTGGCGGCACGGCTCGTGCTGCCGGAGGAGCGCCCCGAGGAGAGTGACCGATGAGCGATACCCAGCAGCATCGGCGGCGCCGCCAGGCGGTGGCCCTGGCTTATCGCGACGGCGACGAGGCGCCCCGGGTGTTGGCCAAGGGCTACGGGGAACTGGCCGAGCGGATCATCGCCGCGGCCAGGGAGAGCGGCCTGCAGGTCCATGACTCGCCGGAACTGGTGGCCTTGCTGATGCAGCTCGACCTGGACGAGCGCATCCCGCCGGCCCTCTATCAGGTAATTGCGGAGTTATTGATCTGGGTCAGGGGCGTCGAGCGGGGCGAGGCCCGATAATCCCCTCCCTTCGGGTGAGATTGACCTCACTTTGTGTAGTTTTTTGTATACCGGATGCCCGTCGGGTGTCGCCGGTTACCGTCGACAGTGGCTTGTTTTTGCAAAGTTCTCGCCTGCAACCAGGACCCGCGCCGGGAGACGGTCAGAGCGACCGTTTATGGGCGTGGCTTGAAAAGCTGTCATAAAAATCTTACAACTCTGTACGATTATGCCTAATAAAAGGCATGCCGATCGTCACAAGCACAAACATAGCGATTGGCCATAAGAATCGGGGCGTCATCGACGCGACCCCGGAACACTTGGGTATGTAGGGAATCTGTCATAATGCAAATGGATAGTGTTCTGGATGACATCCAGGATCTGAATCTGTCGTATCTGTTGCTGGTGCAACGGCTACTCAGCGAGGATCGCGCCACGGCCATGTTCCGTCTTAAGATGGACGACGCCATGGCGGATCTGATCCTCTCCCTCTCCGGCAAGCAACTGGGTCGCCTGGCGCGCACCAACCAGTTGCTCTGTCGCCTCAATTTCGACAACGTCACCCAACTGGAGCGGCTCACCAGCAATCCCCGCGACCAGGGGCTGGGCTCTTCCCATGCGGCCCTGCTGATGTCGGCCATCGGGGCCGGCGCCGCCTCCATCGACGCGAGGGGGTGAGCCGTGACTGACAAGAGTCTGGTCAAGGAGATGCACCAGGTGCAGCTCGCCATCGAGCTGATCGAACTGGGGGCCCGCCTGCAGGTACTGGAGACCGAGACCGAGCTGAGTCGCAGCCGACTCGTCAAGCTCTACAAGGAGGTGCGCGGCATGTCGCCTCCCAAGGGGATGCTGCCGTTCTCCACCGACTGGTTTATCACCTGGCTGCCGAACATCCATTCGTCCCTGTTCTACAACTTCTATCTGCGGCTCACCGAGGACCATGGCTGTGCCCGCATGGAGGGCTTCGTCAAGGCTTTCCGGCTCTACCTGGAGCAGGTGGCCTTCGATGGCGGCGAGCCGGTGCTGGGGCTGACCCGGGCCTGGACCCTGGTGCGTTTCTTCGAGAGCGAGATGCTCGAGCTCACCGAGTGCACCTGCTGTGGCGGGCGTTTCGTGACCCATGCCCATACCCCGGGGCAGGGCTATGTGTGTGGCATCTGCCAGCCCCCCTCCCGGGCCGGCAAGACCAAGAAGAGCAAGCGTCAGGAGGCCCCGGCGCAAGGCCTGCCCGAGGCCCGCGTGGCGAGTCGTTAGGGCTCTCTTCTCGGTGTGATCGAGGCCCCGCCCCGGTGTTCCGGCGGCGGGGCCTCGTGCATCCTGGCGAGATTTTTTCGTGGGTCGCCTCAAGTCGCCTGCGCGGATGCCGATAACCCGGTTGATGCCATCCATGCAGTAGCGAAGGACCCTGGCCGTGCTGATACCCATTGGATTCCTGATCGTGACCCTCTCCGTCTTCGGCGGCTTCGTGCTGGCCGGCGGCAACCTGGGCCCCCTCTACCAGCCCACCGAGATCCTGATGATCTGCGGGGCCGCCGTGGGCGCCTTTATCGCCGCCAACAACGGCAAGGCGATCATGGCGACCCTGCGTACCGCCTCCAAGCTCAAGCGCACCACGCGCTATGACAAGGAGGCCTACATGGAGCTGATGGCCCTGCAGTACAAGCTGCTGACCAAGATGCGCCGGGAAGGCATGCTGGGCATCGAGCGCGACATCGATAATCCCGAGGAGAGCGCCCTGTTCAATGAGCATCCGCGCATCCTCAAGGATTCCCTGATCATGGGCTTCCTCACCGACTACCTGCGTCTGATGGTCAGCGGCAGCATGGATCCCCTGGAGCTGGACGAGCTGATGCTCCACGAGATCGAGGCCTTCGAACACGAGGCGAATGTCCCCGCCGATGCCCTGGCCAAGGTGGGTGATGCCCTGCCGGCCTTCGGTATCGTGGCGGCGGTGATGGGGGTGGTAAAGGCCCTGAGCTCCGCCGATGCCGGCGCCGAGGAGATGGGCGTCATGATCGCTCACGCCCTGGTGGGCACCTTCCTCGGCATCCTGCTGGCCTACGGCTTCGTCAATCCGCTGGCCCACCGCATCGAGCGCCAGGTGGCAGAGGGCGTCAAGATGCTGCAATGCGTGCGAGTGACCCTGCTGGCCAGCCTCAACGGTTGTGCCCCCCAGGTGGCGGTGGAGTTTGGCCGCAAGGCGCTGCATAGCGCCGAGCGTCCCAGCTTCATCGAGCTGGAGGAGCATGTGCGCGCGGCCAAGGGTGGCGCATGAGCGAGCAGCGCCGCCCCATCATCATTCGCCGCAAGAAGGTGGTGCGTAGCCACCATGGCGGCGCCTGGAAGATCGCCCTGGCCGACTTCATGACCGCCCTGATGGCGCTCTTCCTGGTGTTGTGGATCCTCTCCTCATCGAGTCGCGAGGAGCTCGAGGCGGTGGCCGAATACTTTCGCACGCCGCTGACCACCGCCATCGCCGGCGGTGACCGCACTACCTCCAGCGATAGCGCCATCCCCGGTGGCGGCCCCGATCCGGCCCATGCCGAAGGCGAGCGGGCGCGGATCGAGCTGCGCGACCAGAGCCGCCCGACGGTGGAGCCGGAGCGCCTGCGCCAGCGCGCCGAGGAGCGGCGTCGCCTGCGCGAGCTGCAACGGCGCATCGAGGCGGCGATCCAGGCCCATCCGGAGCTGCGCCTGCTGCGCGACCAGATGCACCTGGACCTGACCCAGGAGGGGCTGCGCATCCAGTTGGTGGATTCCGAGCGGCGCCCCATGTTCGAGCTGGGCAGCGACCGGGTGGCGCCCTATATGCGCGAGCTGCTGCGCACCATCGCGCCGCTGCTCAACGAACTGCCCAATCGCCTCAGCATCAGCGGCCACACCGACAGCGTGCCCTATGCCGGCGGTTATCGCGGCTACAGCAACTGGGAACTCTCCGGCGACCGGGCCAATGCCTCCCGACGCGAGCTGGTGGCCGGTGGCCTGGAGGCGGATCGCCTGCTGCGGGTCGCCGGCCTGGCCGACCGGGTGCCCATGGAGGACACCGAGCCCGACGATGCCATGAACCGGCGCATCAGCCTGGTGGTGCTGGACGAATGGAGCGCCGAGCAGATCCTCTCCCAGGGGCAGGTCGCCGACACCGGCGAGGCGGCGACGAGGGCGTCGGGCGACGCGCCCTGAGCGTCACCTGACAGTCGAATCACAAGGCGGGGACTAGCATGGATTTCAGTGATTTCTACGAAACGTTCTTCGAAGAGGCGGAGGAGCTGCTGGCGGACATGGAGCGCCACCTCCTCGAGCTGGATCTCGAGGCGCCCGACCCCGAGCAGCTCAATGCGATCTTCCGGGCGGCTCACTCCATCAAGGGCGGGGCCGGTACCTTCGGCTTCGACGTGCTCCAGCAGACCACGCACCTGTTCGAGAACCTGCTCGATCATACCCGGCGCGGCGAGCTGACCCTGCGTCGCGATATCGTCGATACCTTTCTGGAAACCAAGGATATGTTGAACGATCAGCTGGACGCCTATCGCCAGGGCGCCGAGCCCGACCCGGAGGCCTTCGAGCGCATCTGCAAGGTGCTGCAGCAGATCGCCCTGGACGAGATGGGTCAGGACCTGGAGGGTGGCGCGCCGGCCGGCGGGGCCGCGGCGACACCGGGCTCCGAGCCGCAAGCCGAGCCCGCGGCGGCCCCCGAACCGGACCCCGAGCCGGACCCCGAGCCGGCGCCCCGGGCCGCTGCCGAGGGCGCCAACCTGGTGGTGGCCCTGCTCGAGGTGGGCGACAAGGATCGCGAACTGCTGATCGAGGAACTGGGCCACCTGGGCGAGATCAAGGGCCGGGACGGCGATAGCGCGCGCTATGAGGTGAGCCTGGCCACCGCCAGCGATCGCGACGAGATCGAGGCGGTGATGTGCTTTATCGTCGAGCCGGAGCAACTGGAGATCCGCGCGGTGGGGGCCTCCGATGGCCAGCCCGAGCCGGCACCGGCCCCTCAGGCAGAGACGCCGCAGCCCGAGGCACTCCAGGTCGAGAGTCCGCCCGCGGCGGCCGCCGAGTCCCCCGCCAAGCCCGTGGCCAAGGCGCCGGGCAAGTCACCCGCGAAGGCCGCCGCCAAGGGCGGCGAGTCCACCTCGATCCGCGTGCCGGTCAACAAGGTGGACCAGATCATCAACCTGGTGGGCGAGCTGATCATCACCCAGTCGATGCTCGACCAGACCGTCAGCGAGCTGGATAACGTCGCCAATAGCGCCCTGGTCAACGGCATGAGCCTGTTGCAGCGCAATGCCCGGGATCTCCAGGAGGCGGTGATGTCGATCCGCATGGTGCCCATGGACTATGTGTTCAGCCGCTTCCCGCGGCTGGTCCGCGACCTGGCCAAGAAGCTCGACAAGGACGTGGAGCTGGTCACCGAGGGCGAGTCCACCGAGCTCGACAAGAGCCTCACCGAGCGCATCATCGATCCCCTGACCCACCTGGTGCGCAACAGCCTCGATCACGGCATCGAGTCCCCCGAGGCCCGCGAGGCCGCCGGCAAGCCGCCGACCGGTCGCCTGACCCTCTCCGCCCAGCACCAGGGCGGCAATATCCTCATCGAGGTGATCGACGACGGCGCCGGCCTCAACCGCGACAAGCTGCTGGCCAAGGCCCGCGAGAACGGCCTCTCGGTCTCCGACGCCATGAGCGACGACGAGGTCTGGCAGCTGATCTTCGCCCCGGGCTTCTCCACCGCCAAGGAGGTCAGCGATGTCTCCGGCCGCGGCGTCGGCATGGACGTGGTCAAGCGCAACATCCAGGAAATGGGCGGCCATGTGGAGATCCTCTCGCGGCCGGGGCAGGGCACCACCACCCGTATCGTGCTGCCGCTGACCCTGGCGATCCTCGATGGCATGTCCATCAAGGTCGGCGAGGAGGTCTTTATCCTGCCGCTGTCGGCGGTACTGGAGTCGCTGCAGCCGCGCCAGGAGGACCTCTACGCCATGGCCGGCGACGATGTGGTGCTCAAGGTACGCGACGAATACCTGCCGGTGGTGGCGGTGCACCAGGCCCTGGACGTGAGCGGCGCCTGCACCGAGCCGACCCGCTGCATCGCGGTGATCGTCCAGGGCGAGGGGCGCCGCTATGCCCTGCTGGTGGATGACCTGCTCGGCCAGCAGCAGGTGGTGGTCAAGAACCTGGAGACCAATTACCGCAAGGTGCCCGGCGTCTCCGCCGCCACCATCCTCGGCGACGGCAGCGTCGCCCTGATTCTCGATATCGCCGGCCTGCATCGCCTCAATCAGGGCAAGCAGCAGGCCGCCCATGACCAGCGTCGGCAAGCGCCGACCCCCTACCTGCCCCAGCCCGAGAAGGAGGTTGAGCCCTCATGAGCGAGATGAATGTGGCCAGTGTGGCCGCCGTGGACGCCGATAGCCGTGAATTCCTGGTCTTCTCCCTGGGAGAGGAGGAGTACGCCATCGATATCCTCAAGGTGCAGGAGATCCGTGGCTACGAGAACGTCACCCGCATCGCCAACGCCCCCGACTTCATCAAGGGCGTCACCAACCTGCGCGGGGTGATCGTGCCGATCGTCGACCTGCGCATCAAGTTCCACCTGGACAAGGTGGAGTACGGCGGCCAGACGGTGGTGATCGTGGTCAATGTCGGCCCGCGGGTGGTGGGCATCGTGGTGGATGGCGTCTCCGACGTCATGACCCTGACCCCGGAGCAGATCAAGCCGGCCCCGGAGTTCGGCGTGACCCTCTCCTCCGACTACCTGAGCGGCCTGGGTAGCCTGGAGGACCGCATGCTGGTGCTGGTGGATATCGACAAGCTGCTGACCAGCGAGGAGATGGCGCTGGTGGAGAGCGTCGGCGAATAGCGGGGAAGGGTCGGGCCAGGAGCCCGGCCGCAAGACGCCGCAGAGCGTCGGGTAAACAACAACAACGACCCTGATTCGCGCCGCGGCTGGCCGCGGCGAAACGCTCAAGAATCCCCGCCGCTGGCGGGGTCAGGTAACGCAAGGGGTAGTCGTGAAGCTTCTCGATAATATGACCGTGAGGGTCAGCTGGACCCTGGTACTTGTCACCTTCAGTGCCCTGCTGCTGCTGCTCAGCGGCCTGGGCCTCTATGCCGTCAATCACAGCCAGCGCGAGCTGGCGGCCTTCAGCGCCGTCAACGTGGATCAGCAGGCCACCCTCAACCGCGCCAACTCGATGATGCTGGCCACCCGCATCGCCATGGAGAACACCCAGGCGCGCCTCCGCGAGGCGGACGGTGGCGCCGAGCGTCGCCAGGCGCAACAGGCGGCCGCCGAGCTGGGCGAGCGCCTGGACACCATCGAAGGCGTCTTCGCGGAGTTCCAGGCCCTGCCCGCCCAGCCGGAGAACGAGGCGCTGATTCCGCCCATCGGCGCCAGCGTCGAGGCGCTCTTCGCCCAGGCCCTCTATCCCCAGCAGCGGGCCCTGGCCGAGGGCGATGTCGAGCGCTTCCAGGCCCTGCGCGAGACCGCCGATCGCCTCAACGCCAAGTTCTATGCCGATGCGGTGAATTTCTTCCACACCGTGGAGGCCGAGGGCACCCAGCGCTACGAGAACTTCTTCAGCGTCGCCAATGCGGTCAAGCTGGCCATCATCCTGGTGCTGCTGGTGGCTGCTGCCATCGTGGTGGGGGTGTTGTGGGGCGTCACCGTCAACGTGATCCGTCCCCTGGGCCGGGCCGTCGACCACTGCGAGCGCATCGCCGAGGGCGATCTCTCCGCGGCCATCGAGCGCCGCGGTAACAACGAGATCGGTCGCCTCTATGGTGCCCTGGCGCAGATGCAGGACGGCCTGTCGCGCACCGTGAGCCGGGTTCGCCAGGGCAGTCAGTCGATCTATGGCGGCACCCAGGAGATCGCCAGCGGCAACCAGGACCTCTCGGCGCGCACCGAGCAGCAGTCCGCCTCCCTGGCGGAGACCGCCTCGAGTATGGAAGAGCTCACCTCCACCGTGGAGCAGAACGCCGACAATGCCCGCCAGGCCAGTCGACTGGCCGAGGAGGCCTCCCAGACCGCCGGCCATGGCGGCGAGGTGGTGGGCCAGGTGGTGGAGACCATGCGCGAGATCAGCGACAGCTCGCGGCAGGTCACCGAGATCATCGGCCTGATCGACTCTATCGCCTTCCAGACCAATATCCTGGCGCTGAACGCCTCGGTGGAGGCGGCCCGGGCCGGCGAGCAGGGCCGCGGCTTCGCGGTGGTGGCCGGCGAGGTACGCAACCTGGCCAGCCGCAGCGGCGAGGCGGCCCGCCAGATCCGCGAGCTGATCGATGCCTCGGTGGCCAAGGTGGATGCCGGCTCCTCGCTGGTCGATCGCGCCGGCCAGACCATGGGCGAGATCGTCCAGGCGGTGCAGAAGGTCAGCGACATCATGGACGAGATCGCCTCGGCCTCCCAGGAGCAGAGTCACGGCATCCTCCAGGTCAACCAGGCGGTGACCCAGATGGATCAGGTGACCCAGCAGAACGCCACCCTGGTGCAGCAGGCCGCCTCCGCGGCGGGGGCCCTGGAGGAAGAGGCGGCGCGGCTGCGCGAGGCGGTCTCCCAGTTCCGCATCAACGAGACGGGTAGCGACGACGACCTGGCCCGCTGGCTGCCCGACCTGGGGGGCCAGAAGCGCCCGGCGACGAGCGCGCCGGCCGCCAGGCCGCCGGTGGCCAGCACCGCGAGCCACCCAGAAGACGACTGGGAAAGTTTTTAATCAATAAAAAATAAACGACCCGGTGCCCCGCAGGGGCGCCTCGCAGGGAGCCACGATATGCGTAATAACCAGCCGGTGACCCGTCGCGAATACGAACTCGACGAGCACACCTTCCTGATCTCGCGCACCGACCTCAAGGGGCGCATCACCTACGCCAACCCGGCCTTTATCGAGGTGAGCGGGTTCACCGCCGAGGAGCTGATCGGCGCGCCCCATAACCTGGTGCGCCACCCGGAGATGCCGGAGGCGGCCTTCGCCAACCTCTGGGAGACCCTCGCGGAGGGCGAGACCTGGGTCGGGGTGGTCAAGAATCGTCGCAAGTGCGGCGACTTCTACTGGGTGCATGCCAGCGTCACCCCCATCATCGAGAACGGCGAGACGGTGGGCTACGCCTCGGTGCGCGTCAAGCCGAGCCGCGAGGAGGTGGCCCAGGCCGAGGCGGCCTATCGGGAGCTTCGCGAGGGGCATGGCAAGCACCTGACCCTGCATCGCGGCCGGCTGCGCCGTCGCGGGGTGTTGGCCAAGCTCAAGCGGATCAACCTGGGCTCCATGCGTGCCCGCATCACCGGCATGGTGGCGATCTCCATGGTACTGCTGCTGGGCAGTGGCTTGCTGGGCCTGTATGGCCTGCAGGCCTCCGGCGAGCGGCTGCAGACCCTCAATCGCGACGGTCTCCAGGACGTGGCGCGGCTGCAGCAGATCGATCGCCTGATCGCCGCCGGCTACGAGTCCCTGTTGACCACCAACCAGATGGAGCTGGTGCAGAATGCCGATCGCCTGGTCGAGGAACTGGGCGGGGTGGCCGAGCGCCTGGAAGGCATCTGGGGCGAGTTCCGCGCCCGGGAGGCCAACCATAACGCCCGGGCCGACGCCTTCGATGAGGGCCTGAGCGCCTATATCGAGGAGGGCATCCTGGCGATGGTCCAGGTGCTCTCCTCGGAGGACGCCTTCGAGATCTTCACCGGCGCCCAGCAGCGCCGCGACAACCTGCGGTCCAGCGGTCGCGAGCTCTCCGCCCAGGTCAATGGCCTGATCGATGACAAGCAGGCCGCCGCCCTGGCGATGGCCGAGGAGGCCGAGGCCGGCAAGGGGCAGATGATGGTGGCCCAGTTGGCCATGCTGATCGCCGGCCTGGTGCTGCTGGTGGGGCTGGGCACCCTGGTGGTGCGCAGCATGGCCCGCGCGCTCAAGGACTCCACCGCCTTCACCCTGCAGATGGCCGCCGGCAACCTGGGGGCCAGCATGCCGTCGCGGCGCCGCGACGAGATCGGTCGCCTGATGAGTGCCCTGGATATCATGCGCAAGAGCCTCGGCAGCATCGTCGGCGACGTCAATCGCGGCGTCTCCGTGGTGACCCCGGCGGCGCGGGATATCGCCCAGGGCAACGAGGACCTCTCCTCGCGTACCGAGCAGCAGGCCGCTTCGCTGCAGCAGACCGCCTCGAGCATGGAGGAGATGACCACCACGGTGCAGCAGAACGCCGACAATGCCCGCCAGGCCAGCGGCCTGGCGGTGGACAACGCCACCCAGGTGGGCCAGGCCGGCGAGCTGATGGGCCAGGTGGTGGAGACCATGGGGCGCATCACCGAGCAGTCCCGCAAGATGACCGAGATCATCGACGTCATCGACTCCATCGCCTTCCAGACCAATATCCTGGCGCTCAACGCCTCGGTGGAGGCGGCCCGGGCCGGCGAGCAGGGCCGCGGCTTCGCGGTGGTGGCCGGCGAGGTGCGCAACCTGGCCAGCCGCTCCGCCAACGCCGCCGGCGAGATCCGCCAGTTGATCGACGGCTCGGCCAAGGAGATCAGCAGCGGCGCCGGCCTGGTGCAGCGCGCCGAGGGGGCCATCGAGGAGGTGGTGGCCGCGGCGACCCGGGTCAACGACATCATGGGCGAGATCTCCTCGGCCTCCGAGGAGCAGAGCTCGGGGATCAACCAGATCAACCAGGCCATCAGCCAGATGGACGACGTCACCCAGCAGAACGCCTCCCTGGTGCAGCAGTCCGCGGCCGCGGCCTCGAGCCTCGAGCATCAGGCCCTGCAGCTGGCCAATGCGGTGGCCGCCTTCCGCCTGGCCGGCAGCGGCGTCGAGGAGATCCAGGCCGCCAAGGCGGCCCTGGCCCGGGAACAGCGCCGCGGCGAGCAAGGCGAGCGGCGCCTGGCCCGAGTCGAACCGCGTGCCGAGCAGGACGACGACGGCGGGGCGCGTCATCCGGCCCTGGCATCCCGTAGGGATGCCGCCACCGAGGAGTGGGAAGCATTTTGAACGGAATCTCGTCATGGGAGAGCGCCGGCCAGCCGGCCGGCGCCCTCGAGAAGGATCTCGAACTGACCGAGTCCGACTTCGCGCGAATTCGCGAGCTGATCTACCAGCGCGCCGGCATCGTCCTGGCGGAGCATAAGCGGGAGATGGTCTATAGCCGGCTGGCCAAACGCCTGCGCCACCACGGCCTGACGCGCTTCGGCGATTACCTGGCGCGCCTCGAGCGTCAGCCCCAGGCCAAGGAGTGGGAGGCCTTCACCAACGCCTTGACCACCAACCTCACCGCCTTCTTCCGCGAGGCGCACCACTTTCCGCTGCTGGCGGAGCAGGTGCGCGACCGCCCCGGGCCGATCCGGGTGTGGTGCGCGGCGGCCTCCACCGGCGAGGAGCCCTACTCCATCGCCATGACCCTGGCGGAGGCGCTGGGCTCCCGGGCGTCGCAGGCCGAGGTGATCGCCACCGATATCGATACCGATGCCCTGGCCCGGGCGCGGGCCGGCATCTATCCCATGGAGCAGGTGCGCAAGCTCGACGAGGCGCGCATCAAGCGCTTCTTCCTGCGCGGCAACGGCCGCCATGCGGGCATGGCCAAGGTGCGCCCGGAGCTGGCCGACCGGGTCCACTTCGAGGCGCTCAATCTGCTCGCCCCTGGCTGGTCGGTAACGGGCCCCTTCGATGCGATCTTCTGCCGCAACGTGATGATCTACTTCGACAAGGCGACCCAGGCGCGGATCCTCGAGCGCTTTGCCCCGCTGCTCAAGCCGGACGGGCTGCTGTTCGCCGGCCACTCGGAGAATTTCTCCTATATCAGCGAAGCCTTCCGCCTGCGGGGGCAGACCGTCTATATCAAGGCGCCCCGTTAAAGTCGCCACGGGATCGGCCGATATCCCCAGTTGAATGTCGTTGGGCGCCGCCGTGACGCCCCAGCCAAGGAGGACTGCCTTGAGTGCAGCCAAGATCAAGGTGCTGTGCGTCGATGACTCGGCGCTGATCCGTGAGCTCCTCACCGAGATCATCAATCACCAGCCCGACATGGAAGTGGTGGCCGTGGCCCCTAACCCCCTGGTGGCCCGGGATCTGATCAAGCAGCACAACCCGGATGTCCTGACCCTGGACGTGGAGATGCCGCGCATGGACGGCCTCGACTTCCTCGAGCGTCTGATGCGCCTGAGGCCGATGCCGGTGCTGATGGTCTCGTCGCTGACCCAGGCCGGCTCCGAGATCACCCTGCGTGCCCTGGAACTGGGCGCCCTGGACTTCGTCGCCAAGCCGCAGATGGGCATCCGCCAGAACATGCTCGAGTATGGCGAGGAGATCGCCGAGAAGCTGCGCGCGGCGGCCCGCTCGCGGCCCCGCCAGGCGCGCCGCGACGCCTCGGCGCCACGCCCGGCGGCCCTCAAGGCGCCGCTGGTGTCCAGCGAGAAGCTGCTGATCATCGGCGCCTCCACCGGCGGCACCGAGGCGATTCGCCAGGTGCTGGAGCCCTTGCCGGCCAATGCCCCGGCGATCCTGATTGCCCAGCATATGCCCGGCGGTTTCACCCGCTCCTTCGCCGAGCGCCTCGATCGCCTATGCCGCATCCGCGTCAAGGAGGCCGAGGATGGCGAGCGCATCCTGCCGGGGCACGCCTATATCGCCCCGGGGGACGCCCACCTGCAACTGGCCCGCAGCGGCGCCAACTATGTGGTGCACCTGGATGGCGGCCCGCCGGTCAATCGCCATCGCCCCTCGGTGGACGTGCTGTTCCATTCCGCCGCCCAGCAGGCCGGTCGCAACGCCATCGGCGCCCTGCTCACTGGCATGGGCAAGGACGGTGCCCAGGGGCTCCTGGAGATGCGCCAGGCTGGGGCGGTGACCCTGGCCCAGGACGAGGCCAGTTGCGTGGTCTTCGGCATGCCCCGGGAGGCGATCGCCATCGGCGGCGCCGCCGAGGTGGTGAGCCTGGACGAGATGGCGCCCCGGCTGATGGCCCTGGTGGCCGCCTCCGGGCGCGCCCAGCGAGTCTAGTGGGGCAACGCCTTGATATAATTCCAAAAAAGCGAGGGGCTAATGATGCTCGGAGTATTGCGCAGGATAAGTATCCACGGAGCCATGATCGGCGTACTGGCCTGCTTCGTGGTCTTCTTCGGCAGCGTGGCGCTGATGGGGGGGCTGGTGGATCGCAATGCCGACCGCACCCTGCGGACCCTCTATCAGATCAGCGTCGAGCAGCTCAACGAAGTCAACCGCGCCGAGGGCCTGCTCTTCCAGGCGCGGGTCGAGCTGGGCGGCGCCGCCAGCCACCTCCACCAGTCTCGACAGGCCGAGGCCGAGCAGGGGCTCGACCGTGGCGGCGAGCTGCTGGAGCGGGCCGAGGAGCACTTCAACAACTTCGTGGCCACGCCCAAGACGCCCCAGGGCGAGGAGCTGGCGGCGGCCCTGGAGCGAGAGTTCTCGAACCTGTTGACGCTGGTGCAGCGCCAGCATCAGGCGCTGATCCGTGGGGAGCTTGGCGACTTCGAGGCGCGGCGCGAAGCCCTGGTAGCCCCGAGCGAGGCCCTGGAGGCGAGCGCCGCCGCCTTCTCCGACTACGGTTTTCGCCGCAACCAGGCGCTGATGCATGACTACGGGGCGCGTTCCAGCCGCTTCGCCTGGATCGGCCTGGCGGTGGTGCTGGCCACCGGCGTGATGCTGGTGATGCTCTACCTCAGCCTGCGCCGGATCGTGATTCGCCCCCTGGGGCAGGCGGTGGAGAGCCTCAAGCGCATCGCCAAGGCCGATCTCTCCGGGGAGATCAAGGTGCTTAGCCGCAACGAGATCGGCGAGCTGTTCGCCGCCATGCGCGAGATGCAGCAGGGCCTGGCCCGCACCGTGGGCACGGTGCGCGACAGCAGTGCCGCCATCCATGGCGGCACCCGCGAGATCGCCAGCGGCAATGCCGATCTCTCTTCGCGCACCGAGCAGCAGGCCGCCTCCCTGGAGGAGACCGCCTCGAGCATGGAGGAGCTCACCGCCACGGTGAAGCAGAACGCCGACAATGCCCGCCAGGCCAGCGGCCTGGCCCGGGAGGCCTCCAGCACCGCCGAGCGCGGCGGCGAGGTGGTGCAGCGGGTGGTGACCACCATGCATGGCATCGCCGACAGCTCCCAGAAGGTGGCGGATATCACCGGGGTGATCGATTCCATCGCCTTCCAGACCAATATCCTGGCGCTCAACGCCTCGGTGGAGGCGGCCCGGGCCGGCGAGCAGGGCCGCGGCTTCGCGGTGGTGGCCGGCGAGGTGCGCAACCTGGCCAGCCGCTCGGCGGACGCGGCCAAGGAGATCAAGGCGCTGATCGACGGCTCGGTGGCTCAGGTGCAGGAGGGCTCCAGCCTGGTGGAACAGGCCGGCGCCACCATGCAGGAGGTGGTGGCGGCGGTGAAACGGGTCACCGATATCATGGACGAGATCTCCGCCGCCTCCCAGGAGCAGAGCGACGGCATCGAGCAGGTCGGCCAGGCGGTGACGCAGATGGACGAGGTGACCCAGCAGAACGCCTCCCTGGTGCAGCAGGCCGCCGCCGCTGCCGCCTCCCTGGAGGATCAGGCCTCGCGGCTGGAGCGGGCGGTGGCCCTGTTCCGCCTGGCCCAGGGCGACGCCGCCATGCCGGCACCCCGGGCCGAGCGGGCCACGCCGGCACCCGGCGCCGCCCGCTCGCTGCCGGCCCGCCCCGGCCCCCGGCATCAGAAGGCCCTGACCGAGGACGACTGGGAAGAATTCTGACCCCGGCGGCCGGGCCGCCGGGACAATGAAAAAGCGCAGTAGTGTTCCCTGACGACCGGTTCGCCGGTCGCCATCGATCGATAGCCAAGCAGTAACGAGGAAAGGTAATGGCCGACAAGAATATGAGCATTTTGGTGGTCGACGACTTCCCCACCATGCGCCGCATCGTGCGTAGCCTGCTCAAGGAATTGGGCTTCACCAACGTGGACGAGGCCGAGGATGGCCAGGACGCCCTGAGCAAGCTGCGCGGCGGCGGCTTCGAGTTCGTCGTCTCCGACTGGAACATGCCCAATATGGATGGCCTGGAGATGCTCAAGCAGATCCGCGCCGATGATGCCCTCAAGTCCCTGCCGGTGCTGATGGTCACCGCCGAGGCCAAGAAGGAGAACATCATCGCCGCCGCCCAGGCCGGCGCCAATGGCTACGTGGTCAAGCCGTTCACCTCGGCGACCCTGGAAGAGAAGCTCAACAAGATCTTCGAGAAGCTGGGCAAGTAACGAGACCGGGGCGATATCCCCCATAGGAGATGCGAATGAGCGGTGAGGCTTCCCAAGGGTCGGCCCAGCAGGGTGCTCCCGATGAACTGATTCAGCGCATCGGCTCTCTGACCCGCATGCTGCGGGACAGCATGCGGGAACTGGGGCTCGACAAGGAGATCGAAAAGGCCGCCGAGGCGATTCCCGACGCCCGGGACCGCCTCAACTACGTGGCCAATATGACCGAGCAGGCCGCGGAGCGGGCGCTGAACGCCATCGACCGGGCCCAGCCCCTGCAGGACCAGCTGGGCAGCGAGGCCGAGGCCCTGGACAAGCGCTGGGCCGAGTGGTTCGAGCACCCCATGGAGCTCGATCAGGCCAAGGCGCTGGTGCGCGAGACGCGCCACTACCTGGGCGCGGTGCCGGAGGTGACCCAGGCCACCAACAAGGAGCTCCTCGAGATCATGATGGCCCAGGACTTCCAGGACCTCACCGGCCAGGTCATCAAGAAGATGATGGACGTGATCCGCGAGATCGAGCACCAGCTGGTGCAGGTGCTGCTGGACACGGTGCCGGATGGCGAGGAGCGCGAGGCCATGCAGCGGCGCGCCGCCGGCCAGTGGGAGGCCGACGCCAAGAAGCGCGAGGAATCGCTGCTCAACGGGCCCCAGATCAAGCCGGAGGGCACCGATATCGTCACCAGCCAGGACCAGGTGGACGACCTGCTCGACGAACTGGGCTTCTGACTGACCCACTTATCGAGGCAACTTTGCTTAGGGGCGCTGGGGGCGGGACGGAGCGGGGGTTTTTTGCCATGGATGGCAAAAGTAGCGCCCAGGGACGGGTTCACAGCGCCCCGCGACGGCTTGACCCCAGGAAAGCCCCGGGCCCCAGAATCTCTTTTCATCAAGATGTTCGGTAGTCGTGGATAAGGCCACGATTGACCGCGCTTTTTGGCGTATCGCCCCTTTCCCCCCTTGCCCACAATGGGGCCCGGGCAGTGGAGCTGTCCGTGAGCAACGGGACGGGCCATGGCCGAGGGCAGCAACGACGACCAGGAAAAGACCGAAGAGGCGACGCCACGACGCCGGGAGAAGTCCCGGGAGGAGGGGCAGGTCGCCCGTTCCCGCGAGCTCACCACCTTTATGTTGCTGCTGGCGGGGGTGATCGGTTTCTGGACCCTGGGCGAGATGCTCTACGGCCAGCTCGGCCTGGTGATGGAGCAGGCCTTCCTCTTCGAACGACGCCACGCCTTCGAAACCATGCCGATGCTCAGCCACGCCTGGACCCTGGGCGAACGCACCCTGCTGGCGCTGCTGCCGCTCTTCCTGCTGTTGACCGTGGTGGCCCTGGTGGCGCCGGCGCTGCTCGGTGGCTGGCTGATCTCCGCCAAGTCCCTCAAGCCCCAGCTCAGCAAACTCAACCTCTTCAAGGGGCTCAAGCGCATCTTCGGCGTCCAGGCCCTGGTGGAGCTGGCCAAGGCGATCGCCAAGTCGCTGTTGGTGGGCGGCGTGGCGGTGGCCTTCCTGTGGAGCACCAAGGGGCAGTTCCTGGCGCTGATGGACCAGCCGATCCAGCAGGCCCTGGCCAGCGCCCTGCGCCTGGCGGCGCTGGCCGCGGGATTGATCGTGCTGACGCTGCTGGTGGTGATCCTGATCGACGTGCCCTACCAGCTATGGAGCCATGCCAAGAAGCTGCGCATGTCCAAGGAAGAGGTCAAGCGCGAGCACAAGGAGTCGGAGGGCGACCCCCACGTCAAGGCGCGGATTCGTCAGCAGCAGCAGGCCATGGCCCGGGGCCGCATGATGAGCGAGGTGCCCCAGGCCGATGTGATCGTCACCAACCCCAGTCACTACGCGGTGGCGCTGCGCTATGAGGAGGGCGGCATGGGGGCCCCCCGGGTGGTGGCCAAGGGCGTCGATGCGGTGGCGCAGCGCATTCGCGAGCTGGGTGATGAGCATCGCATACCGCGCCTGGAGGCGCCGCCCCTGGCCCGGGCCCTCTACCGCCATGTGGATCTCGAGGCCGAGATCCCGGTGGCGCTGTATACCGCGGTGGCCGAGGTGATGGCCTGGGCCTTCAACCTCAAGCGGGCCGACGCCAGCGGCGAGCCGGCGCCGCCGCGCCCCACCGACCTGCCGGTGCCGGATGAACTGGCCGTCCCCCCGGGGTCGCCATCAAGTGAGGAGCCTCGATGAGAGCGCTGAACGATTACCTGGGTCGCTACGACTGGGCGAACAATGTGCAGATGAAGCTGCTGGCGGGGCCCTTGTTGATCCTGCTGGTGATGGCGATGCTGATCCTGCCGCTACCGCCCTTCGCCCTGGATCTCTTCTTTACCTTCAATATCGCCCTGGCGGTGATGGTGCTGCTGGTCAGCATGTTTACCCGTCAGCCGCTGGATTTCGCCGCCTTCCCCGCGGTGCTGCTGTTTACCACCCTGCTGCGGCTCTCCCTCAACGTGGCCTCGACCCGGGTGATCCTGATGGAGGGGCACCAGGGCGGCGATGCCGCCGGCAAGGTGATCGAGGCCTTCGGTCAGTTCCTGATCGGCGGCAACTTCGCCGTGGGCCTGGTGGTCTTCGCCATCCTGGTGGTGATCAACTTCATGGTCATCACCAAGGGCGCCGGGCGGATCGCCGAAGTGGGCGCACGCTTTATGCTCGACGCCATGCCCGGCAAGCAGATGGCCATCGATGCCGACCTCAATGCCGGCCTGATCGGCGAGGAGGATGCCAGGAAGCGTCGCGCCGAGGTGTCCCAGGAGGCCGACTTCTACGGCTCCATGGACGGGGCCAGCAAGTTCGTGCGCGGCGACGCCATGGCCGGCCTGGTGATCATGGTGGTCAATGTGATCGGCGGCCTGCTGATCGGCATGCTGCAGCACGACATGGCCTTCGCCGACGCCGCCCGCACCTATACCCTGATGACCATCGGCGACGGCCTGGTGGCGCAGATTCCCGCCCTGGTGATCTCCACCGCCGCCGGCGTCACCGTGTCCCGGGTCACCACCGACCAGGACGTGGGCCAGCAGATGATCAGCCAGCTGTTCGTCAACCCCCAGGTGATGATCCTGGCCGCCTGCGTGATGGGCCTGCTGGGCCTGGTGCCGGGCATGCCCAACTTCGTCTTCCTGGTCTTCACCGCCCTGCTGGGCGGCCTGGCCTGGCTGCTGATCAAGCGCCAGCAGGAGGCCCTGGTGCAGCAGGCGGAGAGCGCCCCGCCGCCGGCGCCCCAGGAGGCCCCGGAGGCGAGCTGGGACGATGTGCAACTGGTCGATACCCTGGGCCTGGAGGTGGGGCATCGGCTGATTCCCCTGGTCGACCAGCGCCAGGACGGCGAGCTCTTGGGGCGCATCAAGAGCGTGCGCAAGAAGTTCGCCCAGGAGGTGGGCTTCCTGCCGCCGGTGGTACATATCCGCGATAACCTGGAGCTGGGCCCCAACACCTATGTGATTACCCTCAAGGGGGTGGAGATCGGCCGCGCCGAGGCCTACCCCGGCAAGTGGCTGGCCATCGATCCGGGCCAGGTCTCGGGCCAGCTCGACGGCACCGTCACCGAGGATCCCGCCTTCGGCCTGCCGGCGGTGTGGATCGACGGTGGCCAGCGGGAGCACGCCCAGGTCTATGGCTATACGGTGGTGGATGCCGGCACCGTGGTGGCCACCCACCTCAATCACCTGCTGCATCAACACGCCGCCGAGATGCTCGGCCGCGGCGAGGTGCAGCAGTTGCTCGACAAGCTGGGCGATGAGCACAAGCCGCTGGTGGAGGAAGTGGTGCCCAAGGCGATCAGCCTCACCGTGCTGCAGCGGCTGCTGCAGCAGCTGCTCGACGAGGAGGTATCGATCCGCGACCTGCGCACCATCCTCGATACCCTGGCCGAGCATGCCCCCCAGCAGCAGGACGTGGGCGAGCTCACCGGCCTGGTGCGGGTCAGCCTGGGGCGGGCCATCACCCAGCAGTGGTTCCCGGGCCAGGATGAGCTGCATGTGATCGGCCTCGATGCCCAGTTGGAGCAGGTGCTGCTGCAGGCGATGAACGGCAGCGGTGCCCTGGAACCGGGTCTGGCGGAGACCCTGATGACCCAGGCCGAGCAGGCCCTGGAGCGCCAGGAGGCCAAGGGCGAGCCGCCGGTGCTGGTGGTGCAGCACGGCCTGCGCCCGGTGCTGGCGCGCTTCCTGCGCCGCCGCCTGCGCCACCTGGTGGTGATGTCCCAGGCCGAGATTCCCGATGATCGCACCCTGAGAGTCACCAGTCTGGTGGGAGGTAATGGATGAGCGTGACCCGCTTCCTGGGCGCCAATGTGCGCGAGGCGATGCGCCGGGTGCGCAGCGCCCTCGGCGATGATGCCCTGATCCTGGCCAATCGGCGCACCGAGGCGGGCGTCGAGATCCTGGCCATGGCGGAGGCCGAGGCGGCCCGGCAAGAGGCCGCCGAGCGCCAGGCGCCGAGCCCGAATAACGACGCGCGGCCGGAAACACCGGCGTATCGGCAGGCGGCGACCGAACCGGAGGCGGGCTTTAGCCTGCCCGCCGGACGCAGCCCGGCGAGTTTCGCGCAAGCGCTGGCGGCGCGCAGCGGCGTTAGCCTATCCGAGACGCCGGCAGGGACCGGTGGCTCGCCGGGCTCCGGCGACGATTCCCTTCGGGCCCAAGCCCTGGCGGCCCGTCATGGGGTTGGCCTGCCTCCTGATGAGGCGAACGCCGACGGTCCGGAAATCAACCAAGAGACGCCGCCGCCCCGGCCGCTAAGTCGCGCCCGGGCCGCCTATCAAGCGGCCCCGGAGCCGGCCGGCTATTCCACGGCCCCGGCCGCCGGGGACGCCGACCTGCTTCAGTCAGCCGGGCAGGAGGCCGATTTTATTGCCCTGAGTCAGCGCCTGCTTAGCGAGGTGCAGGATATGCGCCAGCTGCTGACCCGGGAGCCGCCGGCCCGGCAGGGGCGCCCCGGCGCCCTCCAGGGCCTGCAGCGCCAACTGGTGGCGGCGGGCTTCGGCCATGCCCTGATCAGCGAGTTGCTGGCCAGCCTGCCCACCGAGCTGGCCCTGGACGACGCCGAGGCCGAGCCGGTGCAGGCCTGGCTCAAGCGTACCCTGGCCTCGCGGCTGACCACCCGGGAGGAGGAGGCGAGCCTGTTCGCCGAGGCCGGGGTGCTGGCCCTGGTGGGGCCCACCGGAGTCGGCAAGACCACCACCACCGCCAAGCTGGCGGCCCGCTATGTGATGCGCCACGGCCCCGAGGGGTTGGCCCTGGTGACCACCGACAGCTACCGCATCGGTGCCCACGAGCAGCTGCGCATCTACGCCGATCTGCTCGGCGTGGAGGTCCACGCCCTGGACGCCGAGACGCCCCTGGAGGGGCTGCTCGAGCGCCTGGCCGACAAGGCCCTGGTGATCATCGATACCGTGGGCATGAGCCAGCGCGACCAGCGCCTGGTGGATCAGGTGGCGCGGCTGCAGCGGGGCGAGCGCCGGGTGCGCCTGATGCTGATGCTCAGCGCCACCAGCCAGGGGGAGACCCTGGAGGAGATCGTCCTCACCTACCGCCGCGCCGCCCAGGCGGCGGGGGCACGCCTCGAGGAGGTGATCCTGACCAAGCAGGACGAGGCGGCGCGTCTCGGCCCGCTGCTGGATGCACTGATTCGCCACGGCCTGCGCCTCAACTTCGTCTGCCATGGTCAGCAGGTGCCCGAGGACATGGCCCGCGCCGATGGCCAGGCCCTGGTGGAGGCGGCACTCGCCACCGCCGAGGCGTCGCCCAGCCAGGGCCGGGTGGCCGCGGAGTTGCCGCGATTGGCCAGTTGGTCCCAGGAGCTGGCCGGCCAGAGCCGCGCCCTCGGCGCCGCCTGGCAGCGCCTGCAGGCCAGCTTGCCCGCCTTCCTGCCCCTGGCCGAGGCCTGGCAGGCCGGCGGCTTGCCCCTGGCTCGACAAACCGAGGCGCTGGAGCGCCTCTGGGGCCGCTTCGAGGCGGGGGAGAGCGCGGCGCCCCAGGCGCTGATGCGCTGGGCGCGGCGGCGCCCCCAGGCCCAGGGCTGGCGTCAGCCCGATCTGCGTCTGACCCCCCAGGGGCTCGGCCTGGGCCTGCCCAGCCTGCAGCATCGCCAACCCGCCGGCGAGCAGGAACGCCTGGCCTGGGCCGATGGGCTGGGCGTCGGCGCCCACCTGCTGCCCGGGCTGCCCGGCCGCGAGGCCTGGAACTGGCTGGGCGAACGGGTCCATCCCTGGCTGGCCCAGGCCCAGGGCAGTGCCCGGGTCTGGCACCGGGGCGAGCGCCTGGCGCTCGGCGAGCTGGCGGGGCAGGGCGAGGCCCTGACGCCGCTGCCGTGCCGCCATCGCCAGGGGCCGGCGAGCCTCGAATTGCATCAGCTGCCGGTGGCGGCCTCGCCGGCGGGCAGCCGCCGCCAGGAGGATCGCGCCCTCTGGGCCTGGATCGGCGTGCTCAAGGACGACGCCGGCCGCGCACTCGGGCAGCGCTACTGGCTGTCGCCGGCCTGGCTGGAGTGGGATGCCCTGGGGCTGCTGCGTCAGCAGTTGGCCCTGGAGTCCCTGGAGCGCCTCACCCGGCGCGCCTGGCAGCAGTTGCCGGAGGCGGGGCTCGAGACCCTGGAGCCCCAGCTGCGCCTGACCCTGGCCGCCGGCCTGGCCGGCCTGGCGTTGAGCCTGGAACAGGGCGAGGCGACCTGGGCCCAGGACCTGCGCGGCGAGCTATTGGCCCTGCAGGGCGGGCGACGCAGCCGTAGCGCCGGCCGGCTACTGGATGGCCTGGTGCAGCTGTTGGCGGCCCGCGAGGCCCTGCGTAGTCTGGCCCTGGGACTGGAGGTGGCGCCATGAGCAGCGATCAGGCCCAGGGCCTGCGGCGCTGGGCCGAGGTTCAGGGGGCGTCCGAGGCGGCGACATCGTCACGAGACGATCGCGAAACGGCGATCGCCAAGGCGCTGATCGAGATCGCCCTGGAAGAGAAGGCGCTGGTACCGGCGTCGCCGGCACCGAAACCGCCGGCAGATGAATCATCGGCACCGAGGGCACGGGGAGAAGCATCGCCGGTCGAGGCGGCCCGTACCGGGAGGGCGGCTATGGCGAGGTCGCCCAGGCCCACCCCGTCTCGCCATCTGCGGGTGCTGGGACTCTCCGCCGATGAGTTACCCCGGGCCCGTGGCTTGCTGGCCGCCTGGGCCGCCCGGGGCTGGGGCTGGGTCGGCGCCCCCGACGATTGGCACCTGGAGTCGGTGACGCCGGCGTCGATAGCGGGTCATCCCGCTGGTGGCCACTGGGCGCTCTGGGTGGCGCCCGGCCCCGAGGCCTTCCGCCGCGGCTATCGCCTGCTGATGGCCCTGAGTCGGGTACCCGGGCCGCGACGCCTGCTGCTGCTCTCACCGGGGGCGCGCTCCCGGCGGGGACTGCCGGACAACCTCGCCCGGGTGGCCGCCGGCCTGGGCATCGAGCTGCTGGTGATTGCCCCATGAGGCGCTGGCCGGCGGCGCTGCTCGCCCTGCTGATCGCCGGCCAGGCCGCCGCGTCCGGCAGTTGGGTGTCCGAGCCGCCGGCGCTGCGCATCTCGCTGGTCGACCGGGACAGCGTCTCGGCGCCCTTGATCCCCCCGGCGGTGGTCCCCGCCGGCGCCGAGATCACCCGGGTGCGCTGGCGCTTCGAGGCACCGCCGGGGGATTTGCCGGCCCTGCGCCTCTGCCAGGGGAATCGCTGTGTGCCGCTGACGGCTGCCCGAGGCATTAGCGAGGCCATGGACGGGGCCGCCGCGGACCGTCCCCTGCGGCTTCACGGGCGACTGCCCCCGGGGCGGCGCGGGGCCCTGACCCTCGGCGGCATCCAACTGATCATCGACTATCGCTGAGTCGCCGTGATAAGTCGCCATGATAAGTCATCGCGAAACTCGGCCGATCGTCGGCTTTCGTGGGATCGCCGGAATAACCGATGGAGTTGCCGGCTATTCCCGCCTTTCCGAAGCAAGCGGGCCCCAATAATAGGAGAGAGTCGGTCGGTACCATCGACCGGGTGAGAAGACCTTCCAGTTCGAGGCGAGGCATGTACACGGCACAGGGCAAGATCGATCAGGGTGCGCTCGTCGAGCAGTATCTGCCGGTGGTAAGGCGTCAGGCCCTGACCCTGCAGGTACGGCTGCCGGCGGGCATCGAGCTGGATGACCTGATTCAGGCCGGCATGATGGGGCTGCTGGACGCCATGGGGCGCTATGACGCCTCGGCGGGGGCCACCTTCACCACCTTCGCCAGCCAGCGGATTCGCGGCGCCATGATCGACGAGCTGCGCAGCCGCGACTGGCTGCCGCGCAGCGTGCGGCGTAACGCCCGGGCCCTGGATGCCAGCATCCGGCGCCTGGAGCAGGCGTTGGGGCGCCCCCCCGAGGAGCGCGAGATCGCCGAGGACCTGGAGATCGGCCTGGAGACCTACCATCAGCTGCTGGGTGACACCAACAACGGCCATCTGCTGCCCTTCGAGGAGCTGGTGGCGGAAGGGCAGGAGCCCAGCGCCGAGGAGGAGGGCGCCTCGCCCTTCCTGGCACTGCTGGGCGGCGAGCGCCGCGAGCGCCTGGTGGCGGGCATCGAGGCGCTGCCGGAGCGGGAGAAGCTGCTGATGGCGCTGTATTACCAGGAAGAGCTCAACCTCAAGGAGATCGGCGCCGTGCTGGGCGTTACCGAATCCCGGGTCTGCCAGCTGCATAGCCAGGCCATCGGCCGTTTGAGGGCGCGTCTCGCCGAGGAGTAGTTATCGCCTCGCTGGCCGAAGCATCATCGGGCCGCTGGCCCACGCTTTCCCTAGGCCTCCCGCTGCCTCGGCAGCGGGCTTTTTTATTGAGAATCTCCGACTCAGTGATAGCTGGCGTGGATACCGTCTCTCGATATCGCCACCCTCTCATAAGAACGGCGGCCCGAAGGCCGCCGCTGGTGATAGGCGTGGATCACGCGAGTGGGGCGACGGTTAGAACTCGAGCCGCCCCTCCAGCATATACGCCCGTCCCGGCATCGGGATGCGCCCCACCGGGCTGACGTCGGAGCCGCGGAAGTAGGCGTCGTCGTCGAGCAGGTTGGTGGCCGAGAGGCCCAGGTTGAGGGTGGTATCGGCACTCAGCCGGAAATCGCGGCCGATGCGGGCATTGACCAGGGTGTAGGCGGGCAGTTCGCCGGCATCGCCATTGGCGCTTTCGTCCGTGGTATTGGCGGCGTCGCTGAAGCTGTCGCTGACCCGGTTGACGCTCAGGCTCGCCAGCCACTGGTCCATCGCGTAGCGGGCGTCGGCATGGATATGATGCCGCGGTGCATTGGGCAGGTCGTTGCCGGCATGGTCGCCGCTGCGTTGCTCGCTCGACAGGTGGGTGTAGCCCAGGCCCAGCGACAGGCGCTCGGTGGCCCGCCAGTCGGCCTCGAGCTCGATGCCTTCGTGACGGGTCTCGCCCAGGTTGACATAGCGGTCGCCGGCCTTGTCGAACTGGATCTGGTCCTCGTAGTCGATGCGGAACAGGGTCGCCGACGCAGAGAGGGTCGGGGTTACCTCGACACGCGCGCCCAGCTCATAGTTCCAGGCGGTCTCGTTGGCCACATCGCCGTCGCGGGTGGCCTGGGCGATCTGTACCGGCACCAGCGACTTCTGGGCGTTGGCGAACAGGAAGACCTCGTCGGTGGCGGCGAAGCCCACCGTCAGCCCCGGCAGCAGCTCGTCGGTGTCGTTGGTCGCGGAGGTGTCACTAAGTGCGTCATAGAAGTCCATGCGCACATCTTCATAGCGCACCCCGGGGGTGACCTCCAGCCGGCCGTCCATCAGGCTCAGGGTATCGCTGGCATAGAGCGCCACGGCGTCGGTCTCGAGATCCCAGCGGCGCACCTCGCCATGGCTGCCGTCGCCGAGGTTCTCGCGATTGACGTCGAAGTCGACCTCCTCGCTGACGTAGCGGGCGCCCAGGGTAACGGTGTGGAGGCCCTGGCGCACGGTCAGGCGCGGTTCGGTACCCCAGACGCGGAACAGTCGCGGCGAGTCGGCCACATGGCTGGATGTCGCCGCAGGATCGGCCCAGTGGCCGCCGCTGACCAGGTCCTGGCCGAAGAAGAAGGTGCGATCCGCCCGGTGGGCGAAGTTGCGCCAGGTGAACTCGACATCGTTACTGGGGGCAAAGGTCCAGGCCAGGGTGCCGCGCAGCATGTCCGCCTCATAGGCGTCATGGGGGCGCTGGGAGTCGCTGCGGTCGCGGGCGTAGGCCGCGGGGCTGAGCGCGCCGGGCAGCTCGGCGTCGACCTCGTAGTACTGCAGGCTGGCGTCCAGGGTGTTGCGATCGTCGATAAAGTACTCGGCGTCGAGCTGGAAGTTCTGGACATCGGTGTCGGAGTGCTCGCGGAAGCCCTCGCCGCCCTGGAGATTGGCCTGGAACTGCAGGGCCAGGTCGTCGGTAACGAAGCCGCCGACGCGGTAGTAGGTGTCATGGAAGACGTGGCCGCTGTCCTCGGCGATGGTCACCCGCTCCGACAGGGTCTGCTCGACCTCCCCGGGAATCGGCCGGGTCAGGAAGTTGACCACGCCGCCGACGTTGTTGGGGCCGTAATGCACCGCCGCGCCGCCCCGCACCACATCGATGGTGTCGATGCCCTGCAGCGTCACCGGGAACAGCGAGACCCCCACGTTGCTGTAGGGGCCGATGGCGATCGGATAGCCATCCACCATCATCTTCAGGCGTTCGCTGCGCAGCGGATTGAGGCCACGCAGGCCGATGTTGGGCAGCACGCCGGTGCCGGTTTCGTCGAGTACCTGGACGCCGGGCACCGAGCGCATCGCGTCCTCGATGTTCAGGGCACCGCTGTCGTGGAGTCGCTCGGGCCCGATCACCGTGCGCGCGCCGGAGTAGGTCGTTACCTCTTCCTCGGTGGGGTTGCCGAGCCAGTCACCCTGGACGAGCAGTGTCTCGAGGGGCACGGCGTCCTGGGATCGGTCCGCGTCCTGTGCCTGGGCGGCCACGGCGATCATGGCGGACGTCAGGCCGATGGCGGCCGCGATGGGAGTCTTGCGGAGGGAGCGAAGCATTTCGAATCCAGTCTTTTATTTAATAATATAAATGATAAGGATTATCAATCGTATATTAAGCGAAGGGGCTTGTACAGGGCTCCTATCCGCCCCTTCCTGCGTTTTGTCTGAACACTGCCTGCGCTCGCCGACTCTTCAGACAGCGCTTAGAGCGCCGGCGGGGAGAGCGAGGAAAGTGCCACGAAGTAGGGGGCGGTGGCCCCTTCCTGGGCCGCCGGGGTGTCGTCGACGATGCGGGCGCGGATACGGAAGACATCCAGCAGCAGATGCTCCGTCAGCACCTCGGTGGGAGTCCCCGCCCGGACCAGTTGCCCCGAGCGCATGGCGATCAGGCGATGACTCACCTGGGCCGCCTGGTTGAGGTCGTGCAGCGACATGATCACCGTGAGCCCCTGCTCGCGGTTGAGTGCCTGGAGCAGCTCCAGGATCTCCAACTGATGCCCCAGGTCCAGGTAGGTGGTGGGCTCGTCGAGGATCAGCAGGTCGGCCTGCTGGGCCAGGCACAGGGCGATCCAGGCCCGCTGGCGCTCGCCGCCGGACAGCGCCGACAGCGGGCGACCCTCGTAGCCGGCCAGGCCCGTGACCCGGATCGCCCAGCGCACCCGGGCATGATCCTGCTCGCCGAGGGAGGCGAAGAGGCGCTGATGGGGAAAGCGGCCATAGCGGACCAGTTGCTCGACGCTGAGCCCTTCGGGGGCCTGGGGGTGCTGGGGCAGCATGGCCAGGCGCTGGGCCAGTTGGCGGCGGGGCCAGGTGGTCACCGGGCGGCCATCGAGCAGGGCCTCGCCACCCAGGGGCGGCATCAGGCCGGACAGGGCGCGTAGCAGGGTACTCTTGCCGCAACCGTTGGGGCCGATCAGGCAGTGGATACGGGCCGGTTCGAAGTCGAGGGTCATGTCCGGCACGATGACCTTGTCGGCATAGCCCAGGCGCAGGTGGCGGGTCGCGAGTCGCGGCGCGTCTGGGACCCGGCCGGACGCCAGCGTGGCGGAAGGAGAGGGCATCGCTTAGGACCTCCTGGACAACAGGGCGAGAAAGAAGGGCACGCCGAGCAGGGAGGTGACCACGCCGATGGGCAGTTCGGCGGGGATCAGCACGACTCGGCCGGCCAGGTCGGAAGCCAGTACCAGCAGGGCGCCGCAGAGCGGGCTGACGATAAGCTGACGCCCGAGCTCGGGGCCGACCATCAGCCGTGCCAGATGGGCGACGATCAAGCCGACGAAGCCCACGGGGCCGGCGATACCGACCGCGCTGGCGGCGAACAGCACCGCCACCAGCAGCAGGGCGAAGCGCGAGCGCTCGACGCCGAGCCCGCGGGTGGCGGCGACATCGTCGCCCAATTGCAGCAGGTTGCCGCCCCTCACCAGTGCCGGCAGCAGCAGGAGGCCGGCCACCGTCCATGGCAGCAGCGCGCTGAGGTGCGCCCAGTCGCGACCGTAGAGGCTGCCCGAGAGCCAGGCCAGTACCGTCTCGGTGGTGGCCTGGGCCCAGCCGGCCAGGACCCCGGTGGTCAGGGCGCTGAGCAGGCCCGCCACGGCGATGCCGCACAATACCAGCCGCACCGGTGTGGCCCCCCGGTTCCAGCTCAGTCGGTAGACCATGGCCGCCGCCAGCAGCCCACCGAGGCAGGCGATCAACGGCAGCCAGTCGAGGCTCAGGGCCGCGCGCAGATAGGGGTTGCCATCGCCGGCCAGGCGCTCCGCGGCGGCGAAGGCCAGTACCGCCGCCAGGCCCGCGCCGGCATTGATGCCCATCACCCCGGAATCGGCCAGGGGATTGCGCATGACCGCCTGGAGCAGCGAGCCGGCGAGGGCGAAGTGGACCCCGACCAGGGCCCCCACCAGCAGGCGCGGCAGGCGCAGGTTCCAGACGATGTCCCGGGCCACCGGGTCCCGGGCCGCGGGATCGCCGGCCAGGGCCAGCCATACGCGGCCGGGGGACAGGGCGACGGCACCGAACAGCAGGTTGGCGAGGGTGCCCAGGACCACCAGGATCAACAGCACGGCGACCAGCAGGCGCAGGCGGCCCCTCGGGGAGGCGCTGGCGGCAGGGGGAGCGGCACGGGCGGCAAGGGTCATGGAGTTCTCGCGCGAATCAGGGCGATAAAGAGCGGCCCACCGATCAGGGCGGTGAACAGCCCCAGCGGCAGCTCCTGGGGCGCCGCCAGGGTACGGGCGAGCAGATCGCTCAGGGAGACCAGCAGGGCGCCGGTCAGGGCCACCAGCGGCAGGGCCTGGCGCTGATCGACACCGGCCACCAGCCGCACCAGGTGAGGCGCGATCAGGCCGATAAAGGCCACCGGGCCGGCGACCGCCACCGAGGCCGCGGTCAGTGCCACGGCCAGCGTCACGAAGCCCAGGCGCAGCAGGCCGACGGAGCCGCCCAGGGAGCGCGCCACGCTGTCTTCCAGCTGCATCAGGTTGAGCCAGCGCCCGCTGGCGAGCGACAGTACCAGGCCGCCGAGGGCCCAGGGCAGGAGCTGGCCGACATGGGCCCAGCCGCGTCCCTGCAGGCCGCCGGCCAGCCAGCCGTAGAGTTGCTGTGCCTGGGCACCGGAGAACAGCAGGAAGGCGGTGACCAGGGCCGACGCCAGGGCGGTGACCGCCATCCCGGCCAGGGCAAGCAGCAGCGGGGCGAAACCGCTGCGTGCCGCCAGCAGGAAGGTCAGGGTGGCGGCGCCCGCCCCCCCGAGCATGCCGATGGCGGGGAGCCAGGTGGCGTCCACCCGCCAGCCGACCTGGGCCATGACCACCGCCATCGAGGCGCCGGCGACGACGCCGGTGATGCCGGGAGAGGCCAGGGGGTTGCGGGTCACCGTCTGCATCAGCTGACCGGCCAGGCCCAGGCTGGCCCCCACCAGCAGGCCGGCGACGAAGCGGGGCAGGCGCAATTCCAGCACCAGGATCGCCGCCATGCCCTCGCCCCGGCCGGTTGCCACCGCGATCAGCTCATGGAGCGACAGCGGCACGCTGCCGATGATCATGGCCAAAACGCCCGTGGCGACGATGGCGACGCCGAGCAGGACGCCGAAAAGTGCGAGTCGCGGGCCGCGAGGCGTCACGCGGCGCGACGATGAGGGAAGGGCGGTGGTCATGGGTAAGGGTGACTGGCGATGGCGTCCGGCAGTTCGGGACGCGCGAAGGTCTCGGGATAGAGACGCCAGGCCATCTCGTCGGCAATCAGGCGGCGCGCGATGGGGCCGCCGCCTTCCTTCCAGTGAGGACCGACCTCGTAGACCCGGCCGTTCCTGACCGCCTCGAGATGGGGCCATACCGGGTTGTTGGCGAAGGCCCGCTGGCTGCCGGTGCTGGACAGGAAGATGACCTCGGGGTCCAGGGCCAGCAGCCGCTCCAGGCTGATCGAGTAGCCGAAGGGGATGGCCTGGTCCGGGGTCGGTGACGGGCCGGCGGCATTGGTCGCCTGCAGCCGCTCGAGCAGGGTGGCGGTCAGGAAGTGGTCGTAATAGGCGAAGGGCGCCTCGCTGGCGCCGGCCAGCAGGATGGCGCTGACGCCGCCGGGGGCCCGCTCGGCGAGTTCGGCGAGATGCGCGTCGAAGGCCCGGTTCATCGCCTCGCCCTCGGCTCGTTTGCCCAGTGCCGCGGCGATACCCGTCACCGCGCGACGGCTATCCTCCAGGCCGATCACATCGAAGGCATGGAAGGGGGCGATGGCCTCGAGCTGGCGGGCATGGGGCTCGGTGTAGCGATGGATGCCGATGATCAGCTCGGGGGAAAGTTCGGTGAGCCGTTCCAGGTTGGTGCTGGCGCGCTGGCCAAGGCTCAGGGTGTCGGCTAGCGGGGCGCCGAGATAGCGGGGTAGTGGCTCGCTGCCGAAGGTCGAGGCGCCGATGGGCGAGACGCCGAGCGCTACCAGGGTGTCGGCGGCGAAGGTCGAGATGGCCGCGACCCGCTCGACCGCTCTGGCCGCGATCGGGGTGCCCCGGTCATCCCGCAGCGGGGACGGGGTGCCGGGCGCCTCGGCCAGGGCGCCCTGGCCCGCGCCGCTGAGGGCGGCGAGCCCGAGGACGATGAGCCCTCGACGGCAGAGGGCGCCGAGTCGGGCTCGGGGGGGGCGGGGGGTGAACTCGCGTGCCATGCGCCTTCCTTCCATCGAGCGTGGGCGAAATATGGCGGAGGATTGTAAGCTAAAGGCGAGTCGTTTGCATTAGTGTTGTCACTTCCCGGCGCTAGCAGGCGGCCGGGGAGTGGGGCATGGCGGCAACCGGCGTCAGGCGCCTGGGTCCGCCGCGTCGAAGGACGCGCGCAGGTCACGCAGCCGGCGTCAGACGCCTGGGTCCACTGCATCGAAGGAAGCGCGCAGGTCACGCAGCCGGCGAAACAGGATGCCGCGGTCCTCGCCCACCAGGAAGGTCGCCACCCCACGCTCCCGCCAGTAGCGGTGCTGGCCCTCGGCCCGGGGGATGGCACAGAAGCGGCGTCCCGCCCGGGCGCAGGCCCGGGCGACCCGGTCCAGCGCCTGGCGCACGCTGTGGTGTCCCGTGTCCGGGGCGACCCCCAGGTCGTGGGCCAGGTCCATGGCCCCCTCGAGCACCCAGTCCACCCCGGCCACCTCGGCGATGGCGTCGATATTCTCCACCCCGAGGGCGGACTCGATCATCACCACCACCAGGATCTCGTCGTTGGCGCGTGTCAGGTAGTCGCCGAGGGGCAGGCGCCCGAAGCCGGTGGTTCGGCCCCCGGTGATGCCGCGTCGGCCGAGCGGCTGGAAACGCGCCGCCGCGACCACCCGGCGGGCCTGGTCGGCATCCTCGACACGCGGCACCACCACCCCCATGGCCCCGGCGTCCAGGGCGCGCTGGATCGCCCCGGGATCGACCCCCGGCACCCGCACCAGGGGGGCGATGCCGGCGCACTCGGCGGCACGGATCATGTGTTCCACGGACTCCGGGTTGACGCTCAGGTGCTCCAGGTCGAGCACCACGAAGTCATAGCCCGCATGCCCCAGCATCTCGACCAGCCAGGGCGTCGGTACCGAGTTGAGCATGCCGTAGACGCAGTCGCCCTGCTCGAGACGGCGCTTGAGCGGATTGGGTCCGAGCATCAGGCGTTCTCCTCGTCGTCGAGGCGTTCGTCGTCGATAAAATGCATAAGCGGCGCCGGGTGACGCAGGAAGTGCTGGTGGGAGATGTTCCAGGCGTAGGCGCCGGCCAGGGTGAACAGCAGCATGTCGCCGATGGCCAGGCGCTCGACCGCGACCTGGCGCGCCAGCACGTCCTTGGGCGTGCAGAGCTGGCCGACGACGCTGACCCGGGCGTGGTCCAGCGCCTTTCCTTCGCCGCCGCGCCCGGGCAGGCGCACGAAGGGGTGGTCGTGATTCTGCGCCGCCGGGGTGCGGAAGTGGTGGGTGCCGCCCCGGCAGACCGCGAACCACTGGCCGTGGTTGCGCTTCAGGTCCATCACCTCCATCAGGTAGTAGCCGCAGGGCGCGGTCAGGTAGCGGCCGCACTCGAAGCGAATACGATAGCGCCGCAGGCGCGGCTCGGCGAGTCGCCGGGCGAGCCCGGCGCAGAAGCCCGGCCAGTCGAATTGTTGGCTGGGCTCGCGGTAGTTGATGCCGATGCCGCCGCCGACATTGATCTGGTCGATGTCCAGGCGATACCGCTCGCGCCAGTGCTCGACCTGCCGGAAGAGGTCGCCGAGCAGCCTGAGCTGGGCCTCGGCGTCGAGTTGATGGGAGATCAGGTGGAAGTGGAAGCCGCGCAGCTCGAGCCTGGGGTGGCGTTCGAGGCAGGCGAGGCAGGCCTCCAGCTCGTCGGGATCGATGCCGAAGGGGGTGGGCACGCCGCCCATGGTCAGGGGCGTCGAGGGCAGGCTGTCGGTGGCCAGGTTGATGCGCAGCAGGATGGCCTGGTGGCGATCGCCCGCCTCCAGCAGCCGGGCCAGGCGCTCGAGCTCGGTCAGGCTCTCCACATGGATAAGCTCGACGCCGAGCTCGAGGGCCAGGGAGAGCTCCGAGACCAGCTTGCCCGGGCCGCCGAACAGCAGGGGCGCGTCGGGGAAGCGTTCGCGGATCAGCGTCAGCTCACCGCCGGAGGCGACCTCGAAGCCGGCCACGCGGCCCTCGAGGGCATCCAGGATCGGGGCCTCGGCATTGGCCTTGACGGCGTAGAACATCTCGCAGCGTTCGGGCAGTGCCGCCACCACGCCTTCGACGTGGCGGCGCAGGGCCGGAAGGTCATACAGGTAGGCGCACAGGGGATCGGCGCTCGCCGCCTGCAGGCGGGCCGCTTCACGGGCCATGGAGTCGAGTCGAAATTCCATCGGTTGTTCCTGGGTCACTGGGTGTCGAGTGGTTGAGCGAAGGGGCTGGCCAGCGGTACGTACTCCGAGGCGCGGTCGGCTCGCTTGAGCACCCGATTCAGCAGGTTGGTCTTGTTCGGCCAGGGCTCGCCCTCGAGCAGGCGATCGATCAGTCGCGCCGAGAAGGCGTTGCCGTGGTGCCGTTGGTAGCGTGTCAGGCTCGCGCCGAGGCACTGCCATAGCCGGGGTTCTAGCTCGGCATCGTCGCGTGCCAGGAAGAACACCGCCTGGGCGAGGTTGTTGATCAGCAGGCAGTAGCCGATACGCTTGACCCCCAATGCCTCGGGGTAGCGGACCGAGGCCCTGGCGCGTTCGGTGAGGCTCGTCAGGCGTTCGTCGGGCCACTGCTCGGGCAGCAGCTTGGTGCCTTCCAGGTCGCGGATATAGATGTGGCTGGGCAGGCCGTGGCGCAGCCCCACCACGACGTTCTGCAGGTGCGGCTCGAAGACCACGCCGAGCCGGCACAGGGCGAACAGCATGGGGGGGACCAGGTGCTCGAGGTAGGCCTCGAACCAGCACAGCGCCGCCTCCTCCCGCGACAGGCCCCGGTGGCGGGCCAGGCGCATGACCTCGCGCTCCAGTGGCGAGTCCCCCGCGGGGGACTCGGCAAACAGCGCCGCGGCCAGCACGGGCGTCTCGTCCTCGCCCCAGGCCGGGGTCTGGCGCAGGATCAGGCCGAAGGCCTCCCGCAGGGCGACGCGGGCCTCCCACGGCTGGTCGCGGAAGTCGGCGGTGACGAAACCGGGCTCGGCCATCAGCGTCAGCGTCGGGAAGGTCTCGCCCAGGGCGCGGGCTTCCTCGCCGAGCAGGCGGCTCACGGCGACGGCGCTCTCGAGTTCGTACCAGGCGTTCTTGCGCACGCAGTTGGTCAGGCGCACATGCAACGAACACTTCAGGAAGCGGTCGCGGCCGGGCTGGAAAAGGGTGCGTACCGAGGCCGTGGGATACCAGGGATCGCCGGCCGGCCCCAGGTCGAGCAGGCGGCCGCCGTCGAGGGCCTGGCGCACCACCGCCAGGCCGCGAATATGCTCGACCTGCCAGGGATGCACCGGCAGCGCCCGGTAACCGGGAGGCAAGGGCAGGTCCGGGAGCTGGCGCTCCAGCTGGGTGTAGGCGTCCTCGTCGAGATGCGAGGCCTGGGCGAGATCGCCTGCCGCCACGGCGAAGTAGTGCAGCGGGAAGGCCGCGCCGAGCTCCGGGGAGTAGCGTCGGATGGCGTCGAGCGCGACCCCTTCGCGACTCTTGGGGGTGGGGTGGAAGGCGTGGCCGAAGGTCAGCGACTGCTCCGAGCGCAGGTAGGCGGCCTCGCCCTGGCCCCAGTCGTCGGTACCGGCACCGGCGATGAACTCACCCATCAGTTCGACGCTGTTGCCGATCTGGGCCAGCAATTCGTCGTTGAATGGCTGATCGAAGCGCAGGGCCAGTTCGTCGAGTAGCATCCGCGCCAGGCGTTGCCAGTCCAGCGCCTGCCAGGGCTTGCCGAAGCCGGCGCCGAAGGGCTCGGAGCGGTAGGCGTGGTTGAGGGTGATCGAGGGGCGCTCGACCGCGATCAGCAGCCACTGGCCACTGAGCGGCAGCGAGACCTGGAGCACATGGCCGCCCCTGAGGCGCCGGTGCTGATGGATCGCCTGTGGCCAGGCGCGGGCGCCGAAGGGGCTGTCCCAGACGAGGTCGCCGGCCGGCGCGGCGACCTCGCGGCAATAGGCATTGAGCAGCGCCCGGATCGAGTGGGTACCGGCCTGGTCGAGCCTGTCCCGGATCTTGAACGCCCTCTGCAGGGCGGCGGAGGAACTCAGGGTCATGTTCGCGTCCTTTGCGAAGGGGATGGAAGAAGCGTAGCGAGCCTGGGGGCCAGGCTCAGCCCGAGGGCGGCCAGCACCCAGGCCGAGGCCAGCAGGGGGCTGGCCAGGCCGAAGCGCGAGGCCAGGAGGCCGGCGCCGAGACCGGCCGCGACGCCGGCCCACTTGGCGGCGGCGTCGAGGCGCCCGAACAGGCGCCCGGGCCGCTGGCGGCTCGCGCCGCTCATCAGCCGATGAAGCGCGACGAAGGCGGTGGTCATGGCCAGGCCCATCGCCAAGCGTGCCAGCCAGATGCCGGCCTGGGCCTGCCAGTCGCCGCCCGGGAGGACGTACTGTGCCCCGCAGGCGAGCGCCATGGCGGCGAAGGCGAGGATCAGGAGGCGCCGCGGATCGTAGCCTGCCAGCGCCTTGCCCAGTGGGCCGGAGAGGGCGAGATACACCAGGTGAGGCAGGCTGAAGAGGGCGGCGAGCGTGACCGTGGACAGCCCGGCGAAGCGCTCCTGGAGGTCGGCGATAAGGTAGGGATAGGTGATCACGCAGGCGAAGGAGAAGCCGAATTGCAGCCACAGCAGCAGCCCGGGATGTACCCTCTCGCCGCTCTCCGACGCGCGGCGCATTTTCCCGTCCGTGGAGGCCGTGTTGCCGACCCTCTCGGGGGGCGTTCCCCGGGCCGGAAAGGTGGCCACCATGGCCGCCGCCGCCAGCGGCAGCAGGGCGAGCCAGGCGTACAGGGTCAGCGGCGATAGCGTGCCGATCAGGGCGCCGAACAGGATCGGTGCAATGACCAGGGCGGCCCGCGCCGAGGCCTGCATGGCGGTGAGTGCCCGGGCCAGGCGCTCGCCCTCGAGCTCGCCGGCGAGCCAGGTATTGGAAGCGGCGAAGGTGCCGCCGAGCAATCCCTGCACGACCAGTGCCAGGGCGAAGCCTCCCACCGAGCCGGCCTGGCTCGCCAGCAGGAAGCCCAGGGCCAGGCCGAGCTGGGCGCGGATCAGGGAGCGCCGGGCGCCGAAGCGGTCGGCGAAGCGACCCCACCAGGGCGCCGCCAGGGCGGAGAACACCGTGGGCAGCACATAGAACCAGCCGACCAGGTGAAGCTGCGAGGAACCGAATTCCTCGCTCAGCAGGATGGCGAAGAAGGGCGGCATGCCCAGCGCCGCCAGGGACGCCACGAAATGGCACAGCATGACGCCCCCGACCCGCCGCCGCTCGTTGCGGATCATGGCGTCGCCTCGAGCCGGGTGTCCACGGGCGCCGCGACGCCGTCGGCGCTTGCTTCGTCCCCCATGCCTGGCTTGAGGAAGTTCGGCGCCGTCCTGCCGTAGAACTTGTTGATGTCCCTGGCCCCGGTGCTCGCCTTGCTGGCCAGGGTACCGGCGGTGAGCAGGTACTTGGCATCGAGGAAGTCCCTTTCCAGCAGCCGTGTCACGGGCGAGGCGTCTTCCTCCGGCATGGCGGCCAGGCTCTCGGCCATGGCCCGGCGCGCCTCGCCATAGAGTTCGTCCCGGCCGCCGTGGCCGTTCGCGGCCATATGCTCGATCAGCGGGGCGACATTGAGCTGCAGGGTGATGGTGACGAACATCTGCTCGAGGGCCTGGGGCGACTCGCTCCAGATGCGCGGGTCCTCGAGTCCCGCCACCAGGCGATACAGTGCCGGCCAGCGGGCCGCGAGCCTGGCCCGCTCCAGGCGGGGCGCGTCGTTGTCCTTGAGCAGTAGGCGCATCGCTTCGCCGTCCTTCAGCAGCAGCATCGAGTTCTGCTGGTTGGCTTCCAGCGCCACCCCATAACGCAGCCACAGGGGCAGGTGGATATCGAAGGTCAGCCGCAGGTAGGCCCGCAGGAAGCCGCGGACATCGCCGCCGAAGAAACGCTCGGCCAGTTCCTCGTAGAGGCTGCCGGCGCTCTTCTCGGTGGCATGGGGGCTGGGCGCGACCAGCCCCGCCACCGAGACCAGGGTGGCGTCCTCGACCGCCGCGGGATAGCGGCGCAGGATAAAGCCGAGGAAGGGTTGGTCCGCGACATGGGCGCCCTGGTGTTCGTCGGTGAGCAGCAGGCGGTCGGAGAGCAGCGGATCCTGCGCGGCGATGGCGCCGAGCAGGCACTGGATCCGGTGGCCGTCGCCGATGGTGCTGGGCTTGATGGTGCGGATATTGCGGCTGCCCAGGGTGCGGATGGTCAGCGGCAGCTTGATATGGGTGTCGGGGTGCTCGGTGAGCATCAGGCTGCGCACCGAGAGGGTGGGTTGAACCTCGATGTCCGCCAGGGGCGCCTTGATCACGCGCTCGGCCAGCCCCGCCTCCTCGAGCATGGCGTCGAGCCCCGACGCCCACAGGAAGGGGTGCACGGGCAGCAGCTGATGATCCCGCGCCAGCCGGGCATCGAGTCCCACCCGTGCGGGGGTCGGCCACCAGTCGGGCAGGACCGTATCGCTGAGGTGGAAGCGTGTCCTGGGTACCGCCAGCCAGCGCAGCATGAAGCGTGGCTGGAACTCGGGGGCGAAGCGCTCGAGCGCGGCCACATCGAAGCCCAGCTTGGCCCGGGCGGTGGGGTAATAGGGGTGGTCCTGGAAGGCGGCCAGGCGGTCGTAGTGGGCGAAGCGGGCCGACCACTCGGTGGGAAGGAGAGCGGCCGTGCAGCGGGCGAAGTAGTCGTCCCGCGCCTGGCGGCAGGCGAGCCGGTGGATCTCGGCCTGATGGCATTCGTCGGCGAAGGCGGTGTAGTAGTCGCGCGCCTCCGGCGCCAGGCCTTCGCCGAGCCAGGCGATCAGGCTCGCCGCCTCCTGCAGTTCCCTCGGGGCCTTGTCCGGCGTGTCGGCCACCACGACGGGGGCGTGACGATAGCGCCAGGACTGCATGAAGCGTTCCGGCGTTACCGGCAGCCAGAGGGTGCCCGAGGCCAGCGTCGGGATCTCCAGCCAGGGGCCCGGTGAGAGGGGGCCGGTGCCCAGCCGGGACAGCGCCACCGGCGCTTCCGTCAGAACCCGAGCCTGGTGCGTGATGCCCTGGACGTCCTCGCGAAGCAGGGCATCCACCACGCGCGCCAGCACGTAGCGCCGGTCGTCGGTCTCGATCATCGCGCTGGCGGCGAGGGTCATGGCCGAACCTCCCAGGTCAGCGAGTCCAGGGCCGTGGTCACGCGCTCCTTGAGCCGCAGGGTGCAGTCACCGGCGGCGCGCAGTACGCCGAGATAATCCTTGTTGGAGTGGCTCAAGGTCAGCCGCTCGCCGACCCGACGCAACGGATGGAAGTCGACGAAGCCGTCCTCCCAGCGCTGGCGGAACGCCTCGGGCATTTGTACCAGCTGACCGGAGCGGGTGGCCTTGACGTACTCGATATGCAGCCCCTTGCGGGCGATATCGAACCCGGGCAGGGGCTCGCCCAGATGCAGGCGCAGGATGGTGCTCAGCAGCTCGATTCCCAGGGTTTCATCGAGGAGGAATTCGCGGCCGTCACCGATGGTGCGGTAGTTGATCTCGATCAGCCGTGGGCCCGTCGGGGTCAGCACGAACTCGCTGTGGCAGGAGCCGAAGCCGATGCCGAAGCGGCGGATCTGATCGACGACGTCGTCGATCACCGCCTGGTCCAGATCGAGTCCCCAATGGGCGGCCAGCTCGATGAAGTGCGGGGGCGGCGACAGCTCGACCCGGAAGCCGCCGAGGACCTCGAAGCGCTGGCCGTCGCCGAGGGTCTCCAGGGTGTAGAGCTCCCCCTCCAGGTATTCTTCGATCAAGAGCGCCAACCCGGAATGGCGTTGCCACAGGCCTTCGCAGCAGGCGATCAAGGCTTCGCGGCTGTCGACCCGGCTGACGTCGAGGCTGGCCACCCCTTCGCGGGGCTTGACCACGCAGGGCAGCGGACAGTCCGCCAGGATCTCGGTGAGCTCCTCGGGCGTCGTCACCAGGCGGTGCCAGCAGGGAGATAGGGCCAGTTCATCGAGGCGCTGGCGCATGGCCGCCTTGTTCTTGGCCGCGAAGCATACCCGCCAGTCCTTGCCCGGCAGGCCGTAGTACTCCGCTACCAGGGCCGTGGCGGCCTGCAGGTGGTCGCTGTGGGAGAACACCGCCCGCGGCGTGATGCCGGCCTCCTGGAGTGTTTCGAGAATGGCGATGGGGCTGAAGACATCACAGCCGAGTATCGCCCCCGGATAGGCGGGAAGGCCCTCCTGGGCGAAGTGTCGGCGGTGATCGCCGGGCAGGTCGGTGACGATCACCGGGTCGAGTCCCAGTGCTCGTGCCGCGGGCAGGAAGCCCTCGTTGAGGACTTCCGTGACCACATGGGCGACGAAGACGAACGGGTGTGGCATCACTGGCTCCTTGTCTCTCGTGGGAGTCGGGCGCCAGGTCGTCAGGAAGCAGGTTTCCCGGCGACTCGGCGGGGAGCCATGGTAGGACAACAGGCAAATGATAATCAATAATATTATCTATTGAGATTTATTCTCCTTTACTGGGCCCTCGCCAGATGCGTCGTAGGGGGCGTTTTCTTATGGTCCAGAACGCATGGGCCCCGGCGGTTGCCGGGGCCCATGCGTTCTGAGGGGGAGCCTTTCAGTGGTCGTTATGGCTTAGTCGGGCCTCGCCGCCCCGGGTCGTCAGCAGGGCGTAATCGAGCAGGATCTCGGCGGACTCCTCCACCTCGGCGCGATCCACCGGGGTGTCCTCCTCCTCTTCCTCCTCGCCGCCCCGGACATCCACCCAGTCCTCCAGCAGATCCAGGCCCAGGGCCTCGCGGCGGGCATTCTCCAGGGCCAGTTGGCGGGCCTCCTGGGCCTCCAGCTCCTGCTGACGCCGTTCCCGGTTGAGGCTGACGCTGGTCTGATGCTCGCGCAACTCCCGGGCCAGCTCCGCCTGATTCTGCAGGTAGATAAAGTTGGGGTGCTCGTCGATGCGTTCGCGGTGGCCGGCGCGCAGCGCCTCGATGAAGCGCCAGGGCTCGCCGTAGTTGCGGTACTGGACGGCGCGCACCCGATCCCAGGTCAGGGCATTGTCGAGGCTGCTCTCGCCGATCACCTCCGGGTCGATCAGGCTGGGGAAGAGGATATCGGGATCCACACCACGGTGCTGGGTGCTCTCGCCGGAGATACGGTAGAACTTGGCCCGGGTCAGCTTGATCTGGCCATGGCTCAGGTCGTTGAGGGTCTGCACCGTGCCCTTGCCGAAGGTGCGGTTACCGAGTACCAGGCCGCGGCCGTAGTCCTGGATGGCGCCGGCGAAGATCTCCGAGGCGGAAGCGGAGAGGCGGTTGACCAGCACCGCCAGGGGGCCGTCATAGAGGCTGCCGCTCTCGGTGTCGCCATAGAGGCTGATACGGCCGCGGGCGTCGCGCACCTGCACCGTGGGGCCTCGATCGATAAACAGGCCGATCAGGGAGTTGGCCTCGTGCAGGGCCCCGCCGCCGTTGTTGCGCAGGTCCAGCACGATGCCGTCGACGTCCTCTTCCTTGAGCTCCTGCACCAGGCGGGCCACGTCGCGGGTGGTACTGCGGTAGTCTTCTTCGCCGGCCTGCCAGGCATCGAAGTCCACGTAGAAGGTGGGAATCCTGATCACGCCGATGCGGTGGGGCTCGCCATCGCGGCTCAGCTCGATGATCTCGCGACTGGCGGCCTGATCCTCCAGGGTCACGGTGTCGCGGGTGATCTCGATGATCCGCGAGCGGGTCATGTCCACCGCCTGGGCCGGCACCACGTCGAGACGCACCACCGAGCCCTTGGGGCCGCGGATCATGTCCACCACCTCATCCAGGCGCATGCCCACCACATTGATCATCTCGCCGTCGTCGTCATCGCCCTGGCCCACGGCGATGATGCGATCCGCCGGAGCCAACTGGCCGGACTTGTCGGCGGGGCCACCGGGCACCAGGCTGGAGACCTTGACGTACTCGCCCTCGGCCTGCAGCAGGGCACCGATGCCTTCCAGGGAGAGGCGCATCTGGATATCGAAGGACTCACCCTGGCGCGGCGAGAAGTATTCGGTATGGGGATCGATGGTGCCGGTCACCGCCGCCATCAGGAGGCCGAAGACGTCATCGCCGTTGGTCTGACGGATGCGATTGAGCTGCCCTTCGTAGCGCTGGCGCAGGTTGTCGTGCATCTGCTCCTCGTCCTGGCCGGCCAGCAGCTGGGTCAGGGCGGCGTTCTTGAGGCGCTTGCGCCATAGCTCGTCGAGTTCCGTCTCGCTCTGGGCCCAGGGGGCCTCGTCGCGGTCGATTTCCAGGCGATCATCGCTCTCGAAGGTGAAGTCGAGACCCTCGTCGAGGCGTGCCAGGATCCACTCCAGGCGGTGCTCCAGGCGCTCCTGATAGCGCTCGTAGAGGGCATAGATGGCTTCCAGTTCGCCGTCATAGAGCACATCGTCCATGCTCGCCTCGAGATGGCGAAACTCGGCGACGTCGCTCTCCAGCAGGTAGGCGCGCTGGGAGTCGAGGATATCGAGGAAGCGCTGGAAGGCCTGGCGGGACCACTGGTTGCCCAGGCTCACGTCGGCGTAATGACTGTAGCGTAGCGATTCGGCGACCTCGGCGGCGGCCTGCCGCTGAGCATCGGAGGGTTCTGGGGTGGCGAGGGTCGAGGCGCTGAATGCCAGGGTCAGCGCCAGGACCGTCAAACGCCGTAGGGCGGCAGTCAGGCTCATCAATGAAGCACTCCCGAATTCATGTACACTTCCCATCCTTAGAAGACACGCATGCGGCCGTAGGGTTGCATCGGCCGAAACGGCATTGTAGCAGCCCTTGTCGCCAGACACAGACCCTTCTGCGAGGATCCCCATGCCCCACCTTCCCACCCTCGAGCGCCTGCTGAACTTCCTGCAGCGTTCCCCGACTCCCTGGCATGCGGTCACCAATATGGCACAGCGCCTGGAGCAGGCCGGCTACCGTCGCCTGGATGAGACGGCCGGCTGGCAACTGAGCCCGGGAGAGAAGGTCTATGTGACCCGCAACGACTCCTCGATCATCGCCCTGCAACTGCCCCGGGGACCGCTGCACGACCTGCGCATGATCGGTGCGCATACCGACAGCCCCGGCCTGCGGCTCAAGCCCAATGCCGCCAAGGTCGCTCACGGCTGGCTGCAACTCGGCGTCGAGGTCTATGGCGGGGCGCTGCTGGCGCCCTGGTTCGACCGCGACCTGGGCCTGGCCGGACGGGTGCATCTGCGCCGTGACGACGGGCGCATCCAGGGGGTACTGCTCAACGTGCCGCGCCCCGTGGCCATGGTGCCCAGCCTGGCCATCCACCTGGATCGCGAGGCCAACAATGGCCGCACCATCAATCCCCAGACCGAGATGGCGCCGGTGCTGCTGCAGGGCGGCGAGGCGGCGGACTTCGAGGCGCTGATCAAGCGCTGGCTCTATGAACAGCATGGCCTGGAGGGGGTGACCCTGCTCGACTTCGAGCTGGCCCTCTACGATACCCAGCCGCCGGCCCGGGTCGGCGTGGAAGGCGAGCTGATCGCCAGCGCCCGCCTGGATAACCTGCTCTCCTGCTTTATCGGCCTGGAGGCGCTGCTGGCCTCCGACGGCGAGCAGGGCGCCGTGCTGGTGGCCAATGATCACGAAGAGGTGGGCAGCGCCAGCGCCTGTGGCGCCCAGGGACCCTTCCTGGAAGACGTGCTGCGGCGAGTCAATGCGCAACTGGGGCAGGGAGGCGATGAGGGCTTTATTCGCCTGATCCAGGCCTCCAGGATGATCTCCTGCGACAACGCCCATGCGCTGCACCCCAACTTCGCCGACAAGCACGACGCCGGCCATGGTCCGGCCATCAATGGCGGGCCGGTGATCAAGGTCAATGCCAACCAGCGCTATGCCACCAACAGCGCCACCGCGGCCATGTTCCGCGATCTCTGCCAGGTGGCGGGAGTGCCGGTGCAGACCTTCGTGACCCGCGCCGATATGGGCTGCGGCAGCACCATCGGCCCGATCACCGCCACCGAACTCGGCGTGCCGACCCTGGACGTGGGGGTGCCCCAGTGGGGCATGCACTCGATCCGCGAGACCTGCGGCGTGCGCGACGCCGATCAGCTGATCCGGGTGCTGAGCGGCTTTATCAACCGCCCCGAGCTGGTATAAGCCTTGGCCGGGGGGGACCCCGGCCTGGTGTGACGTCGATTGACGCCCAAACGAAAACACCCGCCTGGCGAACCAGGCGGGTGTTTTTTCGTGTCTTTGGTGGCTACGCCCTGATTCGAACAGGGGACCCCATCATTATGAGTGATGTGCTCTAACCAGCTGAGCTACGTAGCCAACGGCGCGTATCCTACCCAACAAGGGCCTGATACGTCAACACTTTTTTACCTTACACATTAAAGCGGAAGTGGATCACATCGCCGTCCTTGACGACATATTCCTTGCCCTCCAGGCGCCACTTGCCGGCATCCTTGGCACCCTGCTCGCCGCCCAGGCCGACGTAGTCGTCATAGCCAATCACCTCGGCGCGGATAAAGCCCTTCTGGAAGTCGGTGTGGATCACCCCGGCGGCCTCGGGGGCGGTGGCACCCACCTTGACGGTCCAGGCGCGCACTTCCTTGACCCCGGCGGTGAAGTAGGTCTGCAGGCCGAGCAGCTCGTAGCCGGCGCGGATCACCCGATCCAGGCCCGGCTCCTCCATGCCCATCTCGTCGAGGAACATGGCCCGCTCCTCGTCGTCCAGCTCGGCGATCTCCGCCTCGATCTGGTTGCATACCGGCACCACCACGGCGCCTTCCTCGGCGGCGATGGCCTGGACCACGTCCCGGTAGGGGTTGGCCTCGAAGCCGTCCTCGTTGACGTTGGCGATATACATGGTGGGCTTCAGCGTCAGGAAGCCGAAGCTCTTGAGCGCCTTCTTCTCGTCCTCGTCGAGGCCGAAACTGCGCAGCGGCTGGCCCTCGGCCAGGTGGGGCTGGATACGCTCGAGGATCGCCTTGGTGGCGATGGCCTCCTTGTCGCCGCCCTTGGCGACCCGCACCAGGCGCTGGATGGCTCGCTCCACGGTGTCCAGGTCGGCCAGGGCCAGCTCCAGGTTGATGGTCTCGATGTCGCTGGCGGGATCCACCTGGTTGGCGACGTGGATCACGTTGTCGTTATCGAAGCAACGCACCACATGGGCGATGGCCTGGGTCTCGCGGATATTGGCCAGGAACTGGTTGCCCAGGCCCTCGCCCTTGGAGGCGCCCGCGACCAGGCCGGCGATATCCACGAACTCCATGGTGGTGGGTAGCACCTTCTGAGGCTTGACGATCTCGGCCAGCTTGTCGAGGCGCGGATCGGGCATCGGCACGATACCGACATTGGGCTCGATGGTGCAGAACGGGAAGTTCTCGGCGTCGATGCCGGACTTGGTCAGCGCATTGAAGAGGGTGGACTTGCCCACATTGGGCAGGCCGACGATACCGCAGTTAAAACCCATAGTCTGTTCCTGAGAATGCTGTGCCGAGGGGCGGGGAAAGTTGGCGCCATTGTACGAGATGGGGCAAGGATCAGCTATAAGCTGGAAGAGCGCTGCTTCGCGGCTGGAAGCTTGAAGAAAAACCTTACCCCCAGTGTTGGTGGAGCCATGGTGTTTTCCAGCTTCCAGCTTCCAGCTTCCAGCTTCCAGCTAGGCGCTTTGCGCGGTAAAGCCATGCAGCCGATTCATGGCCCGGGCCCAGTCGCCGGCCAGGGCGTCGGGGAGGGTGGCCTGGATCTCGTCCAGGGCGGCCTCGATGGCCGCCAGCTCGGCCTTGCCGGGGCGTCCCAGCACATAGTTGACCACCTGCTTGGCGTTGCCCGGGTGACCGATGCCGATGCGCAGCCGGTGGAAGGCCTTGTCGTTGCCCAGGGCGCTGATGATATCGCGCAGGCCGTTGTGGCCACCGTGGCCGCCGCCGCTCTTGTAGCGGGCGGTGCCGGGGGCGATATCCAGCTCGTCATGGGCCACCAGCAGCTCGTCCGGGACAAGCTTGTAGAAATTGCACAGCGCCGCTACGGCGCCGCCGCTGCGGTTCATAAAGGTGGTGGGCTCGAGCAGGTGAACCTCGTGGCCGTCCAGGCGCACCTTGGCGTAATGGCCCAGGAACTTCTTCTCCGGGCGCAGCTCGGTGTGGGCGCGGCGGGCCAGGGCCTGGACCAGCCAGGCGCCGGCGTTATGCCGGGTCGCCTCGTAGTCGGGGCCGGGGTTGCCGAGTCCGATGATCGCCTTGATCTGGGGCATGATCGCATCTCCACAAAACGATCAAGCGCCCCGCGGGGCGCTTGATCGAACAGGCGAGGGAGGTGAGAGCCACCTCCCGGCGAGCGACTTACTCGGCGCTCTCTTCGCCGCCTTCTTCGCCTTCGGCCTCGTCACCGCCACGCACCTTGGGCTTGGTCAGGCTGACCAGGGCCTGGTCGTGGTCGGCGCCGTGGCTCAGCTCGACCAGGGTCACGCCGGCCGGCAGGGTGAGGTCGGAGAGGTGCAGGATCTGGCCGATCTCGGTCTCGGTGACGTCGATTTCCAGGAAGTCGGGCAGGTCCTTGGGCAGGCAGCTCACTTCCACTTCGTTGGCCAGGACGTGCAGCTCGCCGCCCTGTTCCTTGATGGCCTTGCTCTGCTCTTCGCCGATCACGTGCAGCGGCACCTTGATGGTGATGGCATGGGTGGCGTCGACGCGCAGGAAGTCGGCGTGGGTGACCAGCGGCTTGAAGGGGTGACGCTGCAGGTCACGCACCACCACGGTCTCCTTTTGGCCGGCCACGTCGAGGGTGATCACGGAGGCGAAGAAGGCCTCGTCCTCGATGGCCTTGTAGAAGGCGGACTTCTCGACGGAGATCGCCTGGGGCGCCGCTTCACCACCGTAGATGATGGCGGGCACCTCGAGGTTCGCACGACGCAGGCGGCGGCTCGCACCTTTCCCCAGGTCGTTACGAACGCTGGCAGTCAAAGTGAATTCGGACATTTGGAAAACCTCATGGGTTGGATCGAGAAAGCGTTATCCCCGCGACCAGGCGATAACGCTTTCCAAGGGCCCGGCGGAGCCGGGCGGGCTACCGGCGCCGCGTTCTCAGTGGAACATGGCGCTAACGGATTCTTCGTTGCTGACCCGGCGGATCGCCTCGGCGATCAGCCCGGCCACGCTCAGCTGGCGAATCTTGCCGCTGCGACGGGCGGTCTCGGAGAGGGGGATGGTGTCGGTGACCACCACCTCGTCGAGCACCGAACCGGTGATGTTGTCGACGGCGGGGCCGGAGAGGATCGGGTGGGTGGCGTAGGCCACCACGCGGCGGGCGCCGTGATCCTTGAGGGCCTCGCCGGCCTTGCACAGGGTGCCGGCGGTATCGATCATGTCGTCCACCACCACGCAGGTGCGGCCTTCGATCTCGCCGATGATGTGCATCACCTGGGCCTGGTTGGCCTGGGGGCGACGCTTGTCGATGATGGCGAGATCGGCATTCAATTGCTTGGCGATGGCCCGGGCGCGGACCACGCCGCCCACGTCGGGGGAGACCACCACCAGGTCATCGTAATTCTGGCGCTCGATATCGTCGAGCAGGATCGGCGAGCCGTAGACGTTGTCCACCGGCACGTCGAAGAAGCCCTGAATCTGATCCGCGTGCAGGTCCATGGTCATCACCCGGTCGACGCCGGCCTTGACCATCATGTCGGCGACCACCTTGGCGGAGATCGGGACCCGGGCGGAGCGCACCCGGCGATCCTGACGGGCGTAGCCGAAGTAGGGCACCACGGCGGTGATCCGGTGGGCGGAGGCGCGGCGCAGCGCGTCCACCATCAGGATCAGTTCCATCAGGTTGTCGTTGGTGGGGGCGCAGGTGGACTGCAGGATAAAGACGTCCTTGCCGCGCACGTTCTCATTGATCTCGACCGCGATTTCGCCATCGCTGAACTGGCCGACCGTGGCATGACCGAGCCGGTTGTCCAGGCCCTCGGCAATCTTACGGGCGAGTTCGGGATTGGCGTTCCCGGTGAAAACCATCAATTTAGACACGCGCGGCACCTTTGGGAGTCTGGGGGATCTCGTCAGGGATGAGGAGCTTATCGAGCAGTCGGGCGGGAAGAAGTGGCTGGGGTAGCAGGATTCGAACCTGCGCATGGCGATACCAAAAACCGCTGCCTTACCGCTTGGCTATACCCCAGCAATCTTGCCGATCGGCCCACCGTCGACCCGGGTCAGGGCGTCGGTGTCGCTCGCTCTTCCAACACCGTATGGAGAGGCGATCGATTGCATCCCCGCGCCTTGAAGCCCTGCCAGTCGTGGCGGCCAAGTCGGCGCAGAATGCTATCCGCATCCGCCTCGTTCGTCAACCAGGCGAAGAGGCAGGCCCCGGTGCCGGTGAGCCGGGTGGGGGCGAGTCGGCCCAGCCAATCCAGCGCCTCGGCGACCGGCGGATAGAGCTCGCGAACCGTGGTCTCGCAGTCGTTGCGCCAGTGCCCCGGCCCCTCCTGCAGGGCGCGCGCCATGGTAATGGGGGGGGTGTGGCGTGTCAATCGAGGGGCCTGGAAGACCGCCGGGGTGGCCACCGAGACGCCGGGGTGAATGACCACGAACCAGGGCGTGTCGAGCTCCACCGGGGTGAGGCGTTCGCCGATGCCCTCCGCCCAGGCGGCGTGACCGTGGACGAAGACCGGCACATCGGCGCCCAGTCGCAGGCCCAGCTCGGCGAGTCGCTCCCGGGGCAGGTCCAGGCCCCAGAGTTCGTTGAGGCCCAGCAGGGCGGTGGCGGCATCCGAGCTGCCGCCCCCCAGGCCGCCGCCCATCGGCAGGCGCTTCTCCAGGTGGATATCGGCTCCCCGTCGACAGCCGGTCTCGTCCCGAAGCATCCGCGCGGCGCGCAGGATCAGGTTGTCCTCGGCGGCGACGCCGGGCAGGGCCGGGGTCAGGCGCAGCTCGCCGTCGTCGCGGGGCGAGAGGGTCAGGGTGTCGCCGTGGTCGAGGAACTGGAACAGGGTCTGCAGCTCATGGTAGCCGTCGGCGCGGCGCCCGGTGATATGCAGCAGGCGGTTGAGCTTGGCCGGGGCCGGCAGACGCAGCGTCGCGGTCACCGGGCCACCTCCGGGCGCCATTCGTTGACCACCAGGGTGACCCGGAGGCTGTCATAGGTCATCACCAGGCGGCGCGGCAGCCATAGCCCCTGGGCCCAGGTCCAGTCGCGGTAGTCGATCTCCCAGCCGGCCTGGCGCAGGCGCCGCGGGTAGCCCTGGGCATCGCGCTCCAGCTCATGGGTGCCGGCGGCGGGCAGGCCGCGTACCCAGTGATCCAGGGACGAGACCGGCAGGCTCCAGCCCAGTTGCTCCTGGAGCAGGGCCTCGGGACTCTCGGCCTCGAAGCGTCCCTCGGGGGTGGTCAGGGAGACTCGCCCCTCGCGACCCTCCAGGGTGCTGCGACCGCTGCCGAAGGGGCCGCTGAGCAGCAGGCGATAGTGGAAGGGGGTCTGGCGCCAGTCGAGGTTGGCGCTGGTGGCCTCGTCCGGGGTGCGCAGGCCGACCCGGGCGATCAGTTCCCAGGTCTCGAGGGCCTCGACGGCCGCGGCCTGGTCGGCCCAGGGGCCGCGCTCGGCGGGGGCTTCATCGACGGGAGGGCGGGCGGCGCAGCCGGCCAGCAGGGCCAGCACCAGCAGGGGGGCGAACAGTCGAGTCATGGGGTGTCCCCGTCAAGCAGTGAGGGTTGGCGTCGCAGCAGGTCGTCGATCCGCGGGCGCGTCGCGAAGCGTTCCAGGGCTTCCTGGAGCAGGGCACGGGCCTCGTCGTGGTGCCCCAGGGCCCAGAGCACCTCGATCAGGTGGGCGGCGACCTCCTGGTCCGGCATCCCCGCATAGGCGCGCTCCAGATAAGGCAGGGCGGTGTCGGGGTCGCCCAGGCGATAGTGGGCCCAGCCCAGGCTGTCGAGGATGGCCGGATTGTCGGGCTCCAGCTCGTGGGCCCGCTCGATCAGCTCGAGGGCCTCGTCGAGGCGGCGATTCTCGTCGGCGAAGGTGTAGCCCAGGGCATTCAGGGCCAGGGCATTGTCCGGGTCGCGGCGCAATACCTCGCGCAGGTCGGCCTCCAGGGTGGCGACGTCGCCGGCCTGGTAGGCGCGCATGGCGCGCAGGTAGCGCAGCTCGGCGTCCCCGGGCGTCCCCGCCAGGATCCGCTCCAGCAGGGCATCCGCCTCACTGCTCTGGCCGCGCTCGTCGAGCAGCTCCACTTCCAGGCTGGTGAGCTGGCTGGACTGGCCCGGGTGGCGTCGGCGCTCCTCGGCGAGCAGCGCGTGGGCCTCATCGAAGCGGCCCGCCTCGTCGAGCAGCCGCACCGCCTGCAGGCGGGCCGCCAGGAAGGCGTCACCCGGGGGCACCTGGCGATAATAGAGCAGGGCGTTGTCCACTTCGCCATCGGCGGCGGCGATACCGCCCAGCAGCAGGTAGGTCACCGGAGGGGTGTCGTCGGCGTCGATCAACGGCAGCAGCAGGCGCCGGGCCGGGGCCGGGGCGTCATGCTCCAGATAGAGGCGGGCCAGGGCCAGGCGCAGCTCCTGATGCTCGTCATGATAGGCCAGCAGGGTCTCGGTCTGGGCCTCGGCGGCCGCCACATTGCCCAGTTGCAGCTCCGCCTGGGCCAGCGCCAGGGTGAAGCGGCTATCGTCCGGGGCCAGGCTGAGGCCGCGGCGTGCCGCGCGGCGTGCCGCGGTGCCATCATGGGCCTCCAGGGCCAGCTGGGCGCGAATCAGCCACAGGGCCGGGTCATCGGGGCGCGCCTCGGCGAGGCGCGCCAGGCGGGCCTCGGCGGCCAGTCGCTCGCCGCTGGCGGCTTCCAGCAGGGCGGTGGCCAGGGCCGCGTCATGATGTCGCGGGTGGCCGGCGGGGAGCTCGTCGAGAAAGCCTCGTAGCCGTTCCCTCAGGGGGGGCAGATAGGCATCCTCCTCGATGGCCAGCTCGGCGAAGCCGGCCAGGTCCCCCTGACCGCCCTGAGTGCTCAGGGCCAGGCGCGCCGCCAGGGCGCCCTCCCAGTCGCCTCGTTGCAGGGCCAGGCTGGCCAGCAGCCGCTGGGGCCCCTCCGCCTCGGGCGCCCGCTCCTGCCAGCGGCGTGCCGCTTCTTCCAGTAGTGCCGTGTCCTCGCTGAAGCGGGCCGCCAGGGCGGCCCGCTCTACCAGGGCGGGGTCGCCATAGCGCTCGGCGGCGCTCAGGTAGCCCTCGGTGGCGCGGCGATAGTCGCCGCGCTGGCCGGCCAGCTCCGCCGTCAGCAGGGTGGCCAGACCCGCGGCGTCCAGGCCATGGGCCACCGGTGGAGCGGAGGCCAGCGGGTCCTCCAGCGGGGGCCCGGGCGGGGCGAAAGGCGTCCCCTGGCAGGCGGCGAGCAGAGCGCTGAGCAACAGGGGTGGCAACAGGCGTGGGGGCATGGTGAGCTCATTCCGTGGAACCTGGCCTCAGCATAACGGCTGAGGAGGGGGTGGCAATAGGGCTATCTTGGTCCCCGCAGTGGGGGCGCCGCGCTTTGGCGGCTGTGGTAGAATGCGCCAGCTTTGGTCGCCGGTGTTCTCCGGCGATAATGATCTCTTGGCGACGCGGCCCTGGCGGTTCGCGACGCGATCGACTCCCGGACTCCTGAGCGAAGACGCAGATCGCATGACCCTCCTGGCACTCGGAATCAATCACAAGACCGCCGCGGTCGAGGTGCGCGAGCAGGTTGCCTTTACGCCCGCCCAGCTGGAACAGGCCCTGGCGGAGCTGCGTACCCTGCCTGAGGTGCGCGAGGCGGCGGTGCTCTCCACCTGCAATCGCACCGAACTCTATTGTGTGGCCGAGGCCAGTGGCGAGCAGGCGATCCTCGACTGGCTGGGGCGCTTTCATGGGCTGGCGGTGTCGGACCTGGGGCACTGTGCCTACCACTACCTGGATGGCGAGGCGGCGCGACACCTGATGCGGGTGGCCGCCGGCCTCGACTCCATGGTGCTGGGGGAGCCGCAGATCCTCGGCCAGCTCAAGGAGGCCTACCAGCTGGCCCGGGAGTATCGTGGCCTGGGCGGCGAGCTGGAGCGGCTCTTCCAGCATACCTTCGCCGTCGCCAAGCAGGTGCGCACCGAGACCGGCATCGGCGAGAACCCGGTGTCGGTGGCCTATGCGGCGGTGAGCCTGGCGAGTCGCATCTTCGATAACTTCGCCAAGGCCGAGGCCCTGTTGATCGGCGCCGGCGAGACCATCGAGCTGGTGGCCCGCCACCTGCGCCAGGCCGGCGTCAAGCGGCTGGTGGTCGCCAACCGTACCCGGGAGCGGGCGGCCCGGGTCGCCGATGCCTTCGACGGCGAGGCGATCGGCCTCGACGAGATCCCCGATGCGCTGATCCGCGCCGACATGGTGATCTCCTCCACGGCGGCGCCGCTGCCGATCCTCGGCAAGGGCATGGTCGAGCGGGCCCTCAGGCAGCGCCGCCACCGCCCGGTCTTTATGGTGGATATCGCCGTGCCCCGGGATATCGAGCCCCAGGTGGGCGAGCTCGCCGATGTCTTCCTCTATACCGTGGATGACCTGCATGAGGTGATCGAGGAGAATCGCCGCCATCGTCAGGTGGCCGCCGACGAGGCGGAGAGCCTGATCGAGCATGGCGTGGACGCCTGGCTGCACGAGCGCCGGGTGCGCAGCGCCGGCGAGCTGATCCGGCGTTACCGGGGCCATGGCGAGGCGCTGCGCGAGAGCGCCGAGGCCCAGGCCTTGGCCCAACTGGCCCGGGGCGAGGACCCCGAGGCGGTGGTCAAGCGCCTGGCTCGCCAGCTCACCAACAAGTTGATGCATGGCCCCACGCTCAAGCTGCGTGAGGCCTCCGGCGCCGGCCGCCAGGATCTGCTGGCCGCCGCCGAGACCCTGTTACTCTCTCAGGATCCCTGAAGCAACCACAGGACCCTTCATGAAAGCCACACTGCGCCAGCGCCTGGACTCCTTTACCGAGCGTTTCGAAGAGCTCGCGGCCCTGCTCGCCGAGCCGGAGGTAATCGCCGATCAGGCGCGCTTCCGCGACTACTCCCGGGAGTATGCCGAGCTGGAACCGCTGGTGGCCTGCTGGCAAGACTATGTCGGCGTCGAGGCGGATATCGCCGCCGCCGAGACGCTGCTCTCCGATAGCGATGCCGAGATGCGCGAGCTGGCGGAGCTGGAGCAGGCCGAGGGGCGCAGCCGCCTGGAGGCCCTGGAGGTCGAGCTCAAGCGGCTGCTGATTCCCAGGGACCCGGACGACGGGCGCAGCGTCTTCTTGGAGGTGCGCGCCGGCACCGGCGGCGACGAGGCGGCGCTGTTCGCCGGCGATCTGTTCCGCATGTACTCCCGCTATGCCGAGAAGCACGGCTGGAAGGTCGAGGTGGTCAGCGCCAGCCATGGCGAGCAGGGCGGCTACAAGGAGCTGATCTCGCGGGTCAAGGGTGACGGCGTCTATGCCCGCCTCAAGTTCGAGTCCGGCGCCCATCGGGTGCAGCGGGTGCCCGCCACCGAGTCCCAGGGGCGTATCCACACCTCCGCCTGCACCGTGGCGGTGATGCCCGAGGCGGACGCCGTGGGCGACGTGGAGATCAATTCTTCCGAGCTGCGTATCGATACCTACCGCTCCAGCGGGGCCGGCGGCCAGCACGTCAACACCACCGACTCGGCGGTACGCATCACCCACCTGCCCTCCGGGGTCGTGGTGGAGTGCCAGGAGGAGCGCAGCCAGCACAAGAACAAGGCCAAGGCCATGTCGCTGCTGGCCGCGCGCCTCAAGCAGAGCGCCCAGGACAGCCAGCGCCAGCAGCAGGCCGATACCCGTCGCTCCCTGGTGGGCAGCGGCGATCGCAGCGAGCGCATTCGCACCTACAACTTCCCCCAGGGGCGGGTCACCGACCACCGCATCAACCTGACCCTCTACAAGCTCGGTGAGGTGATGACCGGCGAGCTCGATGAGGTGATCGAGCCGCTGCTCCAGGAGCATCAGGCGGAGCAACTGGCGGCCCTGCAGCAGGAGGCGTGATGATCCTCGATGCCCTGCTGGCGCGCGCCGCCCGGCGCCTGGCCGAGAGCGGCTCGGCGAGCCCGCGCCTGGATGCCGAGGTACTGCTCTGCCATGTGCTGGGGGTAGAGCGGACCTGGCTCTATACCTGGGGGGACCGGGAGGCGCCGACCTTCGAATGGGCCCGGTTCGAGGCCCTGGTGGCGGCCCGCGCCCAGGGGTGGCCGGTGGCCTATCTGACCGGTGAACGGGAGTTCTGGGGACTGCGCCTGGCCACCTCGCCGGCGACCCTGATTCCGCGCCCCGATACCGAGACCCTGGTGGAGGCGGCCCTGGTCCGGGCCGAGGCGCCCCGGGGGCGGCTGCTCGACCTAGGCACCGGCACCGGCGCCATCGCCCTGGCCTTCGCCAGCGAACGTCCCGGCTGGGCGGTGCTGGGCCTCGACCTCGCTCCCGAGGCGGTGGCCCTGGCGCGCCATAACGCCGCGCGGCTCGGTATCGCCAATGCCGATTTCCGCGAGAGCGACTGGTTCTCGGTCCTGGACGACACCGAGCGCTTCGCGCTGATCGTCGCCAACCCGCCCTATATCGCCGCCGATGACCCCCACCTGGGGCAGGGCGATGTGCGCTTCGAGCCCGCCAGCGCCCTGGTGGCCGATGAAGATGGCCTGGCCGATCTCCAGCATCTGGTGAGCGCGGCCCGCGGCTACCTCGAGCCCGGCGGCTGGCTGCTGCTGGAGCACGGCTATGCCCAGGGGGCGGCGGTGCGCCGGGCCCTGGAGAGCGCCGGCTATGCCGCGGTGGCGAGCCTTACCGACCTGGGCGGCCAGGAGCGCCTTAGCCTGGGGCGCCTGGCGATACCCTGAAGCGAGCACGAGCCCTCGGCTAGAGGGCCCTGGCGGGCTGGAGCCCCGGCGTAGACCTATGGTAATACTAGGTTACACCGCAGCTTTTTTTGCCAACAGGAGCTGACTTGCTGGTGAAAAGCGCTATGTATAACTCAATCAGCTAAGATGAATAGGTGCCCCACGCCGGTTGGCTGGCATGACATCTTTTTGTGCTCGGACACTCACTATAATGAAAGCCAAGACGCGATCCCTGGACCGTATCGATCTCAAGATCCTGCGCTGCCTGCAGGACAACGCCCGTATCTCCTATGTGGACCTGGCCGCCCAGGTGGGGCTCTCCACTACCCCTTGCCTGGAGCGGGTCAAGCGCCTGGAGCGCTCCGGCATCATCCGCGGCTACAAGGCGGTGCTGGACCCCAAGGCGCTCAAGGCCAACCTGCTGGTGTTCGTCGAGATCAGCCTGGAGACCCAGTCGCCGGCGGTCTTCGACGAGTTTCGCCGGGCGGTCAGCAAGCTGCCGCAGATCCAGGAGTGCCACCTGGTCTCCGGCCAGTTCGACTATATCCTCAAGTGCCGCATCCCCGAGATGTCCGCCTATCGCCAGCTGCTCGGCGACGTCGTCCTGACCCTGCCCGGGGTCAAGGAGTCGAAGAGCTATGTGGTGATGGAGGAGGTCAAGGAGGAGTTCTCCCTGCATGTGCCCGATATCGAGCAGTTGGAGGGCAAGTGAGGATGCCGCTGACGAGGAGGCTGCCGTGGCGATGAACGACCAGGCGCTGCTGCGCTACAGCCGCCAGATCATGCTGGAGCCCATCGAGATCAAGGGCCAGGAGCGGCTGCTGGCCGGTCACGCCCTGGTGATCGGCGCCGGCGGCCTGGGCTCGCCGGTGGCCCTGTATCTCGCCGCCGCCGGGGTGGGGCGCCTGACCCTGGCCGACGCCGACCTGGTGGAGCTCTCCAACCTGCAGCGCCAGATCGCCCACGGCATGAATGACCTGGGGCATAACAAGGCGGAATCGGCCCGGGAGGCGGCGCTGGCCCTCAACCCCGACTGCCGTATCGAGGTGCTCACCGAGCACCTGAGCGGCGAGGCGCTGGCGGCGGCGGTGGCGGCGGCGGACCTGGTGCTCGATTGCACCGATCGTTTCTCCAGTCGCTACGCCATCAACCGCGCCTGCCTGGCGGCGGGCACGCCGCTGATCTCCGGGGCGGCGATTCGCTTCTCCGGCCAACTGGCGCTCTTCGACCCCCGGGACGCCGAGAGCCCCTGTTACGCCTGCCTCTATCCTCCGGGAGAGCACGGCGAGAGCGACGAGGCGATGCGCTGCGCCGAGAACGGCGTGGTGGCGCCCCTGGTGGGGCTGATCGGCAGCTTCCAGGCCCTGGAGGCGGTCAAGCTGCTCAGCGGCGCCGGCACCCCCCATCGAGGACTCTCCACCTTCGATGGCCTGAGCGGCGAGTGGCGCCGCTACCGGGTGCCCCGGGATCCCGGCTGTTCCCACTGCGCCGGCCGCTAGGCTCCCAAACCTAACCGCTTTCTGCCGTCGTATTCTTTCCTTGGCTCGTGCCCCTGGCTATCGTCTCGCCGGGCGCGCGGGCTATGCTGATTCCTGTGCCCTGCCTCGTCCCCTGGGGCCGCGACGCGTCCTCCCTTCGGGTGGTTAGTGGGCTAATCAGGTATGGGATACTCACCATGCGGGGCGCCGCCGTTTCGGTCCCGTCTCGCCTCCCTGGATGCACGGAATCACTTGACGCCATAACGGTGGCGTTGCCGATGGGCGATCCTTTCTACCTTGCCAATGCTTTCTTTATTGTGTTGATATTATTTTGTTTTTTGTTGCTGCTTCGCAGAACGTTAACACCTGAGGGAAGAAAGTCGTTGTTAAATACTTGACATATTCCCCGGGTCTGGTGCCAGACTAGGAGCCAAGAAAGCGGCAGGGTAAGCCGCGACCCATCCCGGCGATGTGGTTAACTATTTCAACAATAACCCTGATGGCCGCGATGCCATCCTCCGTAAGGAAGGTCTGCATGACCACCGATGCGTCACTCCATGCCGGTCCCCGCTCCTACTATCGCGACAGCGTAGCGGTGGATCTCGCCCCTCGCCCCCCCCTGGATAGCGATACCCGTGCCGATATCTGCGTGATCGGCGGCGGCATCACCGGTTGCTCGGCGGCCCTGCACCTGGCCGAACGCGGCCATTCGGTGGTGCTGCTGGAGGCCAACGAGATCGGCTATGGTGCCTCCGGGCGCAGCGGCGGCCAGATCCTGCCGGGGCTGGGCACCGATATCGCCACCGTGGAGAAGGCCCTGGGCCTGTCGGCCGCCCGGGAGATCTGGGAGATGAGCCGCGAGGCGGTACGCCTCACCGCCGAGCTGGTGGAGCGTCACGCCATCCCCTGCGACCTCAGTTGGGGCTATCTGCACGCCGCGGTGAAGCGTCGTCATATCAAGGAGCTGTGCGAGTTCCGCGATCGCCTGGCCCGGGACTATGACTACCGGGCCCTGAGCTGGCTGGAGGGGGATGCCCTGCGCCAGCATGTGGTCAGCGACGCCTATCCCGGCGCCCTCTACGAGAGCGAGGCCGGTCATCTGCATCCCCTCAACTACACCCTGGGCCTGGCCCGGGGCGCCCAGCGGGCCGGGGTGCGCCTCCACGAGCATAGCGCCGTGCTGGCGGTGGAGGAGGGCGCCCCGGCGCGGGTGCGCACCGCCCATGGCAGCGTCACCGCCGACTTCGTGGTGGTGGCCGGCAATGCCTATCTCGGTGGGCTGATCCCCCGCATGGACGGCCGCATCATGCGCGCCGCCAACTACATGATCGCCACCGCCCCCCTGAGCGAGGCCCAGGCCGCCCGGGTGCTGCCCCGCAACGACGCCCTGGCGGATGCCAACTTCGTCCTCGACTACTACCGTCTCAGCGGCGACCGGCGGCTGATCTACGGTGGCCAGGTGAGTTATGACGGCCGCGAACCCAGGGGCCTGGCGGCGCGCATGGATGCCAAGATCGCCCGACTCTTCCCGGCGCTGGCGGGGGTGCCCATCGACTATCGCTGGGGCGGCGACGTGGCCATCACCTTCAATCGCGCCCCGGACTTCGGGCGCCTGGGCACCAACCTCTACTATGCCCAGGGCTACTCCGGCCACGGCATGGCGCTGGCCGGGCTCGCCGGCAAGCTGATGGCCGAGGCCATCGATGGCCAGAGCACCCGCTTCGACGCCTTCGCCGCCATGCCCCATCGCCGTTTCCCCGGCGGCGAGCGGCTGCGCACCCCGCTGCTGGTGCTGGCCACCGCCTTCTACAAGCTGCGCGACCGTCTATAACGAAACCGAGGGCGGCGGAATTCTCCGCCGACCCGAGACACGAGGCTGTTATGAAAGATCTCGAGAGTTGGCTCAAGGAACGCCAGATCACCGAGGTGGAGTGCCTGGTCAGCGATATCACCGGCATCGCCCGGGGCAAGATCGCCCCGGTTTCCAAGTTCGTCGCCGAGAAGGGCATGCGCCTGCCCGAGAGCGTGCTGCTGCAGACCGTCACCGGCGACTATGTGGAAGACGATATCTACTACTCGCTGCTCGATCCGGCGGATATCGACATGATCTGCAAGCCGGACCTGTCCGCCGCCTACCCGGTGCCCTGGGCGCTGGAGCCCACCGCCCAGGTGATCCACGACTGCTTCGACAAGCAGGGCAATCCCATCGAGCTTTCCTGCCGCAACCAGCTCAAGAAGGTGCTGGCGCTCTACGAGGCCCGGGGCTGGAAGCCGGTGGTGGCGCCGGAGATGGAGTTCTACCTGACCAAGCGCTGCGAGGATCCGGACCTGCCGCTGCAGCCGCCCATCGGCCGCAGCGGTCGCCAGGAGACCGGCCGCCAGTCCTTCTCCATCGATGCCGCCAACGAGTTCGACCCGCTGTTCGAGGACATGTACGACTGGTGCGAGGCCCAGGGGCTGGATATCGACACCCTGATCCATGAAGAGGGCACCGCCCAGATGGAGATCAACTTCCGTCACGGCGACCCCCTGGTGCTGGCGGATCAGGTCTTCCTGTTCAAGCGCACCATGCGCGAGGCGGCCCTCAAGCATGACGTGGCGGCCACCTTCATGGCCAAGCCGGTGACCAATGAGCCGGGCAGCGCCATGCATATCCATCAGAGCGTGCTGGATGCCGCCACCGGGCAGAGCGTCTTCTCCAACGACGACGGCACCATGAGCGAGCTCTTCCTGCATCATATCGGCGGCCTGCAGCGCTATATCCCCGAGTCGCTGCCGCTGATGGCCCCCAACGTCAACTCCTTCCGCCGCTTCCTGCCCGATACCTCGGCGCCGGTGAACGTGGAGTGGGGCGAGGAGAACCGCACCTGCGGGCTGCGGGTGCCGGACTCCACGCCGCACAACCGACGGGTGGAGAATCGCCTGCCCGGCGCCGATGCCAATGCCTACCTGGCCATCGCGGCGAGCCTGCTGTGCGGCTATATCGGCATGATCCGCGGCATCAATCCCACCGCCCCGGTGCAGGGGCGCGCCTTCGAGCGGCGCAATATGCGTCTGCCCTTCACCCTGGAGCATGCCCTCGAGCGCATGGAACACTGCGCCGAACTCGAGGAGTTCCTGGGCGGCAAGTTCCTGCGGGGTTATGTGGCGGTGAAGCGGGTGGAGAACGAAAACTTCAAGCAGGTCATCAGCTCCTGGGAGCGGGAGTTCCTGCTGCTTAGCGTGTAAGACCCGGCCGCGCCGGGGGGCATCCCGTTGAGACCGCCGCGGGACGCGCCGGCTAAGCTGGGATATCGGCTTTTCTGATCCAACAACAACGACATAGAGGTGCCAAGATGTCCTACCAACGCAAGCTGTCCCTGGCCGTCGCCGCGGCCTCCTTGACCCTGGCCGCCGCGGCCGCCCAGGCCAATGAGGTGCGGGTCTACAACTGGTCCGACTATATCGCCGAGGATACCCTGGAGCGCTTCACCGCCGAGACCGGCATCGAGGTGATCTACGACGTCTTCGACAGCAACGAGGTGCTGGAGGCGGCACTGCTCTCGGGGCGCTCCGGTTATGACGTGGTGATCCCCTCCAACCATTATCTGGTGCGCCAGATGGCCGCCGGCGTCTATCGGGAACTGGAGCATGACCGGCTGCCGAATATGGTCAACCTGGATCCGACCCTGCTCGACCAGTTGGATAGCGTGGATGCCGGTAGCCACTACTCCATCCCCTATATGTGGGGCACCAACGGCATCGGCTACAACGCGGGCCGCCTCCAGGAGATCCTCGGCGATGACGCCCCGCTGGACTCCTGGGCGCTGCTCTTCGACCCGGAGGTGACCGGGGCCCTGCACGAGGCGGGCTGCGGTATCTCCATGCTCGACTCCGGCGACGAGATGCTGCCGGCGGCGCTGGCCTACCTGGGGCTCGACCCCCACAGCACCGACGCCGATGAGATTGCCCAGGCCGGCGATGCCATCGCCGCGGTGCGCGAACATATCACCTACTTCCACTCCTCCCGCTATATCTCCGACCTGGCCAATGGCGACCTCTGCGTGGCCGCCGGCTATTCCGGCGATATCTTCCAGGCCGCCGACCGGGCCGAGGAGGCCGGTAACGGCCACGAGATCGCCTACACCATTCCCAGGGAAGGGGCGGCGCTGTGGTTCGACCTGATGGCGATTCCCGCCGATGCCCCCAACCCGGAGAACGCCCACGCCTTTATCAACTTTATCCTCGAACCGGAGATCGCCGCCGGTATCACCGAGTACGTGCTCTTCGCCAACCCCAACCGGGCGGCCAACGACCACCTGCCCGAGGAGATCCTGAACGACGCCTCCATCTATCCCACCGAGGAGGTGATGGAGAAGCTGTTCGTGGCCAAGGCCAAGCCGCTCGCCGCCCAGCGGGTCATCACCCGCACCTGGAACCGGGTCAAGTCCGGTAACTGATCGGCACGCCGCCCCTGCGCCATAAGCGGGGCGGCTGCTTTCCCTTCGCGGATGTCCTGGAGAGACGTGCAATGACCCAACCCATGACCCTGGCCGATACCCCTGCCCAGGCGCGTCCGGCGAGAGAGACCCCGGCCTCATCGGGCAAGAGTTCGCGTGTCCAGAAGGAGACGCTGATGGAGATCCGCCGCGTCAGCAAGCGCTTCGACGAGGTGCTGGCGGTGGATGACGTCAACCTGACCATTCGCCGCGGCGAGATCTTCGCCCTGCTGGGCGGCTCCGGCTCCGGCAAGTCGACGCTGCTGCGCATGCTGGCGGGTTTCGAGAAACCCAGCGAGGGACAGATCCTGCTGGAGGGGCAGGACATCTCCCGCCTGCCCCCCTATGAGCGGGCCATCAACATGATGTTCCAGTCCTATGCGCTCTTCCCGCATATGACGGTGGCCGAGAATATCGCCTTTGGCCTCAAGCAGGACAAGCTGCCCAAGGCGGAGATTCGCGAGCGGGTCGCCGAGATGCTCAAGCTGGTGCATATGGAGGGCTTCGCCAAGCGCAAGCCCCACCAGCTCTCCGGCGGCCAGCGCCAGCGGGTGGCCCTGGCCCGCTCCCTGGCCAAGCGCCCCAGCCTGCTGCTGCTCGATGAGCCCATGGGCGCCCTGGACAAGAAGCTGCGCACCGAGATGCAACTGGAGGTGGTGGAGATCCTCGAGCGGGTCGGGGTGACCTGCATCATGGTCACCCACGACCAGGAGGAGGCCATGACCATGGCCGACCGGGTGGCGATCATGTCCGATGGCTGGATCGTCCAGGTGGGCTCGCCCATGGACGTCTACGAGAGCCCGGCCAACCGCATGGTGGCGGAGTTCGTCGGTACCGTGAATCTGTTCGCCGGGGAGATCGTGGTGGACGAGGCGGACCACTGCATCATCGACAGCCCCGAGCTGGGGCGTAGCATCCGCATCGATCACGGCATCAGCACCCCCGCCGACGAGCGCGGCGTCTGGGTGGCGGTGCGCCCGGAGAAGACCCTGCTGAGTTGTGAACGGCCCGCGGGCGACTTCAACTGGGCCGCCGGCAGGGTGGAGGATATCGCCTACCTGGGGGGGCTCTCGGTCTACTACGTGCGCACCGAGCAGGGCCACCTGGTCAAGGTGAGCCTGGCCAATACCACCCGGCGCAGCGAGCGTCCCAGCTGGGGGGACAGCGTCTTCGTGCACTGGGATGAGCGCAGCGCCGTGGTGTTGCGCGACTAGCTCTCGACTCGCCGCCCCCGGATTCCCCGCTCCCGATCGGAGACGACTTATGTCTGCCCTGACTTCGCAACGCCTGCGGCGGTGGCTCAAGCCCCGTCGCGGCTGGGTCATCGCCGTGCCCCTGCTGTGGCTGACCCTGTTCTTCCTGCTGCCCTTCGGCATCGTGCTCAAGATCAGCCTCTCCGAGGCGGCCATCGCCATTCCGCCCTACAGCGCCATGGTGGACTTCGGCGCCGAGACCCTGAGCCTGGTGGTGACCTTCGGCAACTACCTCTTCCTGATGTCCGACAGCCTCTATGTGTCGGCCTACTGGGGCTCGCTGAAGATCGCCTTCGTCTCGACCCTGGCCTGCCTGCTGATCGGCTACCCCATGGCCTATGCCATGGCCCGGGCCCCGGCCCACTGGCAGCTGGTGCTGCTGCTGCTGGTGATGCTGCCCTCCTGGACCTCCTTCCTGATCCGGGTCTATGCCTGGATGGGCATCCTCAGCAACAACGGCCTGATCAACAATACCCTGCTGTGGCTGGGGCTGATCGACTCGCCGATCCGCATGATGAACACCAACTTCGCGGTGATCCTCGGCATCGTCTACGCCTACCTGCCCTTTATGGTGCTGCCGCTCTACGCCAACCTGACCCGGCTCGACGGCTCCCTGCTGGAGGCCGCCTCGGACCTGGGTTCGCGCAGCATCAATACCTTCCTCAGGGTGACCCTGCCGCTCTCCAAGGGCGGGATCATCGCCGGCTCCATGCTGGTGTTCATTCCGGCGGTGGGGGAGTACGTGATCCCCGAGCTGCTGGGTGGCCCCGATACGCTGATGATCGGCAAGGTGCTGTGGGAGGAGTTCTTCAACAACCGCGACTGGCCGGTGGCCTCGTCGCTGGCCATGGTGATGCTGGCGCTGCTGTTGATCCCCATCGCGCTCTTCCATCGCTACCAGTCCCGTGAACTCAAGGAGTGACCATGAGAAAGCCATCCTTTACCACGGTGATGCTGATCCTGGGGCTGGTGTTCCTCTACCTGCCGATGCTGATCCTGGTCTTCTACTCCTTCAACGCCTCGCGCCTGGTCACGGTCTGGGCGGGGTTCTCCGGGCGCTGGTATATCGAGCTGTTGCGCGACCAGCAGATCCTCGATGCGGTCTGGACCAGCCTGCGTGTCGCCTTCTTCTCCGCCAGCATGGCGGTCTGCCTGGGGACCCTGGCCGCCTTCGTGATGGTGCGCTTCGGCCGCTTCCGCGGCAAGACGGCACTGGCCAGCATGATCACCGCGCCCCTGGTGATGCCGGAGGTGATCACCGGCCTGTCGCTGCTGCTGCTCTTCGTGCACATGGCGCAGCTGGTCGGCTGGCCGGCGGATCGTGGCATGGTGACCATCTGGATCGCCCATACCACCTTCTGCAGCGCCTATGTGGCGGTGGTGGTCTCTTCAAGGCTGCGCGAGGTGGACCTCTCCCTGGAGGAGGCGGCCATGGACCTGGGGGCCCCGCCGGTGAAGACCTTCTTCCAGATCACCCTGCCGGTGATCGCCCCGGCGCTGGCCGCCGGCTGGCTGCTGGCCTTCACCCTCTCCCTGGATGACCTGGTGATCGCCAGCTTCGTTTCCGGGCCCGGGGCCACGACCCTGCCCATGGTGGTCTTCTCCTCGGTACGCCTGGGCGTCTCGCCGAAGATCAATGCCCTGGCCACCCTGATCATCCTGGCGGTGTCGCTGGCCACCTTCCTGGCCTGGTACCTGATGCGCCGCAGCGAGGCCAAGCGGCGCCAGGCGATGCAGCTGGCGATGCAGGAGGCTTGATGCTGGTGTTGTTTGATAGTTGACGAAGATTGAGCTGTCGATGGCCCCTGATATCGATTCAGGGGCCATTTTTTTGATATTCCCTGCTTTTCGTCTAGCCGGCTTGTGATAGCATGGAAAGAATAATCAACATCAAGGGAGCGAGCCGATGTCCGCCCAACAGCCTACCCATCATGTGGCCTCCTACTATGCCGCCTCCGCCAACCCCAGTCCCGAGCGCCCCCCGGTCAGCGGTAGCGTCGAGTGCGATATCTGCGTGGTGGGGGCCGGTTTCACCGGCATCTCGGCCGCCCTGCACCTGGCCGAGCAGGGCCAGTCGGTGGTGGTGCTGGAGGCGGCGCGGGTCGGTTTCGGCGCCTCCGGGCGCAACGGCGGCCAGCTGGTCAACAGCTATAGCCGCGACATGGACGTGATCGAGGCCAAGTACGGAGCCGAGAGCGCCCGGGCCCTGGGCGATATGGCCTTCGAGGGCAACCGCATCATCCGCGGCCGGATCGCCCAGTACGATATTGCCTGTGACCTCAAGGAAGGCAATGTCTTCGCGTCCTGCAATGCCAAGCAGCTCGAGGGGCTGCGCGAGCACCAGGCACTCTGGGAACGCTACGGCCATGACCAACTGGAGCTGCTGGAGGGGGAGGCGGTCAAGCGGGAGGTGGGAAGCGCACGCTACACCGGTGCGCTGATCGACCACTCCGGGGGGCATATCCATCCCCTCAACCTGGTGCTGGGCCAGGCCGCCGCCTTCGAGTCCCTGGGCGGGGTGATCTTCGAGCAGAGCCCGGTGCTCAAGCTGACTCATGGCGAGCCGGTGGTGCTGACCACCCCCGGTGGCGAGGTGCGCGCCCAGCGGGTGGTGCTGGCGGGCAATGCCTATATGCAGGGCGTGGAGCCGCGACTGGAGAGCAAGTCGATGCCCTGCGGCACCCAGATCATCACCACCGAGCCCCTGGACGAGGCCACTGCCCGGGCACTGCTGCCCAACGACATGGCGGTGGAGGACTGCAACTACCTGCTCGATTACTACCGCCTGACCGCCGACAACCGCCTGCTCTATGGTGGCGGGACCAGCTATGGCGGCCAGGACCTGGCCAGCATCGAAGCGGTGATTCGCCCCAAGCTGGCGAAGACCTTCCCGCAGCTTGCCGACGTCAAGGTGGATTACGCCTGGAGCGGTAACTTCCTGCTGACGCTGAATCGCCTGCCCCAGTTCGGCCGGCTCAACAACAACGTCTACTTCGCCCAGGGCTACTCCGGGCATGGCGTCACCTGCTCGCACCTGGCCGGCAAGCTGATCGCCGAGACGATGCGCGGCGAGAGCGAACGCTTCGATGCCTTCGCCGGCCTGCCGCACCTGCCTTTCCCGGGCGGGCGCCTGCTGCGGGTGCCCTTCTCGGCGCTGGGCGCCTGGTACTATTCCACCCGCGATAAACTGGGGATCTAACACCTGCTTTATTCATGAGGTGAGATGGGTAGTTGCTCAGGGGCGCTGGGGGTGGGCCGAAGCAAAGCGTCTTTTTCAGGGACGAAAAAGCCGAGCGTCCATGGATGGATTCACAGCGTCTTTGCGAAGTGCCTACCCCCAGGTTAGCCCCGGGCCGCCAGTTTCTTACAACAGATCGCTTAGCTTCTTGGGCGCTGGCTATCCGGGTCATAAAGGGCCCGGTAGCCCACCGCCGCGACCCGCATCGGGTAGTGCTCGCCGAAGTACTCCAGCAGCAGTTCACGGCCCACCTCGGCATCGCCGTGGGGTAGATAGGCCAGGGCGATATTGCGCTCCAGCGAGGGCCCATAGGCGATGCTGGTGGTGTAGCTGCGCCGGCCCAGTTCGTCGACGGGCACCTCGCCGCTCTCCGGGTCGAGCAGTGGCGACTGGCCCACCGGGAAGCGCGGCCGGCCGGCATCGTCCGTATTGGCCTCCATCACCAGGGTGCAGAGGGTGGCCGGCTGGTGGGGGCGCGCCCGCTGTTCCAGGTAGGCGGCCTTGCCGAGGAAGTCGGCGGCCTTGACCCTGGGGCGCGCCAGGCCCGCCTCATAGAGGTTGTAGTCGCTGAGCAGGTCCACATTCTGCAGGCGCAGGCTCTTCTCCAGGCGCCGGCTATTGGCGTAGGTCTCGATACCCACCGGCACCACCCCCGCCTCGAAGAGCCGATCCCAGAGGGAGAGACCATAGCTGAAGGGCACATGGAGCTCCCAGCCCTGCTCGCCCACATAGGAGATACGGAAGGCCCAGATCGGCAGGCCACCCAGGCGGATCTCCCGGGCGCTGGCGAAGGGGAAGTGCTCCGCGTCCAGTGCCTCCGGGGTATCGCACAGGGCCTGCAGGGTCTGGCGGGCCCGGGGTCCCCAGACTCCCGAGGTGGCCAGGCCATCGCTGCGATCCTCCAGCTGCCAGTGGCTCAGCCCAAGGGCCTCGGCCTGGCGATGGATCCACACCAGGTCCCGGTGGCCGGTGTCGCCGCCGCAGATCACCCGCCAGGCTCGCTCGCCCAGGCGCACGAGGGTCAGGTCGGAATGGATCCCGCCGGCGGCATCCAGGAAATGGGTATAGACTCCCTTGCCGATGGGCGTATCGCCGCCCACCTTGGCCACCGAAAGGGTTTCCAGCAGCGCCTCGGCGTCGCGGCCGGCGATATCGTAGATGGCGAAGTGGGAGAGGTTGATCATCCCCACCCCCTCGCTCATGGCCAGCTGCTCGGCGTTGGACACCCGCCAGAAGTGGCGGCCATCCCACTCCACGGGGCGCACCGGCACCCGCTCGAGCAGGTGGGCCAGGCGCGTCTCGTTGGCGGCATAGCCGTGGGCCCGCTCCCAGCCCGCCGCCTCCATGAAGTAGCCGCCGAGCTCCTGCTCCCGGGGCCAGAAGGGGCCGCGGCGCAGGTCGCGGCCGCTCTCGAAGGGCTCTCGGGGATGCACCGGCGGATCATAGATCTTGCGGGCGATCTCCCGGCAGCGACCCAACACATGGCCCGGGGTCTTCTGCACCGGGTAGAAGCGGGCGATATCGATGCCACAGGGATCCAGCTCGGGGCGGCCATGGGTCAGCCAGTCGGCGAGGATCTTGCCCATGCCGGGGCCATCCTTGACCCATACCGCCTCGCAGCACCACAGGCCGCGGGCCTCCGGGGCCTCGCCCATCAGGGAGCCGCCGTCGGAAGTGACCGACAGCAGGCCGTTGAAGGAGTGTTTGTCGTCCCAGCCCAGCTCGGCGAGTCGCGGGGTCAGCTCCAGCGCCCGCTCGAAGGGGGCGGCGATCTGCTCGGCGCTCAGGTCGCGCATGGAAGGGGAGAGCCGCGCCTGCTCCCGGGGGAGGATCTCCCGGGGGTGGACCAGTCGTGGCTCGCGGGTCTCGTAGTAGCCCCACTCCAGTTGGCCGCCCTCGGTGGAACGCGGGTCGCCGGTGTCGCGCATATAGGCGGAGTTGCCCTGGTCGCGCAGCAGCGGATAGCCGATCTCCTGGCCGCTGCCGGCGAAGTCGTCGAAGGGGCCGAAGAACAGCAGCGGGTGCTCCACCGGCATCAGCGGCAGGGCCGCCCCGGCCAGGGCGGCGGGCAACGGGCCCCAGATGCCGCAGGCGAGGATCACCAGGGGCGTGGCGATATGGCCTTTCGGGGTCTCCACCCCGCGCACCCGGCCCGCCTGGACGTCGATACCCAGGGCCGGAGTGTCGGCGAAGGTGCGCAGCCCGCCGCCGGCCACCGCCTCCTCGATCAGCCGCCCCGCCACCCGCTGGGAGCGGGGCACCACCAGGCCGGCGTCCGGGTCCCAGAGAGCGCCCAGGACCTGGGCCCGGTCGAGCAGCGGGAAGCGCGCCACCGCCTGGTCGGCGTCGATCAGCTCGGCGCGGGTGCCGAAGGCCTTGCCGGAGGCCACCTTGCGCTTGAGCTCATCAAAACGTGCCTCGTCGCCCACCCGGGCGATCTCCAGGCCACCGACCTTGTGATAGTGACCAAGCGCCTCGTAGAAGCGCTGGCTATAGGTGGTGGTGTAGCAGCTCAGGCGGTCGTGGGAGGTCATGTAGCAGAAGTCGGAGGCGTGGGCGGTGGAGCCCGCATCGGTGGGGATGGCCGCGGCATCGATACCCACCAGGTTGGTCCAGCCCAGCGCGATCAGATGGTGGGCCACCGAGGCGCCGACGATACCGCCCTGGCCGATAATCACCGCGTCCGCCTGTGTCGGAAGGGTCGCCATGATAAATCTCCTTCCTCGGGGTAAGCCATGTGATTTCAGCCTAGTGCAGCCCCGGCCTGGGCCTCGTCCGGCAATGCCGGCGGGTGTCGCCTTGGCGATGGCTGGAGTCGTTATGGGATAGGGTGACGAGGCGTCGCCATGCGGCGACAGTCCATGCAAAGTCATGACAAATCGATATCGGAGCGCCAGAGGGGGAGGGGGTTTCCTTATACTGGGAGAGTCTTGTAGTTATTGCCGATGGGGCGGCCGGATGCCGTTTCGTCGCGCCGAGTGATCCATGGAGCAGGCGCCTCGCCACCCGTTGTGAATCGAGGAGGCGTCATGAGTAAAGCCATTATCGTCGGAACCAGCCTGGCGGTCCTGGGCCTGGGTGGCCTGGCCCTGGGGGCCTATCAGGGGCAGCAATTCGCCGGCGAGCCGGCGGCGGAAGCGCCGACACCGGTCTATGCCGAGGTGCTGGGGGTGGAGCCCGCCGTGCGCCGCAGCGAGGTGCCCCGGGAGGTCTGCGAGGAGGTGGTCACCTACCGTCAGGCACCGACCCAGGACCCCAACCGCATCGTGGGTACCGCCGCCGGGGCCATCGTCGGTGGTCTGCTGGGCAACCAGGTGGGCGGCGGCAACGGCCGCAAGCTGGCCACCGTGGCCGGTGCCGTGGGCGGTGGCCTGGCCGGTCGCGAGGTGCAGAATCGCGTCGAGGCCAATCAGGTGCAGCCGGTCACCGAGCGGCAGTGCCATACCGTCACCGAGACCCATGAGGAGCATCTGGGCTATAACGTCACCTACCGCCTGGATGACGAAGTGCGCACCCAGCGCCTGGAGAGCCCGCCCCAGGCGGAGCGCCTGCCGGTGGTGGAGGGCCAGGTGCAGTGGCAGGCCACGGCGGTCGCCGAAAGCGACGCCTGATCCGTTTGCCTTGCCTGTCCCCGGGGTAGCCTCGGGTCTCCACTAACAATGGAACTGGCTTCATCCACACTCCCTCAACGCCAAGGGGGCCGCAGTCGCGGCCCCCTTGGCGTTTCCGTGCATGACGCCGTTACTTGGCGAGGGCGGGGCTCGCCTCGACCACGCCGTCCTCGGCGCGCTGGCCCAGCAGGCGCAGGGCCAGGGCCAGCACGATCAGGCCGGCGAACAGGCCCAGCCACCAGCTCAGGCCATGTCCCACCGCCACGCTACCGAACAGCAGCGCCACCACGCCCACCAGCAGCGCATAGGGCAGCTGGGTGCGCACGTGTTCGATCAGGTCGCAGCCGCTGGCCATGGCCGCCAGCAGGGTCGACTCGGCCAGCGGCGAGCAGTGGTCGCCCCAGACCGCGCCGGCCAGGACCCCGGCCACCGAGGCGTAGAGCAGCGGCATGCCCTCGGCGGTGCCCGCCAGGCCATGCAGGTCGAGGATCGCCCAGGCCAGGGGAATGGTCAGCGGCATCATGATCCCCATCACGCCCCAGGAGGAACCGGTGGCGAAGGCGGTGAAGGCGGCCAGGGTGAAGATGGCGGCCGGCAGCCACTGGGGCGAGAGCGCCTCGCCGAGGGCGGCGATCAGGAAGTCGCTGGTGCCCAGGGCGTCATTCACGTTGGCCAGGGCCCAGGCCATCATCAGGATGGTCAGGGGCAGCAGCATCGACTTGACCCCCTCGAACCAGTAGTGGGTGGTCTCGCTCATGGTCATCAGGCGCTGGCCCAGGGTCATCACCACGGCGGTGATACAGGCGGCCAGGGAGCCCCACATCATGGCGGAGAAGGCGTCGCCCTCGCCGAAGGTGTCCCAGATGCCGTGGTCGCCCGGGCCCAGGGCCTCGGCGCCGGTGGTGATGATGCCGCCGATGGTGAAGGCCACCAGCACCAGCATGGGAATCACCGCGTTGAGGGCGCGCAGGGCGATGCCCGGCTTGGTCTCGATCTCGGCCTCTTCCACCACCGCTTCCCGGGGCGTCACCGGCGAGCGGCTGGCCTGGCCGGCCAGGGCGCGGCGCTCGGCGCCGAGCATGGGGCCGAAGTCGCGGCGGCTCCACACCAGCAGGAAGACGAAGGCCACCGCCAGGAAGGGGTAGAAGTTATAGGGCAGGGACTTGATAAAGACGCTGTAGGCGGACTCGCTCCAGCCGTCGATCTCGCTCATGGCCTGCTGGATCAGCCCGACCTGGAAGCCGATCCAGGTGGTGACCAGCATCACCGCGGAGACCGGCGCCGCGGTGCAGTCGACGATATAGGCCAGCTTGGCCCGGGAGATACGCAGCTTGTCGCAGATATTGCGCATGGTGTTGCCGACGATCAGCGCATTGGCGTAGTCGTCGAAGAAGATCGCCAGCCCCAGCAGGCCGGTGGTGGTCTGGGCCTGGCGCCGGTTGCGGATGTAACGGGTGATCCGCATGGCGATGCCCTGGGTGCCGCCGTTGCGCGAGATGATCCCCACCATGCCGCCGATCAGCAGGCAGAAGAGCACCACCGCCATATGTTCGCTGTCGCTGGCGGCCTCCAGCAGGTGCACGCTGACCGTCTCGTTGAAGGCGGTGAACAGCGCCGCGGCGCTCATGCCGTGGTAGATCCAGCCCCCCAGCAGGATCCCCAGGAAGAGTGCCACGATGACCTGGCGGAAGATCAGGGCGATGCCGATGGCGGTCAGCGCCGGCACCAGGGAGAGCCAGGCGGGAATGGCCGAGAGCGTCTGGCGCTCGAGCAGTTGGCCCTGGGCATCGAAGAGCTCCAGGACGCCGGCCTCTTCACCGAGAGTCGCCTCGGCGAGCCACTGGCCCGCCTCGCCTTCGACCAGCGTCAGCGGTTGGCCATCCAGGGTCAGGCGGTGGTCGGCGTCGGCGCCGACCTCGATGTCGAAGCCCACGCCCTGGAGGATCAGGCCGGGGGCCGACAGGCGTTCATCGGCCAGCAGGGGGCCGGCGGCCATCAGCAGCAGGAGCAGCAGGCCGGTCAGCCAGAGTCGTCGTTTGGGAGTTTCCATGGAGCTTGCCTCGTTGTTGTGGTGGTCGTTGGGATGGGCAAATCCCGGCCCGCCGGCTCGCATCGCGAGCCGGAGATTCCGTGTTTATCGTTGTGGCTGTCGGTATGGCGGTGGGCTGATCTGGCGGCAGGCGCTTCGCAAAGACGCTGTGAACCCATCCCTGGGCGCTCGACTTTTTCATCCCTGAAAAAGACGCTTTGCTACGGCCTGCCTCCAGCGCCCACCGCGCTAGGCTGGGCGATCAGACATGGCGTAGATACCAGTCGTACTCAAGCTGACTCACCGCCTGCATGGCCTGAGCCCGCTCGGCGCGGCGGTTGGCCACGAAGACGCGGATAAAGTCGCGGCCCAGGGCCTCGCCCAGCACCTCGTCGGCCTCCAGCAGGTCGAGGGCCTGCTGCCAGCTGTTGGTCAGGCTGTTCTCCACCTGGTCGTAGGCGTTGCCGGTGATCGCCGGCGGCGGGGTCAGCTCGCGGGTCAGGCCGTCATGCAGGGAGGCCAGCAGGGTGGCCAGCAGCAGGTAGGGATTGACGTCGGCGCCGGCCACCCGGTGCTCGATGCGGCGTGCCGCCCGCGGCCCGGAGGGCACGCGCAGGGCCACCGAGCGGTTGTCGAAGCCCCAGGTGGGGGCCATCGGCACATAGAGCCCCGGCTGCAGGCGGCGGAAGGAGTTGAGGTTGGGGGCGAACAGCGCCATGGCGCTGGGCATGCGCTCCAGCAGGCCGGCCACCGCCTGGTTGAGGCGGGCGCTGCCGAGCACATCGTCCCCGGGCTCGCTGAAGACGTTGTTGCCCTCGGCATCGAGCAGGCTGATATGCACATGGGTGCCATTGCCCGCCTCCTGGCCGTAGGGCTTGGCCATAAAGGTGGCCTCGAAGCCATGCTTGAGGGCCACGCCCTTGATCAGCCGCTTGAGCAGCACGGCGCTGTCGCAGGCCTGGACGGCATCGGCGCAGTGGATCAGGTTGACCTCGAACTGCCCCGGGGCGCACTCCTTGAGGGCGGTGTCCAGGGGCAGGCCCTGGATTTCGGCGGCGCTCTGGATCTCCTCCAGGAAGTCGGCGTACTCGTCCAGCTCCAGCATCGAGTAGAGCTGGCTCTGGGTGGCGCGCTCGCCGCTGCCCGGGGAGCGCGGCGGTTGGATCAGCCCCGCCTCGGTGCGCTGGCGGTCCACCAGGTAGAACTCCAGCTCCAGGGCCACCACCGGGGTCAGGCCCAGGGCGGTCAGGCGCCCCAGCACGCCGGAGAGCACCTGGCGGGGGTCGGCGAAGAAGGGCGACTCGTCGGGCTCCACCATGGTCATCAGCAGCTGACCCTGGCGGCCGCCGCGCAGCCAGGGCACCGGCATCAGGCTGCCGGGAATCGGCCGGCAGAGGCGGTCGCCGTCGCCGGTGGCCAGGCCCAGGCCGGTCTCCTCGATGGTGTTGCCGTTGATATCCAGGGCGAAGACCGAGGCGGGCAGGGCGATGCCGCTGCTGTAGGCCTTGGTCAGGTTGTCCCGGGGGATGCGCTTGCCGCGGATGACGCCATTGAGGTCGCTGATCAGCAGGTCGAAGCTGTCGATCTCCGGGTGGCGGTCGAGAAAGGCCTGGACGTCATCGGTGGGGGGGGAAGACATGGCGCTCACCTATGGGGCTTATGGTCGTTGTTGATGACCTTTATCCTTTCTCGGTGGGTGGGTGTTGTCAAATCCTTTACGTTTTTGTGGATCTTAGACTTTTGGATAAAGTGGATATTTTATAAATAAAAACAGTATATTATTTATGGTTTTCCGGTTTTTTCGGCGAGGGCGCTTGGAAAGATAAATCAACGGCGGTATGTTGAGTAAACCATAACAACGCCCGAGCGATCCTGCGAGGAGCCAGCCATGACGACACGACCCCTGGTGGGGGTGATCGCCTGCCGCCGTGAGGTGGAGGGGCACGCCGCCCAGATGGTGACCGACAAGTACCTGAGCGCCCTGCGTGAGTATGGGCTCAATCCGGTGATCCTGCCGGTGTGGAGCGATCAGGAAAATGACCGCGAGCTGGCCCGGGAGCTGCTCTCCCGGGTCGATGGGCTGCTGTTGACCGGCAGCTACACCAATGTGGAGCCCCATCGCTACGGCGCCGAGCGCGCGCCCCAGAATACCCGCGACGACCGGGATCGCGACGCCGCCGCCCTGACCTGGATCCACGCGGCCCTGGCCCTGGAGCTGCCGCTGCTGGGCATCTGTCGCGGCTTCCAGGAGCTCAACGTGGCCTTCGGCGGCAGCCTGCATCAGGCGGTGCAGGAAGTGCCCGGGATGCTCGATCACCGGGAGCCCGGCGGCGTCGACAAGGCCGCCCAGTATGCCCCGGTGCATGACCTGGAGCTGCGCGCCGGCGGCGCCCTGGCGGGCCTGCTCGGCGACACCCGCTCGCGGGTCAATTCGCTGCACCAGCAGGGCGTCGATCGCCTGGGCGAGGGGCTGGTGGCCGAGGCCTGGGCCCCGGACGGCCTGATCGAGGCGGTCTCGGTGGCGGATGCCGCCACCTTCGCCCTGGCGGTGCAGTGGCACCCGGAGTGGCGGCCCCGCGAGCATGCCCTCCACGATGCCCTGTTCCGCGGTTTCGCCGCGGCCTGCGCTGCCCGCCAGGGCGTCGCTTCCTCCTTTTCCCCCACTCAGCCGGCCTGAGGGCCCTTTCTGGAGACCTTACCCATGAATACCCGTGACTTTCAGGCCCTGGATCGTGCTCACCACCTGCACCCCTTCACCGACTTCAAGGCGCTGGGGGAGGAGGGCAGCCGCATCATCGAGCGCGCCGAGGGCGTCTATATCCATGACAGCGAGGGCAACCGCATCCTCGATGGCATGGCCGGCCTGTGGTGCGTCAACCTGGGCTATGGCCGCCGGGAGCTGGTGGAGGCGGCCACCGCCCAGTTGGAGCAACTGCCCTACTACAACAACTTCTTCAAGACCACCCACCCGCCGGCGGTGAAGCTGGCCGAGAAGCTGGTGCAGCTGGCGCCGGAGCATATCAGCCATGTCTTCTTCACCGGCTCCGGCTCCGAGGCCAACGACACCGTGCTGCGCATGGTGCGCCGCTACTGGGCCCTCAAGGGGAAGCCGGAGAAGCAGTGGATCATCGGTCGCGAGAACGGCTACCACGGCTCCACCCTGGCCGGCATGAGCCTCGGCGGCATGGACGCCATGCATGGCCAGGGCGGTCCCTGCGTGCCGAACATCGCGCATATTCGCCAGCCCTACTGGTTCGGCGAGGGGCGCGACCTGAGCCCCGAGGCCTTCGGTCGCGAGTGCGCCGCGGCCCTGGAGGCAAAGATCCTCGAGCTCGGCGAGGAGAACGTCGGCGCCTTTATCGCCGAGCCGGTGCAGGGCGCCGGCGGTGCCATCATGCCGCCGGAGAGCTACTGGCCGGCGGTCAAGGCGGTGCTGGCCAAGTACGATATCCTGCTGGTCGCCGACGAGGTGATCTGCGGTTTCGGGCGCCTCGGCGAGTGGTTCGGCAGCGTCCACTATGACCTCAAGCCCGACCTGATGCCCATCGCCAAGGGCCTCTCCTCCGGTTACCTGCCCATCGGCGGCGTACTGGTGGGGGAGCGGGTGGCCAACACCCTGATCGAGGAGGGCGGCGAGTTCTTCCACGGCTTCACCTACTCCGGGCACCCCACCTGCGCCGCCGTGGCGCTGAAGAACCTGGAGCTGATGGAAGCCGAGGGCGTGGTGGAGCGGGTGCGCGACGATCTCGGCCCCTACCTGGCCAAGCGCTGGAGCGAACTGGCCGAGCATCCGCTGGTGGGCCAGGCCCGCTCCCTGGGCCTGATGGGCGCCCTGGAGCTGATCGACCCGGCCACCGGCGAGCGCTTCGACAAGGCCCTGGGGGCCGGTAACCTGTGCCGCGACTTCTGCTTCGAGAGTGGTCTGGTGATGCGCTCGGTGGGTGATACCATGATCATTTCACCGCCCCTGGTGATCAGCCACGCCGAAATCGATGAACTGGTGAGCAAGGCCCGAGCGGCCCTGGACGCCACCGCGGCGCGCCTGGCCCGGACCCCGCAGCCGGAGGAGACCGCATGACCGCAAGCCAACGTCCCCAGAGCCGTGCCGACTGGCAGACCCTGGCCGACCGCCTGATCCCGAGCCTGGAGACCCGCGCCTTTATCGACGACGCCTTCGTCGATGCCGCCGACGGCGCGACCCTGGAAACCCTCAACCCGGCCAGCGGCGAGACCCTGGCGCATATCGCCAGCTGCGACGCCGCCGACGCCGAACTCGCGGTGGCGGCGGCCCGGGCCGCCTATGCCCGGGGCGACTGGTCGCGGCGCTCGCCGGCAGGCCGCAAGCAGACGCTGCTGCGCCTCGCCGACTTGATGGAGGCCCACAAGCACGAGCTGGCGCTGCTCGACACCCTGGACATGGGCAAGCCGGTCTCCAGCTCGCTGGGCGATATGGCCGGCGCCATCGGTAGCGTCCGCCATCAGGCGGAATCCATCGACAAGGTCTATGGCGAGGTGGCGCCCACCGGCGACGACAGCCTGGGCCTGGTGCTGCGTGAGCCCCTGGGCGTGGTGGCCTCCATCGTGCCCTGGAACTTCCCGCTGATGATGACCGCCTGGAAGATCGCCCCGGCGCTGGCCGCCGGCAACTGCGTGATCCTGAAGCCCTCGGAGAAGTCGCCGCTGTCGGCGCTGCGCCTGGCGCAGTTGGCCAAGGAGGCGGGCCTGCCGCGGGGCGTCTTCCAGGTGCTGCCCGGCTACGGCCACACCGTGGGCAAGGCGCTGGCGCTGTCCATGCAGGTCGACTGCCTGGCCTTTACCGGCTCCACCCAGGTGGGCAAGCAGCTGATGCAGTACGCCGGCCAGTCCAACCTCAAGCGGGTCTACCTGGAGTGCGGCGGCAAGTCGCCCAACCTGGTCTTCGCCGACTGCAAGAACCTGGACAAGGTGGCCCGGCACGCCGCCGCGGCGATCTTCCATAACCAGGGCGAGGTGTGTATCGCCGGCTCGCGCCTGCTGGTGGAGAATTCGATCCGCGAGGCCTTCGTCGACAAGGTGGTCGAGGCCGCGAAGAGCATGCAGCCCGGCGACCCCCTGGATCCCGCGAGCTTTATGGGCGCCATGGTCGACGAGACCCAGTATCGCCGGGTGCTCGACTATATCGCCAAGGGCGCCGAGGAGGGCGCCCGGCTGCGCGCCGGCGGCACGGCCCTCGAGGGAGCCGGCTACTTTATCCCGCCCACCGTCTTCGACGGGGTGACCCCGGCCATGACCATCGGCCGCGAGGAGATCTTCGGCCCAGTGCTTTCGGTGTTCGGCTTCGATAGCGAGGACGAGGCGGTGGCCATGGCCAACGACAGCGACTACGGCCTGGCCGCGGGGCTGTGGAGCCAGGATATCGACCGCGTCATGCGGGTGTCGCGCAAGCTCCACTCCGGGCAGGTGTTCGTCAACAACTGGGCCGGGGGGGATCAGACGGTGCCCTTCGGCGGGGTCAAGCAGTCCGGCAACGGCCGCGACAAGTCCCACCATAGCCTGGCGGAGTATACCGAGCTCAAGACGGTGTGGATGTCGCTAGAAGGCTAGGCTATGTCCGAAAACTGGCTGCGCTCGGCCATACGGCGTTAAAAAACGGCTCAAAGTACTCATTTACACCCCGTAAACTCGTACGCGAGCCCGGTCCGTCTTTTCGCCGATTTTTGCCTTGTCTGACCTTCGCTCGCCGACTTTTCAGACAAAGCCTAAGCGCCACCATCAAACGAGCGATGCACTGATAGGCGGATGTCTGCCTCTATCGGTTTGCCGGCCTCTACGGGGCCGGCTTTTTTGTGGGTCGGTGTCGGAGACCCACAAGCCAGAAGCGCCTCGGGCCCGGCATTGCCGGGCCCGAGTGCGTATTCGGAGAAGCCTCGCGCGGCGCTTAGGCGCCGTTGCTCTCCTTGGCGGCGCGACGCTTGGCCACCGACTCCCCGGCCATGCCGAAGTGCTGGGTGGAGACATCGGAGAGCAGGATGCGCACGCTCTCCGGGGTGCAGTCGATGGAAGCCACGCAGGCCTCGGTGACCTTCTCGATCAGCGCCTCCTTCTGGGCGTCGCTGCGGCCTTCGATCAGCTGAATATTGACGATGGGCATGCTCGGAATCCTTTTGTAGAAATGATTTTCACAAATATGATTCCAGCTTCCTCGGTGGCTGTCAAAGCGACCGGGGAATAAGCGCAATAAAATGCCCGCTACCCTAGGGTAGCGGGCACTCGTGCCGTGCTGGGCGGCTTAGTTGCGGCCGCCGGCACCACCGGCACCACCGCCGGCACCGCCGCCGCCGGCACCGCCGCCGCCGGCACCACCGCCACCGCCGCCACCGCCGGCACCGCCATTTCCAGCAGCGCCGCCACCGGCACTGCCAGCACCGCCGGCACCGGACTCGCTACGGCCGTCGCTAGCACTCTCGGACACGGCCTGGCCGTCCACGCCGCCCTGGCTGACCGCCTCATGGGCTGTCTCCAGGCCGAAGTCGGCCGCCTCGGGCATGGCCTCATCCGCCAGGTGGCCCTCCAGGGTCTCGGCGGCCTGGTTGATGGCGGCGGGTTCGCTCTCTTCGACGACCACGTCATTGGTTGGTTGAGGCTCCTCTTCCTGGGCGTTGGCCAGCAGAGGTGTCAACAGTAGGGGGAGCGAGATCAGCAGTAATCGGAAGTGCATAAGGAGTACCTTTTTCGGGAAGTCATCGATCACTCGGCACCAGGCCGAAAGGAAACCCCTCGAGTTCGGATCTGCGCCGTTCCTGCCCGATTTATGCGCACGGGCTCTCTAAAGCATGGGGGTGCCCCGGCGTTCCGGTCAATGCCTTGTTCGAGGAGGGCGCCTTGGCGGCGCCGGGGCGGGGAGCGAGGCTAGAACGCCTTGGCGGGGGTGCAGCAACTGACCAGGCGGCAGGATGCCTTGCCGGCGTTGCGGAAGCGGTGGGGCACATTGGTATCGAAGTAGTAGGCCTCGCCGGGGCCCAGCACCCGGCTCTCGGCGCCCACGGTGATCTCGATCTCGCCCTCCAGCACCACCCCGGCCTCCTCGCCCTGGTGGGCGATCATCTCGCGGCCGGTATCGGTGCCCGGCGGGTAGGTCTCGATCATAAAGGAGAGCGCCCGGGCCTCCCGGTTGGCCCCCACCAGCTTGAAGATCACCTCGCCGCTGCCCATGTCGGCCAGCTCGTCGGCGGAGTAGAAGACCTGGTCGCGGCTCTCCAGGTCCATGGTGAAGAAGTCGCCGACGCCCATGGGAATGGCGTCGAGGATCTTCTTCAGGGAGCTCACCGAGGGGCTTACCTTGCCCTGTTCGATCAGCGACAGGCTGGAGTGAGTGACCCCGCAGCGCTTGGCCAGCTCGCGCTGGGAGATGCCCCTCAGGTTGCGCAGGGCGCGCAGTCGCGCGCCGACATCGTCTGCCATGGGTCGTCCTCTGAAGTCGAAGGGGCGGGCCGCGGCGGCCCGCCTCCGCTGCTCAACACAGGGCGTCGAGCTTTTCCTTGAGCAGGGTGTTGACCTGCTGGGGGTTGGCGGTGCCCCGGGAAGCCTTCATCACCTGGCCGACGAAGTAGCCGATCATCTTGCCGCGCTTGTCCGGCTCGGCGTCGCGATACTGGGCCACCTGGGCGGGGCTGTCGGCAATCACCTGGTCGATCATCGCCTCGATGGCGCCGCTGTCGGTGACCTGCTTCAGCCCCTTGGCTTCGATGATGGCGTCGGCGGCATTCGCTTCACCGCCGCCCTCGCCATTCCACAGCGCCTGGAAGACCTGCTTGGCGGCCTTGCCGTTGATGGTGTCGTCGAGCACCCGAGCGATCAACTGGCCCAGCTGAGCGGCAGAGACCGGGCTGTCCTCGATGGCCAGGCCCTCGCGGTTCAGCGCCCCGGACAGCTCGCCCATCACCCAGTTGGCGGCGGGCTTGGCGTCGCCGCAGGCGTCCTTCACCGCCTCGAAGTACTCGGCCATCTCGCGGGTGGCGGAGAGCACGCTGGCGTCGTAGGCGGAGAGGCCGAGCTCGCTCTGGAAGCGCGCACGCTTCTCGTCGGGCAGCTCCGGCAGGTTGTCGCGCAGGTGGTCGACGTAGGCCTGGTCGAGCACCACCGGCAGCAGGTCCGGGCAGGGGAAGTAACGGTAGTCGTTGGCCTCCTCCTTGGTGCGCATGCCGCGGGTCTCGTCGCGCTCGGGATCAAACAGGCGGGTCTCCTGGACCACCCGGCCGCCGTCCTCGATCAGTTCGATCTGGCGCTCCACCTCATAGGCGATGGCCCGCTCCACGAAGCGGAAGGAGTTGACGTTCTTGATCTCGGCGCGGGTGCCGAATTCCGCCTGGCCCTTGGGGCGCACCGAGACGTTGACGTCGCAGCGCATCGAGCCCTCGGCCATATTGCCGTCGGAGATGCCCAGGTAGGTGACGATGGAATGGATCGCCTTGAGGTAGGCCGCCGCTTCCTTGGCGCTACGCATATCCGGCTCGGAGACGATCTCCAGCAGCGGCGTGCCGGCCCGGTTGAGGTCGATGCCGGTCATGCCGTGGAAGTCCTCGTGGAGCGACTTGCCGGCGTCCTCCTCCAGGTGGGCGTGGTGCACCCGGATGCGCTTGGTGCCGCCGTCGTCGAGGGTGATCTCCACCTCGCCGGCGCCGACGATGGGGTGATACATCTGGCTGGTCTGGTAGCCCTTGGGCAGGTCCGGGTAGAAGTAGTTCTTGCGATCGAACACCGAGACCTCGGGGATCTCGGCATGGATCGCCAGGCCGAACTGCACCGCCATGGCCACGGCGGCTTCGTTCAACACCGGCAGCACCCCGGGCAGGCCCAGGTCCACGGCGCAGGCCTGGGTGTTGGGCTCGGCGCCGAAGGCGGTGGAGGCGCCGGAGAAGATCTTCGACTTGGTGGCCAACTGAACGTGGACCTCCAGGCCGATCACGGTCTCCCAATCCATCATGCGGTCTCCTTGGCGAAATCGGGGCGGCGCAGGTGCCAGTCGCTGGCCTGCTGGAACTGGTGGGCCACGTTGAGCAGTTGGGCCTCGGCGAAGTGGCTGCCGAGGATCTGCAGGCCCACCGGGCGGCGGCCGACGAAGCCCGCCGGCACGCTGATGCCGGGAATGCCCGCCAGGTTGATGGCGATGGTGTAGATGTCCTGCAGGTACATGGAGACCGGGTCCTTGTTGGCGCCCAGGTCGAAGGCCGGGGTGGGGGAGGCCGGCCCCATCAGCACGTCGACCTCCTCGAAGGCGTCGAGGAAGTCCTGGCGGATCAGCCGGCGCACCTGCTGGGCCTTGGTGTAGTAGGCGTCGAAGAAGCCCTCGGAGAGGGTGTGGGTGCCGATCAGGATGCGTCGCTTGACCTCCTCGCCGAAGCCCTCGGCGCGGGAGCGCTTGTAGAGATCGATCAGGTCGGTCGGATCATCGCAGCGGTGGCCGAAGCGCACGCCGTCGAAGCGCGACAGGTTGGAGGAGGCCTCCGCCGGGGCGATGACATAGTAGGCGGGGATCGCCAGGTGAGTATGCGGCAGGCTGACCTCGCGCACCGTGGCGCCCAGCGATTCGTAGACCCGGATGGCCGCCTGGACCGCCTCGGCGACTGCCGGGTCGAGGCCCTCGCCGAAATACTCCTTGGGCAGGCCGATCTTCAGCCCCGACAAGGAGTCGTCGAGGGTGGCGGTGTAGTCTGGCACGCCGCGGGCCACGCTGGTGGAGTCGCGCACGTCGTGACCGGCGATGGCGCCCAGCAGCAGGGCGCAGTCTTCCGCGGTGCGGGCCATGGGGCCGGCCTGATCCAGGCTCGAGGCGTAGGCGATGATGCCGTAGCGGGAGACGCGACCGTAGGTGGGCTTCAGGCCGGTGATGCCGCAGAAGGCCGCCGGCTGACGGATCGAGCCGCCGGTATCGGTACCCAGCGCCGCCGGCACCAGGCCCGCGGCCACCGCGGCGGCGCTGCCGCCGGAAGAACCGCCGGGCACGGCGCCGAGGTCCCAGGGGTTCTTCACCGGGCCATAGAAGCTGTTCTCGTTGGAGGAGCCCATGGCGAACTCGTCCATATTGGTCTTGCCGAGGCTCACCGTGCCGGCGGCCTGGAGCTTCTCCACCAGGGTGGCGTCGTAGGGCGCCTCGAAGTTGTCGAGCATCTTCGAGCCGCAGGAGGTCTTGACGCCCTGGGTGCAGAAGATGTCCTTGAGCGCCAGGGGCAGGCCGGTGAGCGGGCCCGCCTCACCCTTGGCGCGGGTGGCGTCGGCGGCGTCGGCGGCGGCCAGCGCCCGCTCGGCGGTGACGCTGATAAAGCTGTTGAGCTCGCCGTCGAGGCGATCGATGCGCCCGAGCAGCGCCTGGGTCAGTTCGCGGCTTGAGAACTCGCCGGCCTCCAGGGAGACGGCCAGTTCGCGGAGGGTCTTGTCATGCATCGGGTGAGTGTCTCCGGGTCGGGACAGGGTAACGTCGGGCGCGATCACTCGACCACGCGGGGCACCAGGTAGAGGCCGTTCTCCACCGCCGGGGCGCAGCGCTGGAAGGTCTCGCGCCGGTCGACTTCGGTGACCTCGTCGGCGCGCAGCCGCTGGGTGGCGTCCAGGGGGTGCGCCAGGGGGGCGACCCCCGTGGTGTCGATGCCCTGGAGCTGGTCGACCATCGCCAGGATATTGCTCAGGTCGTCCAGGTAGCGGTCGGCGTCCGCGTCATCCAGCGCCAGGCGCGCCAGATGCGCCGCGCGCTGCACATGGGTCTGTTCAAGCGCCATGATCGGAATTCCTTAACAGGATGAACATCGACCGACAGGCTGCCACGGGGCGAGGCCCATCGGTACGGGGAAAATAACGCCAAAAGGTACCATATCTTGGCCGCGCTGGCAGGCGTTGTCGCTTGCCGCTTCCGGGTGGCGATGATACCGTTTGCCTCCGCACAGGGTTCCGGTTCCGGTCTGCACTAGGTGAAAGACTTTCATGTTTAAACGTTTAAGGGGGTTGTTCTCCAGCGATCTGTCCATCGACCTGGGAACGGCCAATACGCTGATCTATGTCCGTGGACGGGGCATCGTGCTGGATGAACCGTCGGTGGTGGCGATTCGCCAGGCCGGCAATATGCGCAGCGTGGCTGCGGTGGGTTCGGATGCCAAGCGCATGCTGGGCCGCACCCCGGGTAACATCACCGCCATCCGGCCGATGAAGGATGGCGTGATCGCCGACTTCACCGTGACCGAACAGATGCTCCAGCACTTTATCCGCAAGGTGCATCAGAGCACCTTCCTGACCCCCAGCCCGCGGGTGCTGGTCTGCGTGCCCTGCATGTCGACCCAGGTCGAGCGTCGCGCCATCAAGGAGTCCGCCGAGGGCGCCGGGGCTCGCGAGGTGTTCCTGATCGAGGAACCCATGGCGGCGGCCATCGGCGCCGGCCTGCCGGTGGAGGAGGCTCAGGGCTCCATGGTGGTGGATATCGGTGGCGGCACCAGCGAGATCGCCATCATCTCGCTCAATGGCGTGGTCTATTCCGAGTCGATCCGCGTCGGCGGCGACCGCTTCGATGAGGCGATCATCGCCTATGTGCGCCGTCACTATGGCAGCCTGATCGGCGAGGCCACCGCCGAGCGCATCAAGCAGGAGATCGGTTGTGCCTATCCCGGCGCCGAGCTGCGCGAGATCGACGTGCGCGGCCGCAACCTGGCCGAGGGCATTCCGCGCAGCTTCACCCTCAACTCCCACGAGATCCTCGACGCCCTCCAGGAGACGCTCTCCTCGATCGTTACCGCGGTGAAGAGCGCCCTGGAGCAGTCGCCCCCGGAGCTGGCCTCGGATATCGCCGAGCGCGGCCTGGTATTGACCGGTGGTGGGGCCCTGCTGCGTGATCTGGACAAGCTGATTCAGGAAGAGACTGGCCTGCCGGTGATCGTCGCCGAGGACCCGCTGACCTGCGTGGCTCGCGGTGGCGGCAAGGCGTTGGAGATGATCGACCAGCATACCTTCGAGCTGCTTTCCAGCGACTGATTTCCGGGCCGGGCTGACTTCGGGGAGAACGCCTATCAAACCGTTGTTCTCGCACGGTGCGGTGCCCGGCTATCGCATGCTGCTGTGTGCGATAGCCGCGCTCGGCCTGATGTTTGCGGAACACCGCTTCACGCGCATGGACGAGGTGCGTGCCCAGCTTACCACCGTGGTGGCGCCCATCCAGTGGATGGTCAGCCTGCCCAGCGGCGTGCTCACCTGGGGGGCCCTGGCGCTCTCCGATCAGCGAGCCCTGGTGGAGGAGAATCGGCGCCTGCGCGAGCAGTTGCTGACCCTCTCCCAGCGTGCCCAGCAGATGGCCCACCTCACCGCCGAGAACGTGCGCCTGCGCGAGTTGCTGCAGGCGGCGCGGCGGGATGACATGGCCTATATCACCGCCGAGCTGCTTTCCCTGGACTCCGACCCCTTCACCCACCAGATGGTCATCGATCGCGGTCGCCGCGATGGCGCCTATGTGGGCCAGCCGGTGATGGATGCCTCGGGGCTGGTGGGCCAGATCACCGCGGTCTCCGCCTACTCCAGTCGGGTGCTGATGATCAATGACGCCAGCCATGCGTTGCCGGTGCAGGTGACTCGCAATGGTCTGCGCTTCGTGGTCCAGGGCACCGGTCATTATGAGCGCCTGAACGTGATGCATGTGCCGGATACCGCCGATATCCGGGTCGGCGACCGGTTGCTCACCTCCGGGCTGGCGGGGCGCTTCCCCCAGGGCTATCCGGTGGGGCGGGTGGTGTCGGTGGAGCACGACCCCGGCGAGCCCTTCGCCCGGGTCATCGCCGAGCCCTCGGCACAGCTGCAGCGTTCGCGTCACTTCCTGCTGCTGTTTCCTCCCCCGCCGCCGGAGCCGCGTCCGGGGGAGGCGCTATGGGATGAATCCTTTACCGTCGTCGAACCGCCACAGGAGCTGCAACGCTGATGGGTGCCCTGGGAGTCCGAGGTCTGCTACTGGTCTGGATCAGCCTGCTGCTGGCCCTGTGCCTGCAGGTGATGCCGCTGCCCGATGGCTGGCTGATCTGGCGTCCCGACTGGCTGGGCCTGATGCTGGTCTACTGGTGCGTCGCGGCGCCTCACCGCGTCGGGGTATTGCACGGTTTCGTGCTGGGGCTGCTGCTGGATCTGATCGAGGGGGCGCCGCTGGGGCAGAATGCCCTGGTGTTCTCGCTGCTGGCCTTCCTCTGCGCCCTGGTCTATCAGCGCATGCGCGCCTACTCCCTGGTGCAGCAGGCGGTCCTGGTCTTCGTCCTGCTGGGGCTGGTGCAGCTGGTACGGCAGTGGCTCAATACCCTGTTCGGCCCCTTCTCTATCCATCTCGCCTTCCTGCTGTCGTCGTTGATCGGCGCCCTGCTGTGGCCCTGGCTCTTTACCATGCTGCAGGCGCTGCGACGCCGCTTCGCCCTCGGCTGAATCGGAGTCCTTATGCCCGCCTCCCTGATCCTTGCCTCGGCCTCGCCGCGGCGCCGCGAGCTCCTGGCCTCCATCGGCGTCGCGTCGCTGGTGCGCCCGGTGGATATCGACGAGACCCCGGCTCCCGACGAGGCGCCCCTGGCCCATGTGACCCGCCTGGCCCGGGAGAAGGCCCTGGCCGGCGCCGCGGGGGCCGCTACGGACCAGGCGGTGCTGGGCGCCGATACCGTGGTGGTGCTGGGCGAGCGGATCCTCGGCAAGCCCCGGGACAAGGCGGATGGCCTGGCCATGCTGGCGGCACTCTCCGGCGGCGAGCATCGGGTGATTACCGCGGTGGCGGTGAATGGCCCGGCGGGCCTGCTGGAAGCCGCGGTCACCACCCGGGTATGGATGCGCGAGATCTCGAGCCGCGAGGCCGAGGCCTACTGGGCCAGCGGCGAGCCCGCCGACAAGGCCGGTGGCTATGCCATCCAGGGGCTGGCGTCGATCTTCGTCATGCACCTGGAGGGCAGCTACTCCGCCGTGGTGGGGCTGCCGCTCCATGAGAGCGCCGAGCTGCTGCGCCGCCAGGGCCTCCCCCTTTGGTCGGGGGGCTTGCCCCCTATGGCATAATGCCTTCATGCCAACGACAAGGAATCCCGCATGAGTGGTGAAGTACTGATCAACCTGACGCCCATGGAGACCCGCGTGGCGGTGGTCGAAAACGGCGTGCTTCAGGAAGCCTTTATCGAGCGTTCCCGGCGGCGGGGCATCGTCGGCAATATCTACAAGGGCAAGGTGGTCAGGGTGCTGCCGGGCATGCAGGCGGCCTTCGTCGATATCGGCCTGGAGCGGGCCGCCTTTATCCATGCCCACGAGGTGATGGCGGCCCATACCCCCGCCGAGGAGCAGGCCACCATCAGTCAGTTGCTCCACGAGGGGCAGTCGCTGGTGGTGCAGGTGACCAAGGACCCCATCGGTACCAAGGGGGCGCGGCTCACCACCCATCTCTCGGTGCCTTCCCGCTACCTGGTGTATATGCCGGATGCCCCCCATAACGGCGTCTCCCAGCGCATCGAGGACGAGGGCGAGCGGGAGCGCCTGCGCCAGTTGGTGGAGGTCTGCCAGGCGCAGCAGGAACTGGAGGTGGAGGGCGGCTTTATCATCCGTACCGCCGCCGAGGGGGTGAGCGAGGAGGAGCTGTTCTCCGATATGCACTTCCTGCTGCGGCTGTGGCGCAAGGTCAGCGAGCGCAAGGTGACCGCCGGCGTGCCCAGCGTCATCTACGACGACCTGCCGCTGTTTATTCGCACCCTGCGCGACCAGATGCACGACGAGATCGAGAAGGTGCGCATCGATTCCCGGGAGAACTACGTCAAGCTCAAGGAGTTCGCCGAGGAGTTCATGCCCGATGCGGTGGAGCGCATCGAGTACTATCCCGGCGAGCGGCCCATCTTCGATCTCTACAGCGTCGAGGACGAGATCCACAAGGCCCTGGGGCGCAAGGTGCAGCTCAAGTCCGGCGGCTATCTGGTGATCGACCCCACCGAGGCGATGACCACCATCGACGTCAACACCGGCGGCTACGTGGGCCATCGCAATCTCGAAGAGACCATCTTCAAGACCAACCTGGAGGCGGCCACCGCCATCGCCCGCCAGCTGCGGCTGCGTAACCTGGGCGGCATCATCATCATCGATTTCATCGACATGGAGGATGCCGAGCACCAGCGCCAGGTGCTGCGGGTGCTGGAGAAGGCCCTGGAGCGGGATCACGCCAAGACCAAGTGTACCGGGGTCACCGAGCTGGGCCTGGTCCAGCTGACCCGCAAGCGCACCCGGGAGAGCCTGGAGCAGACCCTCTGCGAGGCCTGCCCCACCTGTGAGGGGCGCGGCACCCTGAGGACCCCGGAGACCGTCTGCTACGAGATCTTCCGTGAGATCCTCCGCGAGGAGCGCGCCTACGGGCCGGAGACCTACACGGTACTGGCCTCCCAGGCGGTGGTGGATCGCCTGCTCGACGAGGAGTCGGCGGCGGTGGCGGACCTGGAGGCCTTTATCGGCAAGACCATCCGCTTCCAGGTGGAGGGCCACTACTCCCAGGAGCAGTACGATATCGTGCTGATGTGATCGATACCCTCCCGGCCAGGAAGGCCCGGGGCTGGCGGCGAAGGAGGCGAGGCCGATGAACGAGGGGCAGGCATGAGTGGGTGGCGGATCGCCGGGCGCTGGGTGCTGACCCTGCTGGCCCTGGTGTTGCTGTGTCTGGCCCTGCTGTTGCTGGGCTGGCGCCTGGTGGCCGGTCAGGCGGAGGCGCTGCGTGAGCCCCTCGAGCGGCTGGTGGCCGAGCGTACCCGGGCCGAGACCCATATCGGCGAGCTGGAGGCGGGCCTGCATGGCCTCGACCCCTCGCTCGCCCTGCGCGACCTGCGGCTGACCCTCGAGGGCCGCCCCCTGCTGGAGCTGCGCCAGGCGCGCCTGCGCCTGGATACGCTGGCCTCCCTGGGCGCCGGGGTGCCGGTGACCTCGCAGGCCCGGGTGCAGGGGCTCACCCTGCACCTCTATCAGGACGAGGAGCGTCATTGGCACTGGCCGCGCCCCGCCGAGCTGCCCTTCGCGGCGAGCCCCGATTTCGATCTCTCGCGCCTGGACGCCTGGGTCGGCCTGCTGCTGCGCCAGCGCCTGGACGCGCGCCAGGTTCGCCTGGTGCTGCACGGCCAGGAGCGGCGTGTGGCCCTGGAGGCCCCCAGCCTGCTGATGACCGGCGACGAGCGGCGCCTGCACCTGGAGGGCTGGGTCCATGTGGAGGGGCAGGAACAGACCGCCCTAGAGGTGGTGGCGGAGGTGTTGCCGGGACCGCGTGGCCTGGCCGACTTCAATGCGGCCATGCAGGCCGAGATGGAGCTCTCCAGCCTGGTGGAGCTGGTGCGTCTGCTGAGCGGCGACGAGCCCCTGCGCCTGGAGCGGGCGGAAGGGGATGCGACCCTATGGGGGCGTTGGCACCAGGGGGCGCTGGCGGATGTGCGCCTGGCCCTGGAGGTGCCGGAGCTGGCGATCGGCCACGAGCAGGCCAGCCTGGCGCTGGCGGATATCCGTGCCGAGGGGCAGTGGCTGCGGGAGGGCGAGGCCTGGAACGCCTGGCTCAACCTGGCCGCCGACGCCGAAGGCGTGGCCCAGGGGCCGGCCCTGCCCAGCCGCTGGCGCCTGCGCGGCGATGGGGCGGGCTGGTGGGTCACCACCGATGGCTTCGAGCTGCCGGCCCTGGCCGACTGGAGCGAGCGCCTGCCGTTGCCCGAGGGGCTGGTGCGGCTGCTCGACACCCTGGACCCCCAGGGCTGGGTGGAGGGATTCGCCTTCGGCTTTCGCGACGGTCACTGGCTGGCCCGGGGCGCCCTGCGCCAGGTGGCGGTGTCGCCCTGGGAGGGTGCCCCCGGGGGTGGGCCCCTGGATGCCTGGGTCGAGGCCCGGGACCTGGCCGGCGAGGTACGCTTCGTCGGCGTCGGCGATACCACCCTGCATTTCCCCCAGCTCTTTACCGGCCCCATGGCCCTGGATGCCGCCTCCGGGATCGTGGGCTGGACCTATGCCGATGGCCTGACGCGGGTCAGCGGTCGCGACCTCGAGGCGCGCTGGCGTGACGCCGAGGTGACGGGGGACTTCGGCCTGGTGCTCGGCAATGGGGGCCCCGGCATCATGGGGCTGGCGCTGGACTTTCGCGAGGTGGATGCGCTCACCACGCCCCTGGTGGACTGGCTGCCCATGGGGATCTTCGGCGACGAGCTGGGTGAGTGGCTCGCCGGCGGCGTCGCGGGCCGGGTGACCGAGGGGCGACTGGCGTTGCACCAACCGCTCTTCGACGGCGTGCGGGCGGAGGACATACGTCTGGATCTCGATCTGGCCATCGAGGAGGGGCGAATACCTTACCTGCCGGGTTGGCCGGCCCTGGAGGGCGTGGAAGGCCGCCTGATCCTCACCGACCTGGCCATGATGGCGGAGGTGACTCGGGCCGAGAGCCATGGTCTGGCGGTCAGTGACGGACGCGTGACCCTGAGCCCCGAAGGGGAGCTCGCCGTCGGCGGGGCCATCGAAGGCAGCGCCACCGACCTGGTCGACTACCTGGGCGGCGTGCCCCTGGAGGGGCTCGAGGCCCTGGAGGACTGGGCCTGGAGCGAAGCGGGGCATATCCAGGGCCAACTGGCGCTGGACTTGCCGCTGAGCGATCCCGACGCCCTGAACCTGGACATCGAGACGACCCTGGACGTGCCCCGGGTCCGCTATCGGCCGCTGACGCTGGACCTGACGTCGGTGACCGGGCCCCTGGCCTATCGCTATCGGGCCGGCGAGGGGGAGCTGGAGGGGCGCCTCGACGGGCGGGCGCTGGGCGGGCCCGTCACCGCGACCCTGGAGAGCGAGCGTATCGACTTCGAGGGACAGGCCGAGGCGCCGCGCCTGCTGGCCTGGGGCGGACTGCCCGGGGAGGGCGCCCCGGTCACGGGGCAACTGCCCTATCGCGGGCGCCTGACCCTGACGGAAAGCGGGGCTCGGCTGCGCTTGGACAGCTCCCTCGAGGGCCTGGCCCTCGGCCTGCCGGCGCCCTTCGCCAAGCCGGCCGAGGAGCGCCGTCCGCTGTGGCTGGAGATGGATACCCAGAGCGGTCGGCTCACCGCCGAGCTGGAGGGGCTGGCGCGACTGCGCTGGCGGGAGCAGAGCGCCCAGGGGGCCCAGGGCCAGCTATGGCTGGAGCGCTGGCCCGAGTCCCCCACCTGGCCGGCCCGCCCCGGCCTCGAGGTGAGCTGGCGACCGGCGCGGCTCGACCCCGCCCCCTGGGCGGCGGCCCTGGCGCCGCTCTTGGGCGGCGGCGGAAGCGGCGCCGGTTCCCCGCCGACCCTGGATCTGGCCACCGACTGCCTGCTGATGGAGGCGCGCTGCCTGGGCTCGCTGCAGGCCCGGGCCATGCCCGAGGCGGGCGGGTGGCGTCTCGACCTGGATGGCAGCCTGCTGGAGGGCCAGGCCGGCTACCGCCCCGAGCGGGCCCAGGCCCTGGAGATCGACCTGGCGCGCCTGGACCTGGACGCCCTGATACCGATGCCCGCCGAGGGCGTGGCCCTGTTCGATGAGGTGGCGGCGGCGCCGGAGCCGGAGCCCCTGGCCGACTGGGTGCGACAGCTGCCGGCGGGGCGCCTCGACGTGGCGAGCCTGATGCGCCAGGGGCAGCACTTCGGCCCGCTGAGCGCCGAGTGGCGGGGCACCCCGGAGGGGCTGCATATCGCGCCCCTGGCACTGGTGCTGGGGGACGTCGAGGCCAGTGGCGAGTTGACCTGGGAGTCGGCGGGGCCGGCGGCCAGCCTGACCCGCAGCCGCCTGGCCCTGACCGGGGGCGACCTGGGCACGGCCCTGGAGCGCCTGGCCCAGCCGGTGGCGATCCGCAACGAGCGGACCCGTGTCGACTCCCAGTTGGCCTGGCCCGGGGCACCCTGGCAGTTCGCCCTGGAGCACTCCCGGGGCAGCCTGGCGGTGAGCCTGGAGAACGGCCGCTTCCGCTATCTCGAGTCGCCTTCCGCCAAGCTGATCGGCCTGCTCAACTTTGATAACCTGCTGCGTCGCCTGCAGCTCGATTTCTCCGACCTGACCCGCCGCGGCACCGCCTTCGACAGCGTGGAAGGGGTGGCCACCCTCTACGGCGGCATCCTCGAGACCCAGGGGCCGGTGGAGGTGCGCGGCCCGGCGACCTCCTTCAGCCTCGATGGTCGGGTCGACCTGGCGCGGCGGGAGCTCGATCAACACCTGGCGGTTACGTTACCCTTGAGTCAGAACCTGCCGCTGGCGGCGGTGGTGGCCGGTGCCCCGGTGGTGGGCGGCGCCCTCTTTATCGCCCATCGCCTGTTTGGCGGCGCCCTCGATCGGGTGACTCGAATTCACTATCGCGTGCGGGGTCCCTGGACCTCACCGCGGATCACACTGGAAGACGCCGAATGAATCAACCGACTAGCGTGCCCGCTGCGGATCAGGCCCTGGACACCGCCGTCGCGACGCTGCTGGCGCCGACGGGCCTGGGCCTCGATGACCTGGACGCCGGCCTCGGTCACGCCCTGGGGGCCGGCATCGATTTCGCCGACCTCTATCTGCAGCGCAGCTGGCATGAGAGCTGGGTGCTGGAGGATGGCGAGGTCAAGGAGGCCGGCTACAACATCGACGGCGGCGTGGGCGTGCGCGCCATGACCGGCGAGAAGACCGGCTTCGCCTACTCCAACCAGATCACCGCCGAGGCCCTGGCCGATACCGGGCGCACCTCTTCCGGGATCGCCCGCGGCGGCGCCCGACTCTCGTCCCAGGCGGTGGCGGTGCGCGCCCACCCGGCCCGCTATGGTGCCGAGGACCCGCTCGCCGGCCTCTCCGCCGAGGAGAAGATCGCCCTGCTCAAGGAGGCCGATCGCATCGCCCGGGCCGCGGACCCGTCGGTCAGCCAGGTCAGCGCCTCCTTGACCGGCCTCTACGAGGTGGTGTTGGTGCGTGCCAGCGACGGCACCCTGGCCGCGGACCTGCGTCCCCTGGTGCGCTTCAATGTCAGCGTGATCGCCATTCGCAACGGCCGCCGCGAGCGCGGCAGCGCCGGCGGCGGCGGGCGTTATCCCATGGCGCGGCTGCGCGACGAGGGGGTGGCCGAGCGCTATGCCAAGGAGGCGGTGCGTCAGGCCCTGGTCAACCTGGAGGCGGTGGACGCGCCGGCCGGCCAGATGCCGGTGGTGCTGGGGCCGGGCTGGCCGGGCATCCTGCTCCACGAGGCGGTGGGGCATGGCCTCGAGGGCGATTTCAACCGCAAGGGCAGCTCCGCCTTCGCCGGGCGCCTCGGTGAGCGGGTCGCCGCTCCCGGGGTGACGGTGGTGGACGATGCCACCCTGGCGGATCGCCGCGGCTCGCTTTCCGTGGATGACGAGGGCACCCCGGGCCAATACACCCCGCTGATCGAGGATGGCATCCTCACCGGCTATATGCAGGACAAGCTCAATGCGCGGCTGATGGGCATGGCGCCCACCGGCAATGCGCGCCGCGAGTCCTATGCCCATATGCCCATGCCGCGCATGACCAACACCTATATGCTGGCGGGCCAGGATGACCCCGCCGATATCCTCAAGAGCGTCAAGCGTGGGATCTATGCGGTGAGCTTCGGCGGCGGCCAGGTGGATATCACCTCCGGCAAGTTCGTCTTCTCCGCCAGCGAGGCCTACCTGATCGAGGACGGGCGGATCACCGCGCCGGTGAAGGGGGCGACCCTGATCGGCAACGGCCCCGAGGCCATGGGCCGGGTGTCGATGATCGGTCATGACCTGGAACTCGATACCGGGGTCGGCGTCTGTGGCAAGGAGGGGCAGGGAGTGCCGGTGGGGGTCGGCCAGCCGACCCTGAAGCTGGACGAGCTGACCGTGGGCGGGACTCAGTCATAAAGCCTGAAGCGGGAAGAGCGCCGCTTCACGGCTGGAAGCTGGAAGAAGACGCCATGATCTGGCGGGTTTCGGTAACTTCCAGCTTCCGGCTTCACGCTTTCGGCGTTAGAGCCCGGCGGTATCGCGGATCAGCTTGAAGAGCTTGCGGGAGCTGGCCGGGGGCTTGTCGGCGGCGCGCTCGCGCTGGGCATTGCGGATCAGCTGGCGCAGCGCCTGGCGGTCGGCGTCGGGGAAGTCGGCGACAAAGGCCTCCACCGCCTCGTCACCCTCCTCGATCAGGCGATCCCGCCAGCGTTCCAGGCGATGGAAGGCGTGGTCGCGGCGCAGCTTCTCCTGCTCGAATTCATCGAAGGCGGCCTGGATCGCCTCGGTGTCTTCCTTGCGCATCAGCTTGCCGACGTACTGCATATGGCGGCGGCGCGCTTCCCGGGCGCGGATGCGCCCGGTCTCCTCCACGGCGGCGAGCATATCGTCGGAGAGCGGCAGCTTGGCGCGCTGGGCATCGGAGAGGGCGATGATCTTTTCGCCCAGGGCCTGCAGGGCGTGCATCTCCTGCTTGCGTTGGGTCTTGCTCTGCCAACCGTCTTGGTCGGCGGGGGAATCGAAGGACATGCCATTACCATCAGCATCGGAGTGTAGGGCAGAGTATACCAGCCCGGCCGGTGCGCGTAGCATTCACACAGAATGATCAGAGGGAGAATCAGATGACACAGGCTTTCGATGCCGCCGCCCAACAGGCGCTACTGGAGTCGCGGGTAGCGGCCGCCCTGGCGCAGGCCAAGCGGCTGGGGGCCGACGCCTGCGAGGTGGGCGCCAGCGTCGACCAGGGGGTCGGCGTCAGCGTGCGCCTGGGCGAGGTGGAGAGCGTCGAGCTCTCCCGGGACCAGGGCTTCGCGGTCACCGTCTATGTGGGCCACCGCAAGGGCAGCGCCTCCTCCTCGGATACCGGCGAGGCCTCGGTGAGCGCGGCGGTGGAGAAGGCCCTGGCCATCGCCCGTCATACCGGCGAGGATCCGGCCGCCGGCCTGGCCCCGGCGGAGCTGATGGCCCGCGAGTTGCCGGACCTGGAGGTGCATCATCCCTGGGCGCTGACCACCGATGCCGCCATCGACCTGGCCCTGGCCTGCGAGGCCGCCGGCCGCGGCGTGGCGGGTATCAGCAACTCGGATGGCGCCAGCCTCTCCAGCGGCGAGGGGGTGCGGGTCTATGGCAATAGCCATGGCTTCCTGGGCAGCCAGCGGGGCAGCCGCCACTCCCTCTCCTGCATGCTGATCGCCGAGGACGCCCAGGGCATGCAGCGGGACTACGACTACAGCAGCGTGCGCGACCCGCGCCAGTTGCGTTCCCCCGAGGCGGTGGGGGCCAGCGCCGCCGAGCGCACCCTGCGCCGGCTGGGTGCCCGGCGTCCCGCCACCGGGCGCTTCCCGGTGCTCTTCGACCCGACCCAGGCCGCCGGCCTGGTGGGCCACTTCCTCGGCGCCATCGCCGGCGGGGCCCTCTATCGCCAGGCCTCCTTCCTCTGCGACCGGCTCGGCGAACCGCTCTTCCCGGACTGGTTCTCGCTGGTGGAGCGGCCCCTGGAGCGGGGCGCCATGGCCAGTGCCCCCTTCGATAACGACGGCGTCTATACCCGCGACAATACCTTTATCGAGGGGGGGCGCCTGGCCAGTTATATGCTCTCCGCCTACAGCGCCCGGCGGCTGGGGCTGGAGACCACCGGCAATGCCGGTGGCGCCCGTAACGTGCGCCTCCAGGCGCCCCTGGCCAGCCGCGAGGCGCTGCTCAAGCGGATGGGGCGCGGCGTGCTGGTGACCGAGTTGATGGGCCAAGGGGTCAATGGCGTGACCGGGGATTACTCCCGCGGCGCGGCGGGCTTCTGGGTGGAGAACGGCGAGATCCAGTATCCGGTGGAGGAGTTCACCATCGCCGGCAATCTGGCGCAGATGTTCGCCAACCTGGCCGGCGTCGGCGAGGATATCGATACCCGCGGCAGCATCCATACCGGCAGCTGGCTGATCGATGATATGACCATCGCCGGCAGCTAAGCCGGAAGCTCGAGGCCATAAGCGGGAAGAAAAGCGCCGAGCCGACCCGCGGAATAAGGGGGCGAGCGATTCGCCGGGACGCCGCCGCGTAGCGAGCCGGGTAGCGCAGAATCGACAGGGATGTCGAGTTAGGGGCGGCAACAGGGATGTTGTTCCGGCCCGTGCGCGTCACCCGGCTCGCGCAGTGGCGGGGTTTCGTCCCGGTGCAAGGGAGACACCTTATCCGCAGGTCATGGCGACGCCATCGGTTCCCTGTGATGGCGTCGCCATCGAGTCGGATGCTCTCGCCTTCGACTGGTTTATCCGAGCTATGTGGTGAAGGGTGGAGTTATTCCCCTTCGTCGAAGCGGGCCTCGATCAAGGTCGCCAGGGCCTCGAGGACCGCCTCGGCGTCATCTCCCTCGGCGCTGACGGTGAGTCGGCTGCCGCAGGGAGCGGCCAGCATCAGCAGGGCCATGATATTGGCGGCGTCGGCCTCGCGGCCCTGGTGGGAGACCGTGACCCGGGCATCGTACTCCTGGCAGCACTGCACCAGGCGGGTGGCGGCGCGGGCGTGGAGGCCACGCTTGTTGGTCAGGGTCAGCTCACGGCTCGGCATGCCTCGAGCTTCCTTGCAGGGGGCTGGCATCTGGCTCTCCCAAGTCGGTGTGAATGCCCAGTTCCCGATGGCGCAGGCGCAGTCCCGGATAGCCGGCGGCGAAGTGGCGCGCCAGACGCTCGGCCAGATAGACCGAGCGGTGCTGACCGCCGGTGCAGCCCACCGCCACCGTCACATAGCTGCGCCGGCTGGCCTGGTAGGCGGGCAGCCAGCGCTCCAGCCAGTGCTGGATATCCTCGGCCATGGCCTCCACCTCCGGGTAGCCCTCCAGGAAGGCCACCACCGAGGCGTCGCGACCGGTGGCCTCGCGCAGGCGCGGATCCCAGTAGGGGTTGGGCAGGCAGCGGGCGTCGAAGACGGTGTCGGCATCCAGGGGCACCCCGCGCTTGAAGCCGAAGGACTCCAGGGTCAGGGTCAACTGGCCGGCCTGGTGGCCGGCCACCTGTTCGGTGATCCGTGAGCGCAGGTCGTGGAGCGACAGCCGCGAGGTATCCATCACCAGGTCGGCCAGGTCGCGGATCTCTCCCAGCGCCTGCTCCTCTCGCTCGATGGCCTCGGCCAGGGTCATTTCGCTGTTGCGGGTCAACGGATGGCGGCGCCGGGTGTGGGAGTAGCGCTCCAGCAGGATGCGGGCATCGGCGGTCAGGTAGACGACCTGGGTCTGGATGCCGCGATCGCGGACTTCATCGAGCAACTGCGGAAAGCGGCGCAGGGCGCCGGGCAAGTTGCGGGCGTCGATGCTGACCGCGATGGCATCGTAGCGGGCCTCGTCGGCCTGGAGCTCGTCCACCAGGGACCCCAGCAACATGGCCGGCAGGTTGTCGATGGCGTAGAAGCCGAGGTCTTCCAGGGCCTGGAGGGCGATCGACTTCCCCGACCCGGAACGGCCGCTGATGATCACCAGTTGCATGGCACTCTCCTGGCTGCCTGTGGGGTGGCGCCATTCGCTCAGGGCGCGGCGGTGGGGCCGGGCGCGGCGTGGCGCTCGATGGCCTCGATCAGGGTGTCATAGAGCTGGCGCTGACTCTCGCAGCGGCGCAAGCGCTGGCGGGTCTCGGCGTCGTTCATCACTCCGGCCACCTGGGCCAGCAGGGTCAGATGAGTGTCGTCGGCCTCTTCCGGCACCAGCAGCACGAACACCAGATCGACGGGCTCGCCGTCCACGGCGTCGAAGTCCACCGGTTCGGCCAGCTTCAGGAAGCCGGCCAGGGGCGCCTTGCAGTGAGCATTGCGGGCATGGGGAATCGCCACCCCATGACCGATGCCGGTACTGCCCAGGCGCTCGCGGCCGATCAGTCGGCTGAAGACTTCCTGGCTATCGAGGCTGGGGGTGTTCTGAGCAATAAAGGTGCTGAAGAACTCCAGCACCCGTTTCTTGCTCCCCCCGGGGACATCGAACAGCGCCCGCTCGGGGGGAAGGATGGATTGCAGTGTCATGGAGGGTTAGCGGGCACCGGCGCCTTGGGCGCGTGCCTGTGCCTTTTCCTTGTGTTTCACCAGTTGACGGTCGAGCTTGTCGGCGAGCGCATCGATGGCGGCATACATGTCACCATCCTGGGCTTCGGCGTGCAGATCGGCACCGGCAGCGTGGAGTACGCAAGCGGCTTGTTGGCGTTCCTTCTCGACGGACAGGGTGAACTGTGCCGTGGTGATATTGTCGTAATGCCGCTCCAGTCGTGCGAGCTTCTCGTTCACATAGTCACGCAGTGCATCGGTCAGTTCGACGTGATGGCCGGTGATATTGACTTGCATGGCACGCTCCTCTTCCTGCGGGTGGCATCTCGATTGTAACCCTTTTTACGGCCCTGCAAACCCCTTGGCGTCGGGGATTTCCAACGCAAGCCTTGTGGGGTTTTTATCCCATTGAGATCAATGGGATAAATGGTTTTTCCCGGTAAACGACGAAACCGCCGTCGGTCAGGAGAGACGTTTTCGCTCGCTGGACGGGGGGATGCCCATGGCCTCGCGATACTTGGCCACGGTGCGCCGCGCCACCTGGATGCCGTCATCGGCCAGCAGGGCCACCAGCTTGCTGTCGGAGAGCGGCTTGCGCGGCGGCTCCTCGCCAATCAGCTTCTTGAGGCGGGCGCGGATGGCGGTGCTGGAGTGGGCATCGCCCTCGCCACCGCCCACCTGGCTGGAGAAGAAGTACTTGAGCTCGAAGACGCCCCGGGGCGTGTGGATATATTTCTGGGTGGTGACCCGGGAGATGGTGGATTCGTGCATCTCCACCGCCTGGGCGATGTCCGCCAGCACCAGCGGCTTCATGGCCTCCTCGCCCTGCTCCAGGAAGTCGAGCTGACGGGTCAGGATCTCCTGACCCACCCGCAGCAGGGTATCGTTGCGGCTGGAGAGGCTCTTGAGCAGCCAGCGCGCCTCCTGCAGGTGTTGCTTCATGAAGGTGTTGTCGTCGCTCTTGTCGGCGCGCCGGATCAAGGCCGCGTAGTCGGGCTGGATGCGCATGCGTGGCAGCGCCTCCGGATTGAGCTCGATGCGCCAACCGTCGCGGGTATGGCGGGCGATCAGGTCGGGGATCACATAGTCGCTGCCGATGTCGGCATAGGCCTGGCCGGGGCGCGGGTCGAGGGTCCGCACCAGTTGGATCACCGCGTCCAACTGGTCATCCTCGAGGCGCAGGCGGCGCTTGAGCAGCTTGCGATCGTCCCCCGCCAGGGCCTCGAGGAACTGGCGCACCAGGCGCTTGGCCTGGGGCAGCAGGGGGGTGTCTTCGGGGAGGGTGCCGAGCTGCAGCAGCAGGCACTCGCGCAGGTCCCGGGCGAAGACCCCGGTGGGCTCGAACTGCTGCAGGCGCATCAGCAGGGCTTCCACCTCGGCGACCTTGAGGCCGCCGAGGCCCTGGTCCCGTAGCCCTTCGGTGATCTCTTCCAGGGGCGAGGCGAGGTAGCCGTTGGTATCCACCGCATCGATCAGGCTCTCGGCAATGGTCCGCTCCCGGGGGGCCTCCAGGTCGGTCATGGCCAGCTGCCAGTTGAGATGGTCGCGCAGGCTGGGGGTGTCGGCGTTACGCTCGAAGTCCGGCGCCTCGCCGCCGCCACTGGGGGCCATGTCCTGGTAGGTATCGGACCAGTCGCTGTCCACGGAGAGCTGTTCGGGGATGCCCTCGGACCACTCGTCCTCCTTGGGCGCTTCCACCGCCTGTTCCCCATAGGCCTCGTCCAGTTCCAGCATGGGATTGGACTCCAGGGCCTGCTGGATCTCCTGGCGCAGGTCGAGGGTGGAGAGCTGCAGCAGGGCGATGGCCTGCTGCAGTTGCGGGGTCATGGTCAGCTGGGTGCCGACCCTAAGCTGCAACGAGGGTTTCATTGCCATGGTGGGCTAGGATTCCGTGACAAGCGTGGGGCACACCCTAGCCCGCTGCCGGGGCCCTTGCAAGCCTATTAGACATGACTTCTAAGCAAGTTATGTGCCAGACGCAATGAGTATGCCAAATCGATCTTGAAACTAAGACTTTCAGCCTATTGGCAGCGCCGATTCCTGGTGTTCGGCCCCCGGAGCCTGTCGGATTCGACCGATCGTCGCGAGAAAGGCGGACTGCGAGACAAGTTGATCAATCGGATGAGGCGAATAGCGCGCTATTTAACGAATCAGGGCTCCTAGAGGCGGAAGTCCTCGCCCAGATAGACCTCACGCACCCGGCGGTTGGCGAGGATCGCCTCGGCATCGCCCTCGGCGATGATCTGGCCGTCGCCGACGATATAGGCGCGATCACAGATATCCAGGGTCTCGCGCACATTGTGGTCGGTGATCAGCACCCCGATATCGCGCTGCTTGAGGGCACGGATAATGCCCTTGATCTCGCCCACCGAGATGGGGTCGACCCCGGCGAAGGGCTCGTCGAGGAGGATAAAGGTCGGTTCGGTGGCCAGTGCCCGGGCGATCTCCACCCGGCGCCGCTCCCCCCCGGAGAGGCTCATCCCCAGGTTGTCGCGGATATGGGTGATGTGGAAGTCGTTGAGCAGGGCCTCCAGGCGTGCCTGGCGGTCGGCGCGATCCAGGTCCTTGCGAGTCTCGAGGATGGCCAGGATATTGTCGGCCACCGACAGCTTGCGGAAGATCGAGGCTTCCTGGGGCAGGTAGCCGATACCGGCCCGGGCCCGCTCGTGCATGGCCGCCTCGGAGAGATCCCGGTCGTCGATGGCGACGCTGCCGGCGTCGGCACGCACCAGGCCGACGATCATGTAGAAGGAGGTGGTCTTGCCGGCGCCGTTGGGGCCCAGCAGGCCCACCACGCTGCCCTGCTCGATGGCGAGGCTGATATCACGGACCACGCGGCGGCGCTTGTAGCTCTTGGCCAGATGACTGGCGGTCAGGGTCTTCATGGCGGCCCTTACTGCTGTTCCGGGGTGAGGGTCATGCGCACTCGTTGGCGGTCGGTGCCTTCGGTGCTGGCCCGGGCCTCCACCAGGCGGCGGTCGATCTGATACTCCACGTAGGCACCGTTGAAGGTGTCGGCACCGCGGTGCAGCTCGGCGCGATCGATCAGCTCCACCCGCCGCTCCGCGGCGTGGTAGATGATGGTGCGGCCCCAGCCCTGGACGCGCTCGCCGTCGGCGGGGTTCTGTTCCAGGTAGGCGCGCTCGCCGGTGGCGGTGAGCCGCGAGACCTCGCCGGCGTCGTTGCGCTGAATCTCGACCCGGGCGCCGGTCAGGTGCAGGTTGCCCTGGCGAATGTCCACCTCGCCGCTATACACGGCGGTGCCGGCGCGGTCGTCCAGTTCCAGGCGGTCGGCCTCCACCTCGATGGGCTCGCCTTGTTGAGCCAGGGCGGGGGTGGCCAGGGCCAGCAGGCCGGCGGCGAGCCAGCCGATCAGGCGTTGGCGGCTTGGGTAACTCATGATGGGGTCCTCATGGAAGCGGCAGGGGGCATCACTCTCACTCCTGGGCGGGGGGGTGGTGGCCGCGCACCCGGCCTTCCAGTTGCAGGCGTCCGTCCTCGAGCCAGGCCTCGAAGCGTTCGGCCTCGGTACGCTGGGGCGGGGCCTCGAAGCGCGCCGGGGTGTCACTCCAGGCATACTGGGTACGGGTGTCCAGGTGCAGTTCCTGGGTACTGAGCTGCCAGCCGGCGTCAGGCGCATTGAGCCTGGCATCGCCGCTCAGCGTCAAGCGGCGATCCGCCAGGGTGCCCTGTTCGCCCCGGGCGATCCAGTGGCGCCCCTCGTCATCGTAGAGATGGGAGATCGGTGTCTGGGCACGCAGCACGTCGTCATGGGGCGTATGCGCCAGGCGCGGGCTGCTCAGGCGCTGATGGGGGAACCCTTCGGCGTCGTAGCGCACCAGCTCCGCCTGCTCCAGATAGTAGTCGGGCTCGCCGGCCTCGTCCTGGGGCACCGGTCCCGGTGGGGCCGGCTCCCGCTCGGTGAGCAGCACCAGCACGCCCCCCAGGGCCAGCAGCAGGACCAGCAGGCCCAGGCGTCGGGCCAGCGGCGTGGCCAGTAACTCAGCGGCTCTCATGGCCCTGACCATGCAGGTAGGTGTCGATCACCGCGCCCCAGTGGCCCTGGGCCTCGAGCAGAGTGTCGCAGATCTCGCGCACGGCGCCATGGCCGCCGCCGCGCTCGGTGACCCAGTCGGCCTGGCCGCGCACATAGGCGGGGGCATTGGGCACGCTGATGCCGAGGCCGGAGCGGCGAATCGCCGCCAGGTCCGGCAGGTCGTCGCCGGCGTAGGCGATGGCCTCCCAGGGCAGCGCCAGGCGCTCGGCGAGCTGGGTGAGGGCGGCGAGCTTGTCCTCGCGGCCCTGGAAGACATGGGGAATGCCCAGGGCGGCGGCGCGGTGGCTGACCATGGGCGAGTCGCGGCCGGTGATCAGGGCCACCTCGATGCCGGCGCGGCGCAGCAGCTTGATGCCCTGGCCGTCCTGGGTGTGGAAGGCCTTGATCTCCACGCCATCGGCCTGGAAATAGAGGCGCCCATCGGTGAAGACACCGTCCACGTCCAGGGCCAGCAGGCGCACCCGGCGGGCACGGTCCAGCAGGGTCGGGTCGAGCAGGGGGGAGTCGAAGGTCATGTTAGAGGTTCCTTAGGTCGCGCCGCTGGCCAGCAGGTCGTGCATAACCCCGCGGGCGCGGTCGAGCAGGGTCAGGTCGAGCAGGGGGGAGTCGAAGGTCATGTTAGAGGTTCCTTAGGTCGCGCCGCTGGCCAGCAGGTCGTGCATAACCCCGCGGGCGCGGTCGAGCGGGGTCGGGTCGAGCAGGGGGAGTCGAAGGTCATGGAGGCTCCTTAGATCACGCCGCTGGCCAGCAGGTCGTGCATATGCAGGGCGCCGACCGGGCGGCCGGCGTCGTCCACCACCGCCAGGGCGGTGATGCGGTTGTCTTCCATGACGCGCACCGCCTCAGCGGCCAGGACCTCGGGGCCGATGCGTTTGCCGGGGCGGGTCATGACGTCGTCCACCTTGAGCTGGCTGAGATCGTTGTGCTGGTCCAGGGTGCGGCGCAGGTCGCCGTCGGTATAGACTCCGCTCAGTCGGCCGTCTGCGTCCACCACGCAGGTGAAGCCCAGTCCCTGGCGGGTGATCTCCAGCAGGGCGTCGCGCAGCGGGCTGCCGAGCGGCACCGTCGGCAGGCGCTTGCCCTGGTGCATCAGGTCGCCGACCTTGAGCAGCAGGCGGCGGCCCAGGCTGCCGCCGGGATGCGACAGTGCGAACTCTTCGGCGGTGAAGCCGCGGGCCTCGAGCAGGGCCACCGCCAGGGCATCGCCCATGGCCAGGGCGGCGGTGGTGGAGGCGGTGGGGGCCAGGTCCAGGGGGCAGGCCTCGCGCTCGACGCCGGTATCCAGGTGGGCATCGGCGTGGCGGGCCAGGGTCGAGGCGGGGCGCCCGGTAAGGCTGATCAGCGGCGTGCCCAGGCGCTTGAGCAGCGGCAGCAGGGCGGTCACCTCGCCGGTCTCCCCGGAATTGGAGAGGGCGATCACCACGTCGCCGCGGGTGATCATGCCCAGGTCGCCATGACTCGCCTCGCCGGGATGCACGAAGAAGGCCGGGGTGCCGGTGCTGGCCAGGGTGGCGGCCAGCTTGCCGCCGATATGGCCGGACTTGCCCATGCCGGTGACCACGACCCGGCCGCGGCAGGCCAGCAGCAGCCGGCAGGCCTGGTCGAAGTCGCCATTGAGGCGGGGAATCAGGGCGCCCAGCGCCTGCTGTTCCAACTGCAGGGTGCGGCGGGCGCTGGCGCGAAAGTCGAAATCGAGTGTCGGTGTCATGGGGGGATTGTTGCCGGTTGCGGGTCTGAGCTCAAGTGAGGTCGAGGGCCAATAGGCCGAGGTAGCCGGCATAGGCGATCAGCATCAGGGCGCCGGGCAGGCGCCCCAGCCGGCCATGGCGCTGCCATAGCAGCCAGGCGCCGAGCACCAGGGTCAGGGTCAGCATCACCGGGAAGTCACGGCTACCGGCGGCGCCATCCACCGGGCCGGGGGCCAGCAGGCCGGGAATCGGCAGCACCGCCAGCATATTGAAGAGATTGGAGCCGATGACGTTGCCGATGGCCAGGTCGTGATGACGGCGCAGGGCGCTCATGATGCAGGCGGCCAGCTCCGGCAGGCTGGTGCCGATGGCCACCAGGGTCAGGCCGATCACCAGTTCGCTGACCCCGAAGCCGGCGGCGATCTGGCTGGCGCCCCACACCAGCAGGCGCGAGCTCACCACCATCAGCAGCAGGGTCACCAGCAACCAGGCCAGGGCCGGCGGCAGGCGCATGGCCGGGATCTCCCCCTCGAAGGCCTCGTCGGGGGTGTCGGCGCGAAACAGCCACCACAGGCTGAAGCCCAGCAGGGCCAGCAGGAAGAGCGCATCGAAGCGGCCGAGGATGCCGTTCGCCAGGGCATAGCCGGCCAGGCCGGTGGCGCCCAGCAGCAGCGGCAGCTCGCGGCGGACCAGGGAGAAGCGCACCGGGATGGGGGCCACCAGGGCGGTGGCGCCCAGCACCAGGGCGATATTGGCGATATTCGAGCCCAGGGCGTTGCCGGTGGCCAGGTCGGGGAGCCCATCCAGGGCGGCCATGATCGCGACCAGCATCTCCGGCGCCGAGGTGCCGAGGGCGACGATGGTCATGCCCACCAGCAGCCGGCTCATGCCCGCCCGGTAGGCGGTGGCGGCGGCGGCCCCTACGAAGCGGTCGGCGCTCCACAGCAGGCCGGCGAATCCGAGCAGCACGGCGAGCAGGGCGATCGGCATCGAAGACTTCCTTGGTGGGCGAGGGCGCCCATTAAACGCGTGAGCGACCATCGAATCAAGGGAGGCGGCCGGGGGTATCTCAGTTAGCTTTGCGGTCCGGGGCTACCCTGGGGGCAGGTCGTCGCGGGGCGCTGTGAACCCCTCCCTGGGCGCTACTTTTGCCCTGCGGCGCTCTCGCATCCTGCTCCGCTTGCAGGACCGGTGCTGGCCATCCATGGCCAGCCCGTTCGGAGGAATCCTCCTCACCCCTGGCAAAAAAACCCCGCTTCGTCCTGCCCCCAGCGCCCCTTGGTCATTCCAACGGCGATAGCCCTGCGCCGAGGGTAGTCGGAATGGGCCCGGTTAGGATACGATGTTCGATAATTATCCAAGGAAACCCGGAGCGATGACGGATACCCCTCTGGTGGAGGTGGACGATCTCCACTTCTCCCGCGGTGACAAGGAGATCTTCCGCGGGGTCTCGATGCGTATTCCCCGTGGCAAGATCACCGCCATCATGGGGCCCAGCGGCACCGGCAAGACCACCCTGCTCAAGCTGATCGGCGCCCAACTGGTGCCCGATGCGGGGCGGGTGTGCATCGCCGGTCGGGACGTCCATGCGCTCTCCCGCAAGGCGCTGTTCCGGCTGCGCCGGCGCATGGGCATGCTGTTCCAGAGCGGGGCCCTGTTCTCCGACCTGGATGTCTTCGAGAACGTGGCCTTCCCGCTGCGGGTGCATACCGACCTGCCGGAGCCGATGATTCGCGACCTGGTGCTGATGAAGCTCCAGGCGGTGGGGCTGCGCGGGGCGCGCCATCTGACGCCGGCGGAGCTCTCCGGGGGCATGGCGCGTCGCGTGGCCCTGGCCCGGGCCATCGCCCTGGACCCGGAGCTGATCCTCTATGACGAGCCCTTCGTGGGCCAGGACCCCATCTCCATGGGCGTGCTGGTGCAACTGATCAAGCGCCTCAACGAGGCCCTGGGGCTGACCGCCGTGGTGGTCTCCCACGATATCAAGGAGACCCTCTCCATCGCCGACTATGTCTATGTGATCGCCGACGGCCAGGTGATGGCCGAGGGCACGCCGGCCAGCCTCGACGTGGAGCAGGACCCGCGGGTCAGCCAGTTCGTGCATGGCGAACCGGACGGTCCGGTGCCCTTCCACTACCCGGCGATGGATTTCTACCGGGATATCCTCGATACGGGGGCGCAGCGATGATTCCTCGTGTTATCGCCCTCGGGCGCCGGGGCTGCGACCTGCTCGAGGCCCTGGGGCGTTCCGGCCTCTTCCTGGCCCAGTCGGCCCTGGGCTGGCCCTCCCGGGAGGGCGTCTATCTGTGGCTTCGCCAGATGCATTTCGTCGGGGTGCTGTCGCTGGCCATCGTGCTGGTCTCCGGGCTCTTTATCGGCATGGTGCTGGCCCTGCAGGGCTACACTATCCTGATCGATTTCGGTGCCGAGCAGGCGCTCGGCCAGATGGTGGCCCTGTCGCTGCTGCGGGAGCTGGCGCCGGTGGTCGCGGCGCTGCTGTTCGCCGGGCGCGCCGGCTCGGCGCTGACCGCCGAGATCGGCCTGATGAAGGCCACCGAGCAGCTCACCAGCATGGAGATGATCGGCGTCGATCCCCTGCGGCGGGTGGTGGCGCCACGCCTCTGGGCCGGCTTCGTGTCGCTGCCGCTGCTCACCGTGGGCTTCAGCGTGGTGGGGATCTACGGGGGCTTCCTGGTGGGGGTCGAGTGGCTGGGGCTGTTCGAGGGCTCCTACTGGAGCAATATGCAGGCCAGCGTCGATTTTATCGCCGACGTGGGTAACGGCATGCTCAAGAGCCTGGTCTTCGCCGTGGTGGTGACCTGGATCGCGGTCTTCCAGGGCTATGACCTGATCCCCACCTCGGAGGGGATCTCCCGGGCCACCACCCGCACCGTGGTCTACTCCTCCCTGGCGGTGCTGGGGCTCGATTTCGTGCTGACCGCGGTGATGTTCGGCGGCCTGTCATGAGGCGTGTGAATCAATGGAGCGAATCGATGCCGGACGGCGAGGGAAAGACGATGCAGGGTAGTCGGGTGATGGTTGGCGGAGAGCGCGTATGAAACGTAGCAAGACGATGGAGCTGGGGGTCGGGCTGTTTATGCTGGCCGGTATCCTGGGGCTGGTGTTCCTGGGCCTGAGGGTCAGCGGACTGAGCCTGTCGACGCCGGCGGATACCTTTACGCTGCAGGCCAACTTCGCCAATATCGGCGGTCTCAAGCCCCGTGCCCGGGTGACCATGGCCGGGGTCAATGTGGGGCGGGTGAGTGCCATCGAGCTGGATACCGACTGGTACGATGCCCGGGTCACCCTGGAGCTGGATGCCGAGCTGGAGGAGCGCCTGTCCCGGGATACCACCGCGGCGATCCTCACCGCCGGCCTGCTCGGCGAGCAGTATGTCGGCCTCTCGCCGGGGGGCGATCCCGAGACCCTGGGCGATGGTGATACCCTTACCGATACCCAGTCGGCCCTGGTGCTGGAAGAGCTGATCCAGCAGTTCGTGTCGAATATGGTCAGTGACTGAGTCACCCCAGAGAAAAAAGGATGGCCCCATGAATACCCTTACCCCGACCCTGCTGCGTCCCTGGCTGGTGCTGCTGTGCCTGATGCTGGCGCTGCCGGCCCTGGCCCAGTCCAGCGACTCCCCCGAGCGACTGATCCGCGACAGCATCGATGAGCTGATGGGTCAGATCGAGGGGCGGCGCGATTACTTCGCCGACAACCTCGACGAGCTGGAGGCCCTGGTGGACGAGAGTCTCGAGGAGATCGCCGACTTCCGCTATATCGGTGCCAGCGTGATGGGGCGTTACTTCCAGAATGCCACCCCCCAGCAGCGGGCGCGCTTCGCCACCACTTTCCGTCAGACCCTGATCGACACCTACGTCAAGGGCCTGGTGACCTTCGATTATCGCGAGCTGCGGGTGCTGGACAACCAGCGTCCCTCCCGCCAGCCGGACCAGGCCAGCGTCGAGATGGAAGTGGTGGCCGGCGACGGTCAGGTCTATCCGGTCAGCTACTCCCTGCGCCTGAGCGATGGCCAGTGGAAGGTGGTCAATGTGATCGTCAACGGCATCAACCTGGGCCTGACCTTCCGCAATCAGTTCGATCAGGCGATGCGCGACCAGGGGCGCGACTACGACGCCGTGATCGACAACTGGGCACCGGAGGTGGGCGCCGAGGCCCTGGAAGAGGGCGGTGCATGACGCTGCTGCTCGAGGCCCAGGGGGTGCGCCTCTCGGTCGAGGGGAATCGCCTGCGGGTGGACGGGGACGTGGATTTCGAGGTCGCCGCCTCCCTGGCCGCCGCCGGTAGCGACTGGCTCGCCGACCTGCCCCCCGGCAGCCGGGTGGTGATCGACTTGGGGGGCGTCGACCGGGTCAGCAGCGCGGCCCTGAGCATGCTGCTGCAGTGGCTGCGCGACAGTCGCGGCGTCGGCGCCGAGGTGACCGAGGTGGCACTCTCGGCCCCCCTGGCCCGGCTGACCCGCCTGGCCGACCTCGATGCCCTGCTGCCCGGCGGGGGCGCCGTGGTCTCCTGAGCGGCGCCTGTCGCGCCCCGGAGACGGCGCGTCGGCCGGTTGTCGCCGCGCGCCGCCATCGCCATCGGCGGCGCTTTTGATTACCATGGGCCTCCACGATTCCCGCTGCGCCCGCCGAGGGCGCCTGCTACCCACTCAAGGAGGCTTACGCCCATGCAACCCAGTGATGTCAAGGCGCGGCTCGAGGCCCAGATCGAGGGCTGTGACTTCCATATCCAGGGCGAAGGCTGCAACTTCCAGGTGATCGCCGTAGGGGACGTCTTCGAGGGGCTCTCGCCGGTGAAGCGCCAGCAACTGATCTATGGTGCCCTCGCCGAGGAGATCGCCAGTGGCGCCCTGCACGCCGTGAGCATCAAGACCTATACCCCGGCCCAGTGGCAAGGGGCCCCGGAAAACACCGGAGCCTGAGCCGCCGCATGGACAAGTTGATCATTACCGGCAATGGCGCCCTGGACGGCGAAGTCTGGGCCAGTGGCGCCAAGAACTCGGCCCTGCCGATCCTCTGTGCGACCCTGCTCTCCGAGGGGCCCGTGACCATCGGTAACCTGCCTCATCTGCAGGACATCACCACCACCCTGGAGCTGCTCGGGCGCATGGGTGTCGAGCCGGTGATGGGCGAGAAGATGACCATCCAGCTCGATGGTGCCCAGGTACGGGATTGCCATGCCCCCTACGAGCTGGTCAAGAAGATGCGTGCCTCCATCCTGGTGCTGGGGCCGCTGCTCGCCCACTTCGGCCATGCCGACGTCTCCCTGCCGGGGGGCTGCGCCATCGGCTCGCGGCCGGTGGACCTGCATATCCGTGGCCTGGAGGCCATGGGGGCGGACATTCGCGTCGAGGGCGGCTATATCCGCGCCCGGGTCGAGGGTCGCCTCAAGGGGGCGACCATCTTCTTCGATACCGTCACCGTGACCGGCACCGAGAACCTGCTGATGGCCGCCACCCTGGCGGAAGGCACCACGGTGCTGGAGAACGCCGCCCGGGAACCCGAGGTGGTGGACCTGGCCGAGTGCCTGATCGGCATGGGCGCGAAGATCTCCGGCCAGGGCAGCGACACCATCACCATCGAGGGGGTGGAGCGGTTGCATGGCTGCTATCACGACGTGATGCCGGATCGTATCGAAACCGGCACCTTCCTGGTGGCCGCCGCCATGACCCGCGGGCGGGTCAAGGTGCGTCGCACCCGAGCCGATGTGCTGGAGGCGGTGCTGGCCAAGCTGGAGGAGGCCGGTGCCAAGGTCACTACCGGCGAGGACTGGATCGAGGCGGACATGCAGGGGCGTCGTCCCCGGGCGGTGAATCTGCGTACCGCGCCTTACCCGGCCTTTCCCACCGACATGCAGGCCCAGTTCGTGGCCATGAATGCGCTGGCCGAGGGCACCGGACGCGTGGTGGAGACCATCTTCGAGAATCGTTTCATGCACGTCCAGGAGCTCAACCGCATGGGCGCCAATATTGCCCTGGAGGGCAATACCGCCGTGGTCACCGGCGTCGAGCGGCTCTCCGGCGCGCCGGTGATGGCCACCGACCTGCGCGCTTCCGCCTCCCTGGTGGTGGCGGCGATGATGGCCGAGGGCGAGACCCTGGTGGACCGCATCTATCATATCGATCGGGGCTATGAGTGCATCGAGGAGAAGCTGCAGCTGCTCGGTGCCAAGATCCGCCGTGTACCGGGCTAGGCGCCTGGCGGCCCTGATTCCATGGACCTGTGAAGCCTCTTATGTCTAAACAACTGATCCTGGCCCTCTCCAAGGGCCGCATCCTCGACGAGACCCTGCCGTTGCTGGCCGATGCCGGCATCGAGCCCGCCGAGGACCTGGGCAAGAGCCGCAAGCTGCTCTTCGATACCAACTTGCCCGATGTGAAGCTGGTGGTGATTCGCGCCACCGACGTGCCTACCTATGTGCAGTTGGGTGCCGCCGATCTCGGCGTGGCCGGTAAGGATGTGCTGCTGGAGCACGGTGTCGAGGGCCTCTACGAGCCCCTCGACCTGGAGATCGCCAAGTGCAAGCTGATGACCGCCGGGGTCAAGGGCGCCGAGCCGAGCCATGCCCGGCGCCGGGTGGCCACCAAGTTCGTCAAGGTGGCGCGACGCTACTACGCCGAGCAGGGCATCCAGGCCGAGGTGATCAAGCTCTACGGGGCCATGGAGCTGGCGCCGCTGATGAACCTGGCCGACGAGATCGTCGATATCGTCGATACCGGTAATACCCTGCGCGCCAATGGCATGGAGCCCCGCGAACTGATCGCCGAGATCAGCACCCGGCTGGTGGTCAACAAGGCCGCCATGACCATGAAACACGAGCGCCTCAAGCCGCTGCTGGAACGCCTCGAGGCCGCCGTGGCGGCGCGCCGCCAGGTCGCCGAGGCCTGAGTCGCCGATACGTTCGGCATATCTTCCCCATAGGGCCTTCGGGATTGCCCGCCATCATCGATGGCGGCATGCTGAAGGCCCCGTGCCGATCCTGACAAGAGAGAACCATGACCGCACTCGATATCGCCCGACTCTCCACCCGTGACTCCGACTTCACCGCGCGCCTCGACGGCCTGCTGGCCTGGGAAGGCGTCTCCGATGCCGAGGTGCAGCATCGGGTCGAGGCGATCATTGCCGACGTGCGCGCCCGGGGCGATGCGGCCCTGGTGGAGCTCTCCAATCGCTTCGACCGCCTCGCGGTCAACGGTATGGACGAACTTACCCTGACGCCCGAACGGCTGCGTCAGGCCTTCGACGGCCTGCCGGAGGAGCAGCGCGAGGCGCTGCGCGTCGCCGCCGAGCGGGTGCGGGTCTACCACGAGCGCCAGAAGCCCGAGTCCTGGCAGTACACCGAGGCCGACGGCAGTGTGCTGGGCCAGCAGGTCACGCCCCTGGATCGTGCCGGCATCTATGTGCCCGGCGGCAAGGCGGCCTATCCCTCCTCGGTGCTGATGAACGCCATCCCCGCCCATGTGGCCGGGGTCAAGGAGATCATCATGGTGGTGCCGACCCCGGACGGGGTGCTCAACGAGCTGGTACTGGCCGCCGCTCACCTGGCCGGCGTCGATCGGGTCTTCACCCTCGGCGGTGCTCAGGCGGTGGCGGCCCTGGCCTATGGCACCGAGACGGTGCCGCGGGTCGACAAGATCGTCGGCCCCGGCAATATCTATGTGGCCACCGCCAAGCGGGCGGTCTTCGGCCAGGTGGGGATCGACATGATCGCCGGCCCCTCGGAGATCCTGGTGGTCTCTGATGGCGGCACCGACCCGGAGTGGCTGGCCATGGACCTGTTCTCCCAGGCCGAGCACGACGAGGATGCCCAGTCGATCTTCGTCAGCTGGGACGCCGAGCACCTGGAGGCGGTGGCCGAGGCCATGGCACGGCTGCTGCCGAGCCTCGAGCGGGAGGCCATCGCCCGGGAGTCCCTGGCCCAGCGTGGTGCCCTGATCCATTGCCGGGACGAGGCCGAGGCGGTGGAACTGATCAATCGCATCGCCGCCGAGCACCTGGAGCTCTCGGTGGTCGACCCGGACGCCTGGCTGCCCCGGGTGCGCCATGCCGGGGCCATCTTCATGGGGCGGCATACCGCCGAGGCCCTGGGTGACTACTGCGCCGGCCCCAATCATGTGCTGCCTACCTCCGGTACCGCGCGCTTCTCCTCGCCGCTGGGGGTCTACGACTTCCAGAAGCGCTCCTCGATCATCCACTGCTCCGAGGCCGGGGCCTCCAGCCTGGGGCCCACCGCCTCCATCCTGGCCCGGGGCGAGTCCCTGACCGCCCACGCCCGCTCGGCGGAATATCGCATCAAGTCGTAAGGCCGTGAGTCGGTATCAACGACGACAAGGGCCCCGCCTAGGCGGGGCCCTTGTCGTTCAGAAAGAGGCGAATCAGCGCTGGCGCGGCTACAGGCGCTGGTTGCGGGAGTTAGGGGCGTCACTCTGGGCCATTGGGGGTGGGCGGGGTCGGGCGCTCGCCCACCTCCAGCACCAGCTCCAGGGGCTGGCCGCCGCGAATCACCGTCAGCGGCAGCTCCGAGCCGGGGGTGATGGCGGCGATATCGCTCATCGCCACCCGGGCATCGAGGATGGGGCGTCCGTCCACCTCCAGCAACACGTCGCCGGGGCGCAGGCCGGCACGGTCCGCGGGGCCATCGGCCATGACCCCGGCGATCACCACGCCGCGGGGCGTCTGCAGGCCGAAGGAGAGGGCCAGCTCCGGGGTCATCTCCTGGGCCTCGATGCCCAGCCAGCCGCGGATCACCCGGCCCTGGGTGACCAGCTCCTCGAGGATATTGCGGGCCAGGTTGGCGGGAATCGCGAAGCCGATGCCCTGGGAGCCGCCGGAGCGGGAGAAGATGGCGGTATTGATGCCCACCAGGGCGCCCTCCGGGTCGATCAGGGCGCCGCCGGAGTTGCCCGGGTTGATGGCCGCATCGGTCTGGATAAAGTCCTCATAGGCGTTGAGGCCCAGGTGGCTGCGACCGGTGGCGCTGATGATGCCCATGGTCACCGTCTGGCCGACCCCGAAGGGGTTGCCGATGGCCAGGGCCACGTCGCCCACCGCCACCCGGCTGGAGTCCGAGAGGGCGATCACCGGCAGCTCGTCCAGCTCGATGCGTAGTACCGCCAGGTCGCTCTCCGGGTCGGTGCCGATGACTTCGGCCAGGGTCTCGCGACCATCCCGCAGGGCCACCTGGATCTGGTCGGCGCCGCCGATCACGTGGTGGTTGGTCAGCACATAGCCGTCGCGGCTGACGATGACGCCGGAGCCCAGGCTGGAGAGCATGCGTTGCCGGCTGGGCAGGTCGTCGCCGTAGAACTGGCGGAAGAAGGGGTCGGACATCAGCGGGTGCTCGTCGCGCTCGACGATCCGCGACGAGTAGATATTGACCACCGCCGGGGCGGCGCGCTCCACCGCCTCGGCGTAGCTGACCGGCCCCTGGCCGCGGTTCAGGGGCGGGGCCTGCTCGATCTCCGGTGAGGGGCGGGAGGCGGGTCGGGCCTCCTCGCTGGCGACGGGGAGAGCGTCGGGTTCCGGGGTCGGCGCCGGGGCGCGCCCGCCCAGTTGAGGAAAGAGCAGTAGCAGGAGGGCGGCGATGACCAGGCCCGCCAGGGCCGGCCATAGCCAGGAGATCAGCTTGCGACCCATGCAGGGCTCCCGGTCTGGCGTGGCGGGGCCTCCGCCACAGTGGTTACAATGGCCGATAGTGTAACATCGCCCCAATCGAGGAGCAGGAATGATCAGACGCGACGAGCTGGTGGCGGCCTGCCAGGCCGAGCTTCGGGCCGAGGGCTTCAGGGACTATACCGTCAATGGCTTGCAGGTGGCGGGCCGGGAGCGAGTGACCCGGATAATGAGCGGAGTCACCGCCTGTCAGGCCCTGCTCGACGAGGCGGTGGCCTGGGGCGCCGATCTGTTGCTGGTGCACCACGGCTACTTCTGGAAGAACGAACCGGTGCCGATCACCGGCATCAAGCAACGACGGCTCAAGACGTTGCTGGGTCACGATATCAGCCTGCTGGCCTATCACCTGCCGCTGGATGCCCATATCACCCTGGGTAACAACGCTCGGCTCAGCGAGCGCCTGGGGCTGCGTGCCAGCGGCTGCGCCGATGGTGAATTGGGGGAGGGGCTGGTATGGCTGGGCGAGCCCGATCTGTCCCTGGACGATACGGCCCTGGCCGCGCGGATCGCCGAGCGCCTGGGCCGCGAGCCGCTGCTGGTCTCGGGGCATGAGGGCCCTCTCGAGCGCATCGCCTGGTGCACCGGCGGCGCCCAGGACATGATCACCCTGGCCCACGAGGCCGGTGCCCAGGCCTTTATCTCCGGGGAGATCTCCGAGCGCACCACCCATCTGGCCCGGGAGCTGGGCATCAGCTACCTGGCGGCGGGTCACCATGCCACCGAGCGCTACGGGGTCCAGGCATTGGGCGACTGGCTGGCCGAGCGCTTCGCTATCGAGCATCGCTTCGTGGATATCGATAATCCGGCGTAGCAGTGGGGATACCACAGAAACAGCGGGGCCAGGCATATTGCCTGGCCCCATGCGTTTTATGGATGGGATCGCCGATTTAGTAGCGCGGCGGCTGGGCCGTGGCGGAGGCCGTTTCGGCCTCTTCGGGGCTGCGGCGCAGTCTGCCGGGAAACGCTCGGAAAGGGTGCCGAGGCACCCGTGTCCGATGGGCGTATCTAGTAGCGCGGCGGCTGGGTCGTGGCGAAGGCCGTTTCGGCCTCTTCGGGGCTGCGGCGCAATCTGCCGGAAAACGCTCGGAATGGGTGCCGAGGCATCCGTGTCCGATGGGCGCATCTAGTAGCGCGGCGGCTGAGCCGTGGCGGAGGCCGCTTCGGCCTCTTCGGGGCTGCGGCGCAGTCCGAAATCCTCGGAAAGCGTGCCATGGGTGCCATCGGCATAGTCTCGGGGCGGGGCGCTGCCCTCGGTCTCGCCTTCGGCGGCGAGCTCGGCGGCGTCGCTGGCATGCAGACGACGCTTGAGATGATCGTCGTCGCAGAAGCGCTCGGCGCTCTGAGCCAACTGCTGCTGCAGCTCCTGGCTCTGGCGCTGAATGCCCTGCAGCAGGTCGGCGGCCCGGGAGAAGTGATCGTTCAGCGAGTCCTTGACCTGAGTCAGCTCCAGCTCGGTCTCGGCCAGGCGCTGGCGCACCTTCTGATTGCGGGCCACGTTGGCGTTGAGCAGATGGTAGCCGAGGGCGCCGATGCCGATGCCGGCAAGGCCGCTGGCGATGGCCAGGATCCAGTCGATATTGCTCTCGTACACGGTGTTCCCCTTGAAATTCTTTATCAGCCAGGCGGCTCCTGGCGGTTGGCATCTCGCCCACGCCATTATACGAGGGACTCCGAGGGCCGGGTCAATGCGACCGCCGACGCATGGGAATCCGTCAGCGCCTGCGTATAATAGCGCCCCGAAGCCCCGAGTCCGAGGTAGCCAAGACGCTGATGTGCGCGACAATGACTTCCACTGCCACCCCCGCCGCGGGCCCCATGGCCCGCTACCGTGCCGACCTGGAGCGCGACGGCTTCCAGTATGACGCCGCCCAGGAGCAGGCGGTGGCCCATCTGCAGCGACTCTACGATGACCTGGTTAAGCGGCCGGCGCCGGCCAAGGTGGGCGTGCCCGGCAAGGGCTTGAAGTCGCGGGTGGCCGGCCTGTTCGGCAAGAAGAAAGGCGGCGAGGCCCCCCGGCCCCCGGCGATCATGGGCCTCTACTTCTGGGGCGGCGTCGGTCGCGGCAAGACCTACCTGGTGGATACCTTCTATGAGTCGCTGCCCTTCCCGGAGAAGATGCGCACCCATTTTCATCGCTTCATGCAGCGGGTGCACAACGAGCTGGAGCACTACAAGGGTGAGAAGAACCCCCTGACCCTGATCGCCGCCAAGTTTGCCGCCGAGGCGCGGGTGATCTGCTTCGACGAGTTCTTCGTCAAGGACATCACCGATGCGATGATCCTCGCCAATCTGCTCGAGGCGCTCTTCGAGCGGGGGGTGGTGCTGGTCACTACCTCGAATATCGTGCCCTCGGAACTCTACAAGGATGGCCTGCAGCGAGCCCGCTTCCTGCCGGCCATCGACCTGCTGGAGCGCCACTGCGAGGTGGTCAACGTCGACTCGGGCATCGACTACCGGTTGCGGGCCCTGGAGCGGGCGGAGATCTTCCACTCGCCCCTGGATGCCGCCGCCGAGGCGGAGCTTTCCCGCAGCTTCCGCGAGATCGCCGGCCAGGAGGGGGAGGCCGAGGTGCCCATCGAGATCAATCGCCGGGTACTCAAGGCGCGCCGATGCCATGACGATGTGGTGTGGTTCGAGTTCCGCGAGCTCTGCGATGGGCCGCGCAGCCAGAACGACTATATTGAGTTGGCCCGGGAATATCATACGGTGCTGGTCTCCAGCGTGACCCAGATGGGGCGGGGCACCGACGACCAGGCGCGGCGCTTTATCAATATGGTCGACGAATTCTATGACCGCGGCGTCAAGCTGCTGATGTCGGCGGAGGTGCCGGCGGAGCGGCTCTATACCGAGGGCAGCCTCTCCTTCGAGTTCGATCGCACCCTGTCGCGGCTCCAGGAGATGCAGTCCCACGAGTATCTGGCGTTGCCCCATAAGCCCTGACCCGGCTAGCCTCCCGCTTGTGCGGGCGGGTGATTGCCCCGGCGGGGGCGGGTCGTGTAGAATGCGCCCTCGCTCGAACGTTGCCATGGCTTAGGCCTTGGCAACCAAGAAAAATAGGGATGGTCGCGTGGGCCCGGCCCACAAGACCCAAATTTCGACTTTTGGTGATTCATCCATGAAGACGTTTACTGCTAAGCCGCAGTCCGTCCAGCGCGACTGGTATGTCGTCGACGCCGCGGACAAGACGCTCGGTCGTCTGGCGACCGAAATCGCTCGCCGCCTGCGTGGCAAGCACAAGCCCGAGTACACCCCCCACGTCGACACCGGCGATTATATCGTCGTGATCAACGCCGAGAAGGTGAAGGTGACCGGCAACAAGGCCCAGGACAAGACCTACTACCGTCACACCGGTTACCCGGGTGGTCTGCGCTCCATGAGCTTCGAGAAGCTGATCGATCACGCTCCCGAGCGGATCATCGAGAAGGCCGTCAAGGGTATGCTGCCCAAGGGTCCGCTGGGTCGCGCCATGTACACCAAGCTCAAGGTCTATGCCGGTGCCGAGCATCCGCATGCCGCTCAGCAGCCGCAAGAACTGAACATCTGAGGGATAATTCGCCATGTCACAGCAGTATTATGGTACCGGGCGCCGCAAGACCTCTACCGCGCGCGTCTTCGTCAAGCCGGGCACCGGCAAGATCACCGTCAACAACCGTGATCTGGACGAGTATTTCGGTCGCGTCACCGGTCGTATGGTGGTGCGTCAGCCCCTGGAACTGACCGAGACCACCGGCCAGTTCGACATCTACGTCACCGTTCAGGGTGGCGGTGGTTCCGCTCAGGCGGGCGCCATTCGTCACGGCATCACCCGCGCCCTGATCGAGTACAACGAAGAGTTCCGCAGCCCGCTGCGTGCCGCCGGCTACGTGACCCGCGATGCGCGTCAGGTCGAGCGTAAGAAGGTCGGCCTGCGCAAGGCGCGTCGTCGCCCGCAGTTCTCCAAGCGTTAATCTCGCTTCGAGACTGTCGGAAAGCGCTCAGACCCTCGTGGGTCTGGGCGTTTTTTTTGTCTTCTAAACAATAACTTATATACATCTGCCACTTAGGTCAGAGTCTGCTTAATCTTGTGTTCCGGCAGGCATTTTTTTACCATAGTGCGCATTTGTATCCGTGGCTGCGGATCGCGGTTCCGCGAAACGACAACGGGTAGTTGATGGGAGAAACCTGAAGATGGCAGATAACGGCGTAAACAAAGGGCGGCGCCGTTTCCTCGTTGGTGCCACCACCGTAGTGGGTGCGGTGGGCGCCGTCGGGGTTGCGGTTCCCTTTGTGGCTTCCTGGCAGCCCAGTGCCAGGGCAAGGGCGGCGGGTGCCCCGGTGAGTGCGGATATCTCCAAGCTCGAACCGGGACAGCAGATGACCGTCGAATGGCGGGGTAAGCCGGTATGGATCGTGCATCGCACCGCGGAGATGATCGAGCGTACCCAGGGCATCGACCCCTCGCGCCTTTCCGATCCGGAGTCGACGGTGCCGCAGCAGCCGGCCTATGTCAGCGGGCAGCTGCGTTCACTGCGTCCCGAGATCGGCGTGCTGGTGGGCATCTGTACCCACCTGGGCTGCTCTCCGACCTTCCGGCCCGAGCCCGGCGCCGCCGACCTGGGGGGCGACAGCTGGCCGGGCGGCTACTTCTGCCCCTGCCACGGCTCGCGTTTCGACCTGGCGGGTCGGGTCTTCGCCAATGTGCCGGCACCCATCAACCTCGAGGTGCCCCCCTACCGTTTCGATAGCGACGAGATCGTCGTGATCGGTGAAGATGAGGAGGCCGCCTGATGGGTAACCCGAATCGCGTCAAGGCCGACAGCGGCATCATGCGCTGGATCGATGACCGCTTCCCGGCCACCCAGATGTGGCAGGAGCACCTCTCCAAATACTACGCCCCGAAGAACTTCAACTTCTGGTACTTCTTCGGTTCCCTGGCGCTGCTGGTGCTGGTCAACCAGATCCTCACCGGCGTCTGGCTGACCATGAGCTTCAACCCCTCCGCCGAGGGGGCCTTCGCCTCCGTCGAGTACATCATGCGCGACGTGGAGTGGGGGTGGTTGATTCGCTACATGCATTCCACCGGGGCCTCGGCCTTCTTCGTGGTGGTCTATCTGCATATGTTCCGCGGCCTGCTCTACGGCTCCTACCGGGCGCCCCGCGAGTTGGTGTGGATCTTCGGCATGACCATCTACCTGCTGTTGATGGCGGAAGCCTTCATGGGTTACCTGCTGCCCTGGGGGCAGATGTCCTACTGGGGCGCCCAGGTGATCATCTCGCTGTTCTCGGCGATTCCGGCGATCGGCCCCGACCTGGCCCAGTGGGTGCGCGGTGACTTCCTGATTTCCGGTATCACCCTGAACCGTTTCTTCGCCCTGCATGTGGTGGCCCTGCCCATCGTGATCCTGGCGCTGGTGGTGCTGCATCTGATCGCCCTGCACGAGGTCGGTTCCAACAACCCCGACGGCATCGATATCAAGGAGAAGAAGGACGAGACCGGCAAGCCGCTGGATGGCATCCCCTTCCACCCTTACTACACCGTCAAGGACCTGGTGGGCGTGGCGGTCTTCCTGTTCGTCTTCTGCGTGGTGATCTTCTACTTCCCCGAGGGCGGCGGCTACTTTATCGAGAAGCCCAACTTCGAGCCGGCCAACCCGCTGAAGACGCCGGATCATATCGCCCCGGTATGGTACTTCACGCCCTTCTACGCCATGCTGCGCGCCATTACCTTCTCGCTGTTCGGCCTGGATGCCAAGTTCCTCGGCGTGGTGGTCATGGGGGGCGCGATCGCGATCCTCTTCGTGCTGCCCTGGCTCGACCGTAGCCCGGTGCGCTCCATGCGCTACAAGGGCTGGATCTCCAAGGTGATGCTGGTGCTGTTCGCCATCAGCTTCGTGATCCTCGGCGTGCTCGGCGTGCTGCCGGCGACCCCGGTGCGTACCCTGGTCTCCCAGGTCTGTACCGCGATCTACTTTGCCTTCTTCCTGCTGATGCCGCTTTACACCAAGCTGGAGAAGACCAAACCCGCTCCGGAGAGGGTGACTGGCTAATGAAAAAGCAACTCTTCGCACTGCTGTTCGCGCTGGTGCCCTTTACGGCACTGGCGGCGGGGGGCGCCGACGTGCCCTATTCGATGACCCCCGATCTCCAGGATCGGCCCTCCCTGCAGCGGGGCATGCAGCTGTTCACCAACTACTGCATGGGCTGTCACAGCCTGGAGCATCAGCGCTTCGCCCGCGCCGCCGAGGACCTGGGCATGCCCCAGGACCTGGTCGAGGAGAACCTGATCTTCTCCTCCGACCTGGCCTACAACGACCAGATGCATAACGCCATGGTCCCCGAGGATGCCGAGACCTGGTTCGGCTCCGCGGCGCCGGACCTGACCCTGGAGGCGCGCCTGCGCGGCACCGACTGGATCTACTCCTACCTGCTCAGCTTCTACAAGGACCCGAGTCGCCCCACCGGGGTGAACAACGCGGTCTTCGAGCTGGTGGCCATGCCCAATGTGCTGGAGCCGCTGCAGGGGGTCCAGGAGATGGTCTGTGCCGAGAGCGATCGTCCCCACGGCCATGCCGAGCTCGATCCGCTGACCGGCAAGTACCAGTCCTGCGAGGTGCTGCAGGTGACTCGTCCCGGGGCCATGGAGCCCGAGGAGTTCGAGGAAGCGGTCTATGACCTGACCAACTTCCTCGCCTATGTGGGCGAGCCCTCCAAGCTCCACGCCCAGGCCCTGGCTCCGAAGGTGCTGATCTTCATCTTTATCTTCGGCGTCATCGCCTACCTGCTCAAGCGCGAGTACTGGCGCGATATTCACTGATCGGCATGCCGTTCGGTGCGGGGGCGCATGACCGAGTCATGCGCCCCTTTGTGTCGAAGACCCGGGGTCGGTCGATAGGCACTTGCCCTATCGATTGCCCCTGAGGTACGACTACTGTCCGAACGGGCGTGTTATCATCTTGGCTCGAACTGATGCGAGGATTGTTTCATGGGTGTAGTGGCCAAGCGGTCGTCGATGACCTTCTATTCCGGTAGCGATGATCACTTCAGTCATCGGGTTCGTATCGTGCTGGCGGAGAAGGGGGTGGCCGTCGATATCCTGGAGGTCTCCGAGGAGCATCACCCCGAGGAGCTGGCGGATCTCAACCCCTACAATAGTGTGCCGACCCTGCTGGATCGCGATCTGGTGCTCTACGAATCCAAGGTGATGATGGAGTACCTGGACGAGCGCTTCCCGCATCCGCCGCTGCTGCCGGTCTATCCGGTGGCCCGGGCCCAGAGTCGCCTGTGGATGCATCGCATCGAACGGGAGTGGTGCCCGCTGGTGGAGCAGATCCTCGGCGGCGCCAAGAAGGATGCCGAGAAGGCGCGCAAGGAGCTGCGCGAGAGCCTGGTGGGCATCTCGCCCATCTTCGAGGACATGGCCTACTTCATGAGCGAGGAGTTCTCGCTGGTGGATTGCTGCCTGGCCCCGATCCTGTGGCGCCTGCCGGCACTCGGGATCGAGCTGCCGGAGAAGCAGGTCAAGCCGCTGCTGGGCTACATGCAGCGGGTCTTCGAGCGTGATGCCTTCAAGGACTCCCTGACCGAGGCCGAGAAGGAGATGCGCCCCTGATGGCGCACCGATGAGGCTCGGCGCCGCGGGTGCCGGACTCGTCGCCAGACCGCAACTTTCTCCGGGCCGGGGGTGATCCCGCCGGTCCGACCGAGACGACGAGGAGGGCAGAGATGCTGTCGAGCCGTCCCTATCTGGCCAGGGCCCTGTATCAGTGGCTGCTGGATAACGACCAGACCCCCTATATCGTGGTGGATGCCGAGCGCCCCGGCGTGGTGGTGCCCACCCAGTTCGTGCAGAACGGCCAGATCGTGCTGAACATCGCCCCCACGGCGGTGCGCGACCTGGCGATGGACAACGAAGCCATCACCTTCGGTGCCCGCTTCAGTGGTCAGCCCATGCAGGTGGTGGTGCCCGGGGAGGCCCTGGTGGCCCTCTACGCCCGCGAAAATGGCGTGGGCATGGTATTCGGCCATGAGCCGGTGATGCCGGGCTATGATGATGCCGTGGAAGTGGAGGAGCCCGAGGCGGCCGCCGAAGGGCCCGAGCTCAGTAGCGTAGAGAGCGATACCGAGGTGTCGGATGACGCCGGCGGCGAGCGATCGGCGCCCAAGAAGGGGCGTCCCAGCCTGCGTGTGGTCAAGTAGTCGCTCGCTGGGATCAAGGGATGAAACGACAACGGCGGCCTGTGGGCCGCCGTTGTCGTTTGGTGTTGGCGCAAATCAGTCGAGGTACTCGAAGGCCTTGACGATACGCTGCACGCCGCCCACCCCGGAGGCCGCGGCCACGACTCGCTCCGCCTCGGCGCGGGTCACCATGCCCATCAGGTAGACGCTGGCGTTCTCGGTGATCACCCGGATGCGGCCGCCATCGATGGACTCGTCGGCCACCAGTTGGGCGCGAATGCGGGTGGTCAGCCAGGTGTCGGTGGCGCGTTGGGAGAGTGGCAGGTTGGCGGCCACCGCCAGCTCGTTATGTACCTGGCGGACATGGCGCACCTCCCGGGCGATGGCGGTGGCCCGTTCCTGGAGTTCCTGGCTGGGCACCTGGCCGGTCAGCAGCACGATGCCGTTGTAGCTGTCCACCTTGACCCGGGCATCGCGGAAGCGGGCGTCGGCCCGCTCCAGGTCGCCCTTGATCTTGAGTTCGATGCTCTGGTCTTCCACCTGGGAGCCCAGGGTGCGCTGGCCGTAGTTCTCGCCCCCCGAGTTGAGGGTGCAGCCGGAGAGGCCGAGGGCGGCGACGATCAAGAGGGATGTCAGTAGGGGCTTGGTCATGTCAGGCCTCGCTGCTGCCGAAGAGTTGCTCGTCGATCAGATCGCACAGGCAGTGGATCACCAGCAGGTGCACTTCCTGGATGCGTGCGGTGGAGGTGGCGGGGACGCGAATCTCGCAGTCGTCCTGGCCGAGCAGGGAGGCCATGTCGCCGCCGTCGCGGCCGGTCAGGGCGACCACCGTCATGTCCCGGTCATGGGCGGCCTGGATCGCCTGGATCACATTGGCGGAGTTGCCGCTGGTGGAGATCGCCAGCAGGATGTCGCCGGGCTGGCCCAGGGCGCGGACCTGCTTGGAGAAGACCTCGTTGTAGCTGTAGTCGTTGGCGATGGAGGTCAGGGTCGAGGTGTCGGTGGTCAGGGCCAGGGCCGGCAGGCTGGGGCGCTCCCGCTCGAAGCGGTTGAGCAGTTCCGAGGAGAAGTGCTGGCTGTCGCCGGCGCTGCCGCCATTGCCACAGGCCAGGATCTTTCCTTCGTTGACCAGGCACTGCACCATCATCTGGCTGGCCACCTCGATAAAGGGCGGCAACACCTCGCTGGCGTAGGTCTTGGTGTCGATGCTGGCATTGAAGTGGCCGAGAATGCGAGTCTGCAAATCCATCTTCCGGGTCCTTTGGCGGTCAGAACGCTTCGAAGGCGGCGCGCACCCAGTGGAAGTCCAGGTGCGGCGGCTGGCCGGTCACGGCCACCACGTCGAAGCGGCAGGGACATGATAGCCGGTTGCGTTGGAGATAAAAATGCGCCGCCCGGATCAGGCGGCGCTGCTTGGTGGGGGTGACGCTCTCGAGGGGGTGGCCGTGGCGGCAGTCGGCGCGATGCTTGACCTCGACGAACACCAGGGTCTCGCCATCGCGCATCACCAGGTCGAGCTCGCCGCCCCTGGCGTGCTGGTTGCGCGCGAGCGGGCGCAGGCCGCGCTCCACCAGCCAGGCCTCGGCGGCGGCCTCGACGGCCGAGCCGCGGGCGCGGGCGTCAGCGGGCCCGGCCATCGTCGAAGCGATTGAGCAGGGGCAGCTGGGGCACGCCGCCCTCGAAACGGGCCCAGGGCAGCTCGCGCTGGATGCGGCCATCGGCGGCCGGACGCAGGCTGCCGGTAGCGCCCGGGATCTCGCTGCCGCCGAGCACCTGGAGCTGCGGCAGGCGGCGTCCCAGCTCGAAGGCATCCACCCCCATGGCGCCCAGCTTCAGCAGGCCCGGGTCCTCGCTCTCGCGCAGGCGTTGGTAGCTGCCGAGGAAGGGCAGCACCTCTTCGCCGCCCACGGCGGCATCGGGAATCAGCCAGGGAATCTCCACGAACATCACCCCATCGAGGTCGTGGTCGACCCGCGGCTGGGGACGCCCCTCATAGAGCTGCGAGGTGCCATAGATGGGCAGGCGATCGACGCCGATGAACTCCAGATTGGGGGGGACCTGGCGGGCGTAGCTGGGGATGGCCAGCAGGAACAGCATGTCCGGGCGGCCGGCGGCGGCGCGTCGGGCGCCGTCGGTGGCCGAGCCGTTGGGGTTGTAGTTCACCACCTGGGTCAGCTCGCCGCCCTGGGCCTGCCACTCGCGCTCGAAGGCGCGGCCGACCCGGTTGCCCCACTCGTTGCCGGGAATCAGCATGGCGGCGCGGCGATGGCCATCGGCATGGGCGCGGCGGGCCACCTGGCGGGCTTCGTCCTCGGCGGAGAGGCCATATTGGAAGAGGTTGGCGGCGCGGTTCTCGGCATTGTTGCCGTAGTTCAGCGCCAGGGTCGGCAGCGGCACGCTGTCGCGGCCCTCCAGGCGGGTCACCTGATCCTTGTCCAGGGGGCCGATCACCGCCTGGGCGCCGGCCATGGTGGCGGCGGCGTAGAGGGCATCCAGGTCGCCGTGGCTGGCATCGATAAAGCTCAGGCGGGGCACGCGAATGCCTTCCTGTTCGGCCTCCCGCTGGCGCGCCTCCAGGCCGCGGCGGATCTCCTTGGCCAGGTTGGCCAGGGGGCCGGACTCCGGCAGCAGCACGGCGATATGCCGAACTTCCTGGCCGCGCAGGTCACGCAGGGCCAGCAGATCGCCGGGCAGGCTGCGCGCCGCCGGGTGGCCGCCATGGCGGCCGCGCCAGGCGTCGAGGCGTTCGAAGAGGCGCTCGATATCGCCGCCGCTGCCGCGCTGTACCGCCACCAGCTCCCGCCAGCCCAGGGTCAGGCGATCCTCGCCGAGTCCTGCCAGGGTGCGCTCGTCGAGGCGGCTCAGCAGCGACCAGAGGGTGTCATTGAGGCCCTCGTCGCCGGTCTCGGCCTGAACCGCCAGCAACGCCTCGGCGGCGGCGGCGTGCTCGCCGAGCCCGGCCAGCGCCTGCCCCTGGCGCTGGCGCAGGGTGAGGCGCTGGTCGGGGGTGAAGGGCAGGTCGTCGTCCAGGGTCTGGGCCGCCTGCAGCACGCTGTTGGCGTCATCCAGTTGGATGCCGAGTGCGGAAAGCAGCAGTGCCCAGCGAACTCGCGCCTCGCCGTCGAGCCGGCGATCATCGAGTCGCGAGGCCACGTCCAGCGCCTGGGTCGCGTCGCCGCGGCGTGCTAGGATGTCCGCCGCTTCGAGGCGGGAGCGGGCCGCTTCAGCGGGGGCCTGCTGTTCGGCCCGGGCGAGCAGTTCGCCGGGCTCCCGCTCGGTGAGACGCTCCATTATCGCCGGCGGTGCCGCGCAGCCGGCCATCAAGAGGGCGAGAAGGGCGGCGAACAGCCAGCCGCGTCGCGACGTGTGCATAGAACCCTATTCCTTGTCCGATCACAGAACTTTTGGAAGCCGAACCATGGATCCAGCTTACGGCGCATTGTACGTGGTCGCCACGCCGATTGGTAACCTCGAGGATCTCTCCCCCCGGGCCGCCCGGATGCTCGCCGAGGCGGCGCTGGTGGCCGCCGAGGATACCCGCCATAGCGGACGCTTGCTGCGCCACCTGGGGATCGAGCGGCCGCTGTTGTCGCTGCATGAGCACAACGAGGCGAGCCGGGTGGCGCGTATCGCCGCTCACCTGGAGGCCGGCGAGGACGTGGCCCTGATCAGCGATGCCGGCACGCCCTTGATCTGCGATCCGGGCTTCGTGCTGGTGCGCGAGCTGCGTCGCCTGGGTCATCGCGTGGTGCCGGTGCCGGGCCCCTGCGCCCTGGTGACGGCCCTGTCGGCGGCGGGGCTGCCCACCGACCGCTTCCTGTTTCGCGGCTTCCTGCCCGCCAAGGGGGGCGCCCGGCGGGCGCGGCTCGAGGCCCTGGCGGAACGCGATGAGACCCTGGTCTTCTATGAGTCGCCCCACCGCATCCGCGATACCCTGGCGGATATCGTCGCCTGTTATGGCGAGCGCCATCTGGTGCTGGCCCGGGAGCTGACCAAGACCTTCGAGACCTTCCTGGAGGGGGGGGGCTCGGCGCTGCTCGAGGTCCTGGCGGCGGACCCGGACCAGGCCCGTGGCGAGTTCGTGGTGATGGTGGCCGGGGCGCCGCCTCGCGAAGTCGATGCCGTGACCCTGGAGGGCGAGACCCTGCTGGCGGCGCTGCTGAGCGAGGGGGTGGGCGTCAAGCAGAGCGCGGCGGTGGCCACCCGGGTGCTCGGTGGCACCAAGAAGCAGTGGTACGCCCAGGCCCAGGCCTTGAAGGATGCCCGATAGTCCAGCGCGGCGCCCAAGGCGAGTGATAACTTACTGCCATGCCGGCGCCCTCGGCGCGGGGCCGGGTGGGCGTCAAGCAGAGTGCGGCGCTAGCCGCCCGGGTGTTGGGGGCGCCAGGTAACCGTGGTGCGCTCAGGCCCAGGCCTTGAAGGATGCCCGATAATCCAGCGTGGCGCCCAAGGTGAAGTGATAGCTTACTGCCGTGCCACCGTCCTCGGTGCGGGGCCGGTTGTGGGGGCGGCGGCGCGCTGTTATCCTTGCCCGCTTGGGAGTCGGCCGAGACAGTCGCCGCCGGCCTTTGGTCGGGGGAGGAAAGTCCGGGCTCCATAGGGCAGGGTGCCAGGTAACGCCTGGGCGGCGCGAGCCGACGGCTAGTGCAGCAGAGAGTAGACCGCCTAAGCTTCTCTCGGGAAGCCGGTAAGGGTGAAAGGGTGCGGTAAGAGCGCACCGCGCGCCTGGTAACAGTGCGTGGCACGGTAAACCCCACCCGGAGCAAGACCAAATAGGAACCCGTTGGCGTGGCCCGCGTTGGGTTCGGGTAGGTTGCTTGAGGGGCGCGGCGACGCGTCTCCTAGATGAATGGCTGTCCACGACAGAACCCGGCTTAATGGCCGACTCCCTCTCTATTTATCCCCCGCCACGGCATGCCGTGGCCTTGGCCAGGCACCTTAGCGGAATCCCATGTCCTCATCCGAGACCCTCGCGCCCTCCTTCCAGCACGCCAGCGTCCTGCTCGACGGCGCCGTCGAGGCCCTGGTGCATGATCCCGAAGGGACCTACCTGGATGGGACCTTCGGCCGTGGCGGCCATTCCCGTGCCATCCTCGCGCGCCTGGCGTCGGCGGGGCGGCTGCTGGCCGTGGATCGCGACCCCCAGGCGATCGCCGAGGCGGGGCGCATCGATGATCCCCGCTTCAGCATCGAACAGGGCGAGTTCTCCCGCCTGGGCGAGTTCGCCGAGGCCCATGGCCTGCACGGCCGCCTCTCCGGCATCCTGCTCGATATCGGCGTCTCGTCTCCTCAATTGGACGATCCCGAGCGGGGGTTCAGCTTCCTGCGCGACGGTCCCCTGGACATGCGCATGGACCCGACCCACGGCGAGAGCGCCGCGGCCTGGCTGGCGCGGGTCAAGGAGGACGAGATCGCCCGGGTGTTCAAGACCTATGGCGAGGAGCGCTATGCGCGGCGCCTGGCCCGGGCCATCGTCGCCCGTCGCGGCGAGCACCCCTTTACCCGCACCCAGGACCTGGCCGAGGTGATCAAGACCGCCCATCCCGCCTGGGAGAAGGGTAAGCATCCCGCCACCCGGGCCTTTCAGGCCCTGCGCATCCAGGTCAACGGCGAACTGGAGCAGCTCGATGCGGCGCTCGAGGCGGCCCTGGAGGCCCTGGCCCCGGGCGGTCATCTGGTGGTGATCAGCTTCCACTCCCTGGAGGATCGCCGGGTCAAGCGCTTTATTCGCGACCAGGCCCGGGGCGACACCCATCTGCCGCGGGGGGTCCCCCTGCGCGAGGACCAGCTCAATCGTCGTCTGGAGGCGCTGGGCAAGGCACGGCGCCCGGGGGACGAGGAGGTGGCCGAGAACCCCCGTGCCCGCAGTGCGGTGATGCGGGTGGCGCGCAAGCTGAGGTAGGGCGGCATGTTTCAGGGACGAATCGACCTTGCCTCGCTCAGGCGCCTCAGGATCGGCACCGGCCTGCTGCTGGTGGCCCTGTTGGTGGGCGGGACCCTGGTCAGTGCGGTGGCGGTGGTCGCCTCCAGCCACCTGACCCGGGAGCAGTATGCCCGCCTGCAGCGCCTGGAGCGGGAGCACAACCAACTGCAGACCGAGTGGGGCCAGCTGCTGCTTGAGGAGAGCGCCTGGTCGTCGCCGGCACGCGTCGAGCGGTTGGCGGTGGAACGCCTGGAGATGCGCCTGCCCGATGTGCATGAAGCGGAGGTGATCCGGCCATGAGCAGTGCCGCCCAGGATGCCGCCAGCCGGCGTCGTCGTGCCCAGTCCGAGCCCCTGGCCGGGGGGCGCTTCCTGCTGGTGCTGGGGCTGGTGCTGCTGGCCATGGGGCTGCTGGCCGGGCGCATCGTCTACCTGCATGTCATCGAGCGCCCCTTCCTCCAGGGGCAGGGCGATGCCCGCACCCTGCGGGTCGACCCCATTCCCGCCCATCGCGGCATGATCACCGATCGCCATGGCGAGCCCCTGGCCATCTCCACTCCGGTGGTGAGCCTCTGGGCCAATCCCCAGGAACTTCCCGACGACCATATTCAGCGCCTGATGCTGGCCCGTGCTCTGGACCTGGAGCTCGATGCCCTCAATACCCGTATCGAGCGTTTCGCCGAGCGTGAATTCATGTACCTGCGCCGCCAGGTGACCCCCGCCGAGGCCCAGCGCATCCTCGACCTGGAGGTGCCGGGGGTCTACGGCCAGGATGAGTACAAGCGCTACTACCCCGCCGGCGAGGTGACCGCCCAGTTGGTGGGCGTCACCAACGTGGACGACCAGGGGCAGGAGGGGCTGGAGTTGGCCTTCCAGCCCTATCTGGCCGGTGCCCCGGGGCAGCGGCGCGTGCTCAAGGACCGCCGCGGGCGCCTGGTGCGCGACCTGGCCCTGCTGCGCGAGTCGCGGCCCGGCGGCACCCTGACCCTGTCCATCGATCAGCGCCTGCAGTACATGGCCTATCGGGAGCTCAAGACCGCGGTGGCCGAGCACGAGGCGGAGGGTGGCGTGGTGGTGATGCTGGATGCCCGCACCGGCGAGGTGCTGGCGATGGCCAATCAGCCCTCCTATAACCCCAACAATCGTGCCGGCCTCGACCCCCGCGGCCTGCGCAATCAGGCCATCGTCGATGTCTTCGAGCCGGGCTCGGTGATGAAGCCCCTGGCCATGGCGGCCATACTCTCCAGCGGCGAGGTGACTCGGGACACGGTGGTGGATACCTCGCCGGGCTGGATGCGCATCGACCGCTTCACCATCCGCGATATCCGCAACTATGGCGAGCTGGACCTCTCCGGTATCCTCGAGAAGTCTTCCAATATCGGCATGTCACGGCTGGCCCTGGAGCTCGAGCCCAACGTTATCGCCGACCAGTACCGCCGCCTGGGGCTGGGGCAGAGCACCGAGACCGGCTTCCCCGGCGAGGCCACCGGTAGCCTGCCGGCACCGGTGCGCTGGTCGCGCAGCGAGCGGGCGGCGCTGGCCTATGGCTATGGCCTCTCGACCTCCGCCCTGCAACTGGCCAGCGCCTATACCGCCATCGCCAACGAGGGGGTACGCCTGCCGCCCTCGCTGCTGCGCCTGGACGAGCCGCCCCGGGGCGAGCCCGCCATCGACCCCGAAGTGGCCCGCACCCTGCTGGAGCTGCTGGAGTCCTCGGTGGGGGCCTACACCGGCGGGCGCCAGGCCCAGGTGGAAGGCTATCGGGTCGGCGGCAAGACCGGCACGGTGCGCAAGACCGGCGCCGACGGCTACCAGGAAAACGCCTACCGCAGTGTCTTCGCCGGTATCGCGCCCATCTCCGACCCACGCATCGTCACCGTGGTGATGATCGATCACCCCCGCGCCGGAGAGTTCTATGGAGGCGCGGTGGCCGCGCCGGTCTTTTCCCGGGTGACCGGCAACGCCCTGCGGCTGCTGGACGTGCCCCCGGATGCCGACCGATGAGCCCCGCGCCGCGACGAGGAGAGACTATGCAGGTGGAGAGCCAACACCTGACGGCGTGCCTGGCGCGCCTCTGGCCCGAGTGCCCCGTGAGCCTGGCCCCCGGGTCCCGCCGCCTGGTGCTGGATAGCCGGACCCTGGCCGCGGGCGATGTCTTCGTCGCCCTGCCCGGGGTGCAGCGCGACGGCCGCGAGCATATCCCGGCGGCCCTGGCCGCCGGCGCCGCCCTGGTGCTCTGCCATCAGCCCGAGACCGGCGCCGATATGACGCCCCCCGAGGATCCCCGGGTGCTGTGTCTGCCGGGGCTCAAGGCGCGCCAGGCCGAGCTGGGGCGGGCGCTGTTCCGGGTGCCCGCCGAGCTGCCCTTGATCGGCGTCACCGGCACCAACGGCAAGAGCTCGGTGACCCACTATGTGGCCCTGCTCAGCGAGGCCCTGGGCACCCCCTGCGGGATGATCGGGACCCTCGGCTTCGGGCGCCCCGACCGCTTGGTCGAGGGGGAGCAGACCACCCCCGGGCCCCTGGCCCTGCAGGCCCAGTTGGGGGCCCTGGTCGCCCAGGGCGCGAAACGGGTGGCCATGGAGGTCTCCTCCCATGCCCTGGATCAGGACCGCCTCCAGGACACCCGGGTGCAGGCCGCGGCCTTTACCAACCTGAGCCGTGACCACCTCGACTATCACGGCAGCATGGCCGCCTATGCCGCCGCCAAGGCGCGGCTGTTCCGGCGCCCGGAACTCGAGTTGGCGGTGGTCAATGGCGACGCCCCCCTGGCGCGGCTGATGCTGGCGGGGGTGCCCAGGCAGGGCACGGTGCGGGTGCTGGCCATCGGGTGCGACGCGGTCACCACCCTGAGGGTGCTCGACTGGTGGCCCCATGCCCGGGGGCAGCGCGCCCTGGTGGCGGGCCCCGAGGGAGAGTTCGCCCTGGAGCTGCCGCTGATGGGGCGCTTCAATCTCGACAATGTCTTGCTGGCCATGGCGCTGCTCTACGGCCAGGGCGAGCCCCTGGCCGCCCTGACCGAGGCGGCGCAGCATCTGTCCCCGGTGCCGGGGCGCATGCAACTGCTGCGCCGCCCGGGCCGGCCCGGGGTGGTGGTGGACTATGCCCACACCCCGGATGCCCTGGAGAACGCCCTGGGGGCCCTGCGCGATCACCTGGGCACCCAGGGGCGCCTGTGGTGCCTGTTCGGCTGCGGCGGCGATCGCGATCCCGGCAAGCGGGCCCTGATGGGGACCGCCGCGGCGACCCGGGCCGATCGACTGGTGATTACCGACGACAACCCCCGCGGCGAGGCGCCGGCGGCGATCCGCGCCGCGATTCGCCAGGGCCTCGACGAGTTCCCCGCCGAGCGCATTCATGAGGTGGCCGGGCGCGGTGAGGCGATCGCCTGGACGATCGCCCAGGCCGCTCCCGAGGACGTGGTGCTGCTGGCCGGCAAGGGCCACGAGACCTATCAGGAGATCGCCGGCGTCAAGCACCACTTCTGTGATCGGGAGGCCGCCGAGGCGGCCCTGGAGGCGCGCCCATGAGCGAGACACTCCCGAGCTGCGGCCTGGTGACCCTGGGGCAGGTGGCCGAGGCGCTGGGTATCGAGGCGGTGACGGCCCCCGAGACGCCGGTGAGAGGCATCGTCACCGACAGCCGTCGCCTGGCCCCGGGGGATCTCTTCGTGGCCCTGGTGGGCGAGCGTTTCGACGCCCACGACTTCCTGGCCCAGGTGCGCGAGGCCGGGGCCGTGGCGGCGGTGGTCTCTCGGGGCGTGGACGACCCCCTGCCTCAGCTGCCGGTGGCCGATACCCGGCTGGCCCTGGGCCTGCTGGGCCAGGCTCGGCGCCGGGCCTGGGGCGGGCCCCTGGTGGCGATCACCGGCAACAGCGGCAAGACCACCGTCAAGGAGCTGCTGGCGACCCTGCTGGGCCCCGGTACCCTGGCCACCCGGGGCAACCTCAACAACGACTTCGGTGCTCCCCTGACCCTGCTCGAGCTGACCCCGGCGCACCGCCAGGCGGTGGTGGAGCTGGGCGCCAATCACCTCGGCGAGATCGCCTGGACCGCGGCCCTGGCCGCGCCCCGGGTGGCGGTGATCACCAATGTCACCGGCGCCCATGTGGGGGAGTTCGGCGGCCTGGGCCAGATCGCCCAGGCCAAGGGCGAGATCCTCGCCGCCCTGCCCGATGACGGAGTGGCGGTGCTCAACCGCGACGACCGCTTCTTCCCGGTATGGCGCGCCCTGGCCCGGCCCCGGGAGGTCCTCGACTTCGCCGTGGTGGGGGAGGGCGAGTCGCCGGCCCGGCTGCAGGCCAGGGCGCTGGTCTGTGATGCCCTCGGGCGCTATGCTTTCACGCTGGTTCGCGACGGCCGCGAGCTGGGACGGGTCCAACTGGCCCTGCTGGGACGCCATAACGTCGCCAATGCCCTGGCCGCGGCGGCGGCGGCCCTGGCCCTGGGCCTCGACGAGGCGACCCTGCTCGAGCGCCTGGCGGCGGCCCAACCCCTGGCGGGGCGCCTGACGCCGCTGGCGGGGATTCGTGGCAGCCGGGTGCTGGACGACAGCTACAACGCCAACCCCGGGGCGGTGGAGGCGGCCCTGGGGCTGCTGGCCGAGCTGCCCGAGCCCCGTTGGTGCCTGCTGGGCGCCATGGGCGAGCTGGGCGAGGCATCACCGGCGCTGCATGCCCGGGTCGGGCGCCACGCCCGGGCCCTGGGCATCCAGCGCCTCTTGACCCTGGGGGAGGGGGCCCGCCCGGCGGCCGAGGCCTTCGGACCGGGGGGCGAGCATTTCGACGATTGGCAGGCGCTGGCGCGCCATGCCCAAACCCATCTGCCGCCGGGAGCCAGCGTGCTGGTGAAGGGGTCGCGCAGTGCCGGCATGGAGCGCCTGGTGAATGCGCTCACGGCAAGGCATCAAGGTGAATAGGACACATGCTGCTATATCTGGCTGATCTTCTGGCGCCGCTGTTCAGCGCCTTCAATGTCTTCAACTATCTGACCCTGCGGATGATCCTGGGGACCCTGACGGCACTGCTGTTGTGCCTGTGGCTGGGGCCCTGGATGATCCGCCGCCTGGTGGAGCGCCAGATCGGACAGGCGGTGCGCGACGACGGCCCCCAGTCCCACCTCTCCAAGGCGGGCACCCCCACCATGGGCGGGGCCATGATCCTGATGGCCATCGCCGTCAGCACCCTGCTGTGGGCCGATCTCGGCAACCACTATGTGTGGATCGTGCTGGCGGTGACCCTGGGCTTCGGCGCCATCGGCTGGGTCGATGACTACCGCAAGGTGGTGGAGAAGAATCCCCGCGGCCTGCCGGCGCGCTGGAAGTACCTGTGGCAGTCGGTGATCGGCCTGGCCGCCGCCGTGGTGCTCTATGTCACCGCCGCCAGCCCCGTCGAGACCAGCCTGATCGTGCCGCTGTTCAAGGACGTGGTGCTGCCCCTGGGGCTTTTCTATATCGTGCTCACCTACCTGGTGATCGTCGGCAGCTCCAATGCGGTGAACCTCACCGACGGCCTCGATGGCCTGGCGATCATGCCCACCGTGATGGTGGCCATGGGCCTGGCGGTGTTCGCCTACGCCAGCGGCAACACGGTGTTCGCCGACTACCTGCAGATCCCGGTGATTCCCGGTTCCGGGGAACTGGCGGTGTTCTGCGCCACCATCGCCGGTGCCGGCCTCGGCTTCCTGTGGTTCAACACCTATCCGGCCCAGGTCTTCATGGGCGACGTGGGGGCCCTGGCCCTGGGCGCGGCCCTCGGCGTGGTGGCGGTGATCGTGCGCCAGGAGATCGTGCTCTTTATCATGGGCGGTATCTTCGTCATGGAGACCATTTCGGTGATCCTCCAGGTGGGCTCCTACAAGCTCACCGGGCGACGCATCTTCCGCATGGCGCCCCTGCATCACCATTTCGAACTCAAGGGCTGGCCCGAGCCGCGGGTCATCGTGCGCTTCTGGATCATCACCGTGGTGCTGGTGTTGATGGGCCTGGCGACCCTCAAGATCCGATAACACCAGGGCGCGAGATGCCGAGGAGTAGTGCATGATCGAAGTGACGCCGGGAACCACGCTGGTGGTGGGGCTGGGCATCTCCGGCCGTGCCATCGCTCGCCATCTGAGCCGCCGCGGCGTGCCTTTCATGATGGCGGACACCCGCCCGGCACCGCCGGGGCTGGACGACTTTCGCACCGCCCATCCGGGGGTGCCGATCCATTGCGGTGCGCTCACCGCCCTGGACCTCTCCGGGGTGGCCGAGGTGGTGCTGAGCCCCGGCGTGGACCCCGCCACCCCGGGCCTGGAGGGCCTCGCCGAGGCCCTTGATCCGGCCACCGGCGAGCCCCGGCTGGTGGGCGAGATCGCCCTCTTCGTGCGCGAGGCCAGGGCGCCCATCGCCGCCATTACCGGCTCCAATGCCAAGTCCACGGTGACCACCCTGCTGGGGGAGATGGCCCGGGCCGCCGGTCATCGGGTGGCGGTAGGCGGCAACCTGGGCACCCCGGCCCTGGACCTGCTCCACGACCGGCCCGACGCCGAGCTCTTCGTGCTGGAGCTCTCCAGCTTCCAGCTCGAGACCACGCCGTGGCTGGGCGCCGCGACGGCGGCCTTCCTCAACCTCTGCGAGGATCACCTGGATCGCCACGGCGACCTGGCCGGCTATCGCGCCGCCAAGCAGCGCATCTTCCGCGGCGCCGCCCATGGGGTGATCAACGCCGAGGATCCCGCCACCTGGCCCGAGACGCCGCCGCCGAATCTGTCGCGTTTTACCACCGCCGCCCCCGAGGGCGATGACTGGGGCCTGGCCGCCCGGGATGAGGGCGGCGACTGGCTGATGCATGGTGCCGAGGCCCTGCTGCCCTGCGCCGAGCTGGGCCTGCGCGGCCGCCATAACCAGGCCAACGCCCTGGCGGCCCTGGCCATGGGCCACCGCCTGGGTCTGCCCCTGGACGCCATGCTCGCCACCCTGCGCGCCTTCCGCGGCCTGCCCCATCGCGGCGAGCTGGTGGCGGAGTGGAACGGGGTGGCCTGGATCAACGACTCCAAGGGCACCAATGTGGGGGCGACCCTGGCCGCCATCGCCGGGCTCGGCCCGACCCTGGATGGCCGCCTGATCCTGCTGGCCGGCGGCGTCGGCAAGGGCGCCGACTTCGCCCCCCTGGCGGCGCCGCTAGCCCGCCATGGCCGCGAGGCGATCCTCTTCGGCGCCGATGCCGAACGCCTCGAGGCGGCGCTCTCGGGCCACCTCCCCCTGACCCGGGTGACGGACCTGGAGAGCGCCCTGGCGCGGGCGGCGGCCATCGCCGCGCCCGGCGACTGCGTGCTGCTGTCGCCGGCCTGCGCCAGCCTCGATCAGTTCGCCGACTATCAGGAACGCGGCGAGGCCTTTCGGCGCTGGGTGCTGGCGCACCGGGAGGCCGCCTCATGAGCCCGCGGCGACAGTCCCCGGCGACCCCGGGCGGGGAGGGGCCCTTCGATGCCTGGCTGCTGGTGGCGGCGTTGGCGCTGCTGCTGATCGGCTGGGTGATGGTGACTTCCGCCTCCACCGGGGTGGCCTCCAGCCTGACCGGTAACCCCTACTATTTCAGCCTGCGCCATGGTGCCTTCGTGCTGCTGACCCTGGTGGTGGCGGCCGGAGTGGCCTGCGTGCCCCTGGCCTGGTGGCGGGCCAATGGCCCCCTGCTGCTGGTGGTGGGCCTCGGCCTGCTGGTGCTGGTGCTGCTCGTCGGTCGCGAGGTCAACGGTAGCCGACGCTGGATCGCCCTGCCCGGGTTTCCCTTGAACCTGCAGGCCTCGGAAGTGGCCAAGCTGTGCCTGATCATCTACCTGGCGGGCTACCTGGAGCGTTTCCTGCCCCAGGTGCGTCGCGAGTGGGGGGCCTTCCTGCGGCCCCTGGTGATCATGCTGGTGGCGGCGGGTCTGCTGATCCTCGAGCCCGATTACGGCGCCGTGGTGGTGATCGGCGGCTGCATGATGGGCATGCTGCTGATGGCCGGCGCCCCGCTGTGGCGCTTCGGCCTGTTGCTGGTGCTGGTGGGCCTGGCCGGGGCCTACCTGGCGGTGGCCGAGCCCTATCGGGTGGCGCGCCTGACCAGCTTCGCCGATCCCTGGGCCGATCAGTTCGCCAGCGGGTACCAGCTCACCCAGTCGTTGATCGCCTTCGGGCGCGGCCACTGGCTGGGGATGGGGCTCGGCAACAGCATCCAGAAGCTCTTCTACCTGCCGGAGGCGCATACCGACTTCGTCTTCGCCGTACTGGCCGAGGAACTGGGGCTGGTGGGGGCGATCGCGGTCATCGGCCTCTTCCTGCTGCTGGTGGTGCGGGCGCTGGTCGTGGGACGCCGGGCGGAGCTGGCGCGGCTGCCCTTCGCCGCCTATCTGAGTTACGGTATCGCCTTCGTGATCGGTGCCCAGGCCTTTATCAATATCGCCGTCAGCAGCGGCATGCTGCCCACCAAGGGGTTGACCCTGCCGCTGCTCAGCTATGGTGGCTCGAGCCTGCTGGTGTGCGGCGCCATGGTGGCCCTGGTGTTGCGCGCCGATATCGAGACCCGGCGTTTTCAGCGGCGCCTGCGCCCGGCACGGCCGACTTCCCGGGAGTCGGCGGGACGTACCGGGAGTGCAAAGCGTGCGAGGAGTCTGTAGTGAGTGATAACAAGCGCCGCGTGCTGATCATGGCCGGCGGTACCGGCGGCCATGTGATTCCCGCCCTGTCCCTGGCCCGGGGCCTGGCGGCCCGGGGCATCGAGGTGGCCTGGCTGGGCAGTCCCCGGGGCATCGAGAACCGTTTGGTCCCCGCGGCGGGGATTCCCCTGCACCATATTCAAGTGGCCGGGCTGCGCGGCAAGGGGGCGGCCGGCTGGCTGCTCGCCCCGTTCAAGCTGCTGCGCGCCGTCTGGCAGGCGCGGCGGGTGATCGCCGAGGTCGACCCCCAGCTGGTGGTGGGCCTCGGCGGCTTCGCCAGCGGCCCCGGCGGCCTGGCCGCCTGGCTGATGCGCCGGCCCCTGGTGATTCACGAACAGAACGCCGTGGCGGGGCTGACCAACAAGGCCCTGGCGCGGCTGGCCAGGCGGGTCTATGCGGCCTTCCCCGAGGCCTTTCCGGCGGGGCGTGCCGAGCGGGTCGGCAACCCGGTGCGCGGCGAGATCGCCGCCCTGGGCGAGCGGCCCCGCGACGCCGAGGCGATGGCCGGGCGCCGGCTGCGCCTGCTGGTGGTGGGGGGCTCCCTGGGCGCCCAGGCGCTCAACGAGACCCTGGCGCCGGCCCTGGCGCGGCTGCCCGAGGCGAGCCGTCCCGAGGTGCGCCATCAGGCCGGCCGCGACAAGCAGGACGCGACCCGGGCCGCCTACGCGGCGGCCGGGGTCGAGGCTCGGGTGAGCGATTTTATCGATGAGATGGCCGCGGCCTACGACTGGGCCGACCTGGTGGTGTGCCGGGCCGGCGCCCTGACCGTCAGCGAGCTGGCCGCCGCCGCCAAGCCGGCGCTCTTCGTGCCTTTTCCCCACGCCGTCGACGACCACCAGACCGCCAATGCCCGGGCCCTGGTCGGGGCCGGGGCGGCGGAGCTGCTGCCCCAGGCACAGTTGACTGCCGAGCATCTCGCCGAGCGTCTGACGGCCCTCTTGGATCCCCCCACCCTTGCCAGCATGGCGAGCCGCGCCCGGGCCCAGGCCCAGCTGGACGCCGTCGATCGCCTGGTGGCAGGCTGCATGGAGATTGGTTTTGAGCAATGATACCCCCCGCCAGGGCCTCGGCCTGGGCATGCGCCGCATCCGGCGCATTCATTTCATCGGCATCGGTGGCGCCGGCATGTGCGGCATCGCCGAGGTACTGGCCAACCAGGGCTACCGGGTCAGCGGCTCCGATATCCGCGACTCCGCGGTGGTCGGCCACCTGCGTGGCTGCGGCATCCCGGTGGCCATCGGCCACGCCGAGGCCCATGTGGAAGGCGCCGACGTGGTGGTGGTCTCCACCGCCATCGATGCCAGCAACCCGGAGATCGCCTGGGCCCAGGCGCATCGGGTGCCGGTGGTGCGCCGCGCCGAGATGCTCGCCGAGCTGATGCGCTTCCGTCACGGCATCGCCGTGGCCGGCACCCATGGCAAGACCACCACCACCAGCCTGACCGCCACCCTGCTCGCCGAGGGCGGGCTCGATCCCACCTTCGTGATCGGCGGCAAGCTGACCAGCGCCGGCACCAATGCGCGGCTGGGGGAGGGCGACTACCTGGTGGCGGAGGCCGACGAGTCCGATGCCTCCTTCCTGCATCTGCAGCCCATGGTCTCCATCGTCACCAATATCGATGCCGACCATATGAGCACCTATGGCGGCGACTTCGAGCGCCTCAAGACCACCTTCGTGGAGTTTCTCCACAACCTGCCCTTCTACGGGTTGGCGGTGCTGTGTATCGATGACGCCAATGTGCGGGAGCTGCGCGAGCGGCTGCACCGCCAGTTCGTGACCTATGGTTTCAGCGAGGACGCCGACTACCGCATCACCGACTTCGTCCAGGAGGCCGGCGAGATCCGCTTCACCGCCCTGCGTCCCGATGGCCTGGCGCCGCTGGCGGTGCGCCTGGCCATGCCCGGCGAGCACAATGCCCTCAATGCCCTGGCGGCCATCGCCGTGGCCAGCGACGCCGGCGTCGATGACCAGGCCATCGTGCGTGGCCTGGCCGGCTTCGCCGGGGTCGGGCGGCGCTTCCAGGTGCAGGGCGACTTCGCCGCCCCCGAGGGGGGCGGCGAGGTGATGCTGGTGGACGATTACGGCCACCATCCCCGGGAGGTGGAGATGGTGATCCGGGCGGTGCGCGCCGGCTGGCCCGAGCGGCGCCTGGTGATGCTCTATCAGCCCCATCGCTATACCCGCACCCGGGATCTCTACGAGGACTTCGTGCGGGTGCTCTCCGGGGTCGACACCCTGCTGCTGCTGGACGTCTACAGCGCCGGCGAGGCGCCGATTCCCGGGGCCGAGGGCAAGACCCTGGCCGGGTCGATCCGTCAGCGGGGCGCGGTCGATCCCCTCTTCGTGGCCGACAAGGCGGAGCTACCGGCGCTGCTGACGCGGGTGCTGCGCCCCGGCGATATCCTGATTACCCAGGGGGCCGGCGACGTGGGCGGCATCGCCCAACGCCTGGCCGAGGCCCAACTGCAGCTGGACGAGGTGAGTCTATGACCGAGGCGAGGCAGGGCGACTATGGTCGCGTGGTGGTGCTCTATGGCGGCGACTCCGCCGAGCGGGAGGTCTCCCTGGTCAGCGGCAAGGCGGTCCTCGACGCCCTGCGCCGCAGCGGCGTGGATGCTCAGGGCTATGATCCCGCCGAGGGCGGCCTGGTGGGCCTGGAGCGCCTGGCCCCGGACCGCGTCTTTATCGCCCTGCATGGCCGTGGCGGCGAGGACGGTACCCTGCAGGGCGCCCTGGAACTGCTGAAGATCCCCTATACCGGCAGCGGCGTGCTGGCCTCGGCGCTGGGCATGGACAAGCAGCGCACCAAGCAGGTGTGGCAGGCCCTGGACCTGCCCACGCCGCAGAGCCTGCTGCTCCACGAGGGGGCGGACTGGGAGGCGGTCTGTGGGCGCCTCGGCCTGCCATTGATCGTCAAGCCGGTGCACGAGGGCTCGACGCTCGGCATCACCATCGTCGAGGATGCCGAGTCCCTGGCCGCCGCCTATCGCGAGGCGGCGCGTTTCGATGCCCAGGTGATGGCCGAGCGCTTTATTCGCGGCGAGGAGTACACGGTGTCGCTGCTCGGTGGCCGGGTGTTGCCGGCGATCCGCGTCGAGGTGCCCAGTGGCTTCTACGACTACGAGGCCAAGTACGTCTCCAACGACACCCAGTATCACCTGCCCTGCGGCCTGAGCCCGACGGAGGAAGCCGAGCTCGGCGAGCTCTGCCGTGCCGCCTTCGAGGCCATCGGCTGCCGCGGCTGGGGGCGTATCGACGTGATGCGCGACGGCCAGGGACGCTTCTGGCTGCTGGAGGTCAATACGGTGCCGGGGATGACCGATCACAGCCTGGTGCCCCAGGCCGCCGCCCATGCCGGCATCGACTTCGATGCCCTGGTACTGGCGATCCTCGCTACCGCCCCGGCGTCCTAGGCGACCATGCGCATGCGGCGAGGATCGCTGTTCGGCCTGGTGCTGATGGCCCTGGTGCTGGTGGCCGGTGGCCGTGCCCTCTGGCTATGGCTGGATCGTCCCATCGAGCGGGTGGTGATCGATGGCCAGGTGCGCCATGTCGGCCCCGGCTACCTGCGTAGCCAACTGGCGCCCCTGGTGGTGGGGGAGACCTGGCTATCGGTGGACCTCGGCGAACTGCGTGAGCGGGCCAGGGAGGTCGGCTGGCTGGCGGAGGTGCGGATCAGTCGCCGGTGGCCGGATGTGTTGGCCTTCGAGCTGGAGGAGCAGCGTCCGGTGGCCCGCTGGCACGATGACTTCCTGCTCAATGCCGTCGGCGAGCCCTTCGTCTTCGATGGCGAGGGGTTGCCCACGGGGCTGCCGGATCTGGCCGGCCCGCCGGGCAGCGGCCCCGAGGTGCTGGCCTACTATCGCCAGTTGCAGGCCCGGTTGGAGGAGCTGGGCGTGGAGGTCACCCAGTTGCGCCTCGAGGCCCGCGGTGCCTGGCGTCTGCAGCTCGATCACAGTATCTGGGTGATGCTGGGGCGCAACGATCGCCCGGCGCGGCTGGCGCGATTCGCCGCCGCCTGGGAGCGCGAACTGGGGCAGTTGGAGGAGCATATTCGTTATATCGATCTGCGTTATCCCAATGGGATCGCCGTGGCCTGGCATGGCGAGAGCGATAGCGAAGGGCTCGAGTCGGCGCACAATGGCTGAATGAAATGGCGGTTTTTTCCGGGTCAGGGGAGTTTCTTTTCACGATAATTCTCCGTATTCTGGCCTGTGCTTTCTGGTTAGACTGGTGCTGAGTGCACACTTGTTCCTATAATTGGCGCTATGTCTTTATTGTCGTTTTAAACGACCCTGTGCCTCGGCGAGAATCTAGGAGTGATCACGACCCATGGCAGGACAACCCAATGCTTCCAATATGGTAGTCGGGCTGGATATCGGAACATCCAAGGTCGTGGCGATCGTGGGGCAACCCACCGACGATGGCGGCATCGAAATCGCCGGTATCGGCTCTCATCCGTCCCACGGTATGAAGAAGGGCGTGGTGATCAATATCGAATCCACCGTCCAGTCGATCCAGCGCGCCGTCGAGGAAGCCGAATTGATGGCCGGCTGCGATATCCACTCGGTCTATGTGGGGGTGGCGGGTAGCCATATCAGCTCCATGAATTCCGATGGAGTGGTGGCCATCAAGGATCGCGAGGTGACGCTTTCGGATATCGATCGGGTCATCGATTCGGCCCGGGCGCGGGCCATCTCCGAGGGGCAGCGGGTGCTGCACGTGTTGCCCCAGGAGTTCGCCATCGACACCCAGGAGGGCATTCGCGAGCCGCTGGGCATGTCCGGCGTGCGCCTGGAGGCACGGGTCCATCTGGTCACGGCGGCGCTGAATGCGGTGCAGAATATCGAGAAGTGCGTGCGGCGCTGCGGCCTCGAGGTGGACGCGGTGATCCTCGAACAGCTCGCCTCCAGCCTGGCGGTTCTCACCGAGGACGAACGGGAACTGGGGGTGTGCATGGTGGATATCGGCGGTGGGACCACCGATATCGCGGTCTTCACCGAGGGCGCCATTCGCCACACCGCGGTGATCCCCATCGCCGGCGACCAGGTTACCAATGATATCGCCATGGCGTTGCGTACGCCGACCCAGTACGCCGAGGAGATCAAGGTCAAGTATGCCTGTGCCTTGACTCAGCTGGCCTCCGGGGACGAGATGATCAAGGTGCCCAGCGTCGGCGATCGGCCGGCCCGGGACCTCTCTCGCCAGGCCTTGGCCGAGGTGGTGGAGCCTCGCTACGAGGAACTTTTCACCCTGATTCGTGACGAACTGCGACGCAGTGGCTTCGAGGACCTGGTCGCCGCCGGGGTGGTGCTCACCGGTGGCACCTCGCGCATGGAGGGGGTGGTGGAACTGGCGGAGGAGATCTTCCATATGCCGGTGCGCATCGCCTGCCCGCAGAAGGTGCGCGGCCTCGCCGATGTGGTGCGTAACCCGATTTATTCCACCGGGGTGGGTTTGCTACATTACGGTATGCGTGAAGCCCGACAGGAGCATGGTCGTCAGGGGGATGGACGCACCGTTCCGGCCCAGCCGAGGCGCGAGACTACCCCGCGTGGTGGGCTCAAGGATGGCATGCTGGCATTCAACAAGCTGAAGAGCTGGTTCAAAGGAAATTTCTGATAGGGCCGCGAGCGGTCCGGGAGACGGGGCTTATGTTCGAGCTGGTAGATAACGCGCCCTCAAGCAGCGCGGTCATCAAGGTGATCGGCGTGGGCGGCGGTGGTGGCAATGCCGTCAACCATATGGTGGAGAGCAGCATCGAGGGCGTGGAGTTCATCTGCGCCAATACCGATGCCCAGGCCTTGAAGCGGGTCGCCGCCAAGACCGTTCTCCAACTGGGTGGCGAAATCACCAAGGGCCTCGGGGCCGGTGCCAACCCGGAGGTGGGGCGCCAGGCCGCCATGGAGGATCGCGAGCGCATCGCCGAGCTGCTCAGTGGTGCCGATATGGTGTTTATCACCGCCGGCATGGGCGGCGGCACCGGCACCGGTGGTGCCCCGGTGGTGGCCCAGGTGGCCAAGGAGCTGGGCATCCTCACCGTGGCGGTGGTGACCCGTCCCTTCCCCTTCGAGGGGCCCAAGCGGATGCGTGCCGCCGAGGAGGGCATGAAGGAGCTCTCCGAGCACGTCGACTCCCTGATCACCATCCCCAACGAGAAGCTGCTCTCGGTACTGGGCAAGAGCGCCAGCCTGCTCACCGCCTTCAGTGCCGCCAATGACGTCCTGCTGGGCGCCGTTCAGGGCATCGCCGAGCTGATTACCAGCCCCGGCATCATCAACGTCGACTTCGCCGACGTGCGCACCGTGATGTCCGAGATGGGCATGGCGATGATGGGCACCGGCGGCGCCACCGGCGAGAACCGCGCCCGGGAGGCCGCCGAGAAGGCGATCCGAAGCCCCCTGCTGGAGGATATCGACCTGCATGGTGCCCGCGGGATTCTGGTCAATATCACCGCCGGCCCCGACCTCTCCATCGGCGAGTTCAACGACGTGGGCGCCACCGTCCAGGAGTTCGCCTCCCAGGACGCCACCATCGTGGTGGGGACCTCCATCGACATGGAGATGAGCGACGAGCTGCGTGTCACCGTGGTGGCCGCCGGCCTCGACGGTCGCGTCCAGAAGCCGGTCCAGCGCGACACCACGGTGAGTCGCTCCGAGCCTTCCCCGGACTACCGCAAGCTGCAGCAGCAGCCCGCGGTGGCCCGCCAGCAGGCCGCCAAGGCGGAGCAGGAGGCGTCGTCCAAGGCCCGCGCCGAGAAGCGTCGCTCCCAGGAGCTGGATGACTACCTGGATATCCCGGCCTTCCTGCGCCGCCAGGCCGATTGATGGCGGCTATCGGATACATAGTGACCGTTGGGCGAGAATCTTTTGGTAAAACGGGTGTTCGCTGCTATAGTGAACACCGTTTGATAACAAGCTTTTTGCCTGGCGGTTACCCATGATCCGACAACGCACTCTCAGCAACACCATTCGCGCCACCGGCGTCGGCCTGCACTCCGGCGAGAAGGTCTACCTGACGCTGCGGCCGGCCCCGGTCAACAGCGGCATCGTCTTCGTGCGTACCGACCTCGACCCGGTGGTGGAGATTCCCGCCCGTGCGGGCAACGTCACCGACACCACCCTGTGCACCGCCCTGTCCCGGGATGGCGTCAAGGTGGCCACCGTCGAGCACCTGATGTCCGCCTTCGCCGGCCTGGGCATCGACAATGCCATCGTCGAGGTCAGTGCCCCCGAGGTGCCGATCATGGACGGCAGTGCCGGCCCCTTCGTGTTCCTGATCCAGTCCGCGGGTATCGAGGAGCAGGAGGCCGCCAAGAAGTTTATCCGCATCAAGCGCGAGCTGGTGGTGCGTGAGGACGACAAGGAGGCCGCCTTCCTGCCCTATGATGGCTTCAAGGTGGCTTTTTCCATCGACTTCGATCATCCGGTGATGGCGCTGCGCGATCAGTGCGCCGTGGTGGATTTCTCCACCACCTCCTTCGTCAAGGAGGTCTCCCGGGCGCGCACCTTCGGCTTTATGCGCGACCTCGAGTACCTGCGCTCCCACAACCTGGCCCTCGGCGGCAGCCTCGACAATGCCATCGTGGTGGACGACTACCGGATCATGAACGAGGATGGCCTGCGCTACGAGGACGAGTTCGTCAAGCACAAGGTGCTGGATGCCATCGGCGACCTCTATCAGCTGGGCCATAGTCTGATCGGCGAGTTCCGTGGCGTGAAGTCGGGGCATGCCCTGAACAATCAGCTATGTCGCGTGCTGCTGGAGAGTCCCGAGGCCTTCGAGATCGTTACCTTCGAAGAGAAGAGCGCCCGGGCCCCGATCTCCTATGCGTCTCCGGCCATGACCTGATGCTGCACCGCCAGACATGACCGCCGCCTCCGGGCGGCGGTTTGCTTTTTGGCCTGGAAAGCCAGCTTACCCCTTGACCCCGAAGCAATAATCCTTATACTACGCCCCGTGTTCGACGCTGTTCCCCGATAGCTCAGTTGGTAGAGCAAATGACTGTTAATCATTGGGTCGCAGGTTCGAGTCCTGCTCGGGGAGCCAACCGCAGCGCGACGAACACCGCTCAGACCGATCCTCGATAGCTCAGTTGGTAGAGCAAGTGACTGTTAATCACTGGGTCGCAGGTTCGAGTCCTGCTCGAGGAGCCATCTCCTATCCCGGTCTGAGATCCTGCAAGGCGTTGTTCCCCGATAGCTCAGTTGGTAGAGCAAATGACTGTTAATCATTGGGTCGCAGGTTCGAGTCCTGCTCGGGGAGCCAAGCGCGCCACTTTCTGCTGATCACTGCCTTGTTATTGCCCCGACCCGGCTAACCGAGTCGGCGACGCTGTGTCTCCATGCGTGCCAGAAAGACCCCCATCAGCGTTTCGTAGAGGCGGTCCCCCAGGACCCGGTCCTCGATGCCGGCATCGATATTGGGGTTGTCGTTGATCTCGATCACCACCACCCGCTCGCCGATCTGCTTGAGGTCGACGCCATAGAGGCCGTCGCCGATCAGCCGCGTGGCCTTCAGTGCCGTGCGCACCACCGCCGCCGGGACCTCCTCGATGGCATGGGTGCTGAAGCCGCCGCTGCGGACCTTGGCCGCCGAGTGATCGTAGATCTGCCAGTGCCCCCGCGCCATATAGTAGCGACTGGCGAACAGCGGTCGACCATCGAGGACGCCGATGCGCCAGTCGAAGTCGGTGGGTAGCCACTCCTGCAACAGCAGCAGGGCCGAGCTCTCGAACAGGCGCGCCGCCTCCCGCTGCAGCGCCTCGGGGCCGTCGATCTTGACGATGCCACGGGAGAAGGCGCCATCCGGTACCTTGAGTACCCGCGGATAGCTAAGGGTCGAGGCCAACTCGGCCAGCCGATGACGCTCGCTGCGCTGGAGGAGGTGCCCCTGGGGGGCCGGGATGCCCTTGGCCTCGAGCAGGGTGTGCAGGTAGACCTTGTTGGTGCAGCGCAGGATGGAGCGACTGTCGTCGATCACCACCAGCCCCTCGTGCTCGGCGCGGCGCGCCAGTTGATAGCTGGGATGGTCCAGGGCGGTGGTCTCGCGGATAAAGAGCCCATCGAACTCCGCCAGGCGCCCCCGGTCGCGGTGGGTGATCAGCGAGACGTCGATGCCCAGGCGCCGGCCGGCGCGGATAAAGCGCTTCAGGGCGCCGCGGTTGCTGGGCGGCAGGGTCTCCTGGGGATCCACCAGCATGGCCAGCTCGAAGCGGTAGCGACGTCGCGCCCGGGGCGTGCGCCAGATGCGCCGCGAGTGGCGATTGAGCGCCGCGGCGAAGCGATCCTGCTCGTCACCATGGAGGGCCGTGAGGCGCAGGGGGCGCAGTCGGGTCAGCCGCCATTGGCCCTGTCGGGAAGTCAGCTGGGCCTCCAGCAATGGGCAGGGCAGTCGCTCGAAGAGCCGCCGGGCCAGGCGTGCCAGGGCCGGCGGCTCGCACTCGCCGAACATGATCCGCAGGCGAAGGACGTCGCCGGCCAGGGCTCCCTGGCGTGCCAGGGTGTTCAGTAGCGGTTCCAGGCCTTCCAGCTCCAGGTCGATCAGGGGCTTGCGGGCCAACTGGTTGAGGGTCTCTACCGTGGGGAGTACCCGCTGGCCACGGGCCTGGGCCAGCAGCGAGACATAGTAGCCGCGGCCCAGATATTCCAGGTCACCGCACAGGTTGAGGACCCGGGTGGTGCCGGACTCGCCGTCGAGGGGAGACCGGGAGAGGTAGTCGTCGGCAGCGATCAGATCGTCACTGGGGTAATAGGGGGACCAGTCGCTGAGCTTGTCGACGACGATGCGCAGGGCGTGCATGGGTGTCCTCGGTGGCGGGGCGCCGGGGTGGCGGCCATGGACGCAGCATGGGACGGGCGGGGAGGCAGGGATAATTGATTTATTTCATTATCACGGGCGGTGACAGGGTCTCGGGTGCATCGCACAATATCCTTGGACCTTTGCTGAGGACGCCTTCATGTCAGCCCAACTGCGGCCCGGTCACCTCGAGGACCTGGCCGCCCTCTATGCCCTCGAGCAGCGTTGCTTCGTCGGCGATCGCTTCACCCGTCGCCAGTTGGCGCATCTGCTGGGGCCGGCCCATGCCAGCACCTGGTTGCTGGTGGATGGCGAGGCCATTCTCGGCTATGGCACCCTGCTGCTGCGCCGCAATAGCCGCCGGGCCCGCCTCTACTCCTTCTGCGTGGCCCCCGAGGCCCGGGGCGGCGGCCTGGGTCGGGTTCTGCTGGAATGCCTGGAGGAGGAGGCCCGGGGCCGGGGCTGTGACTCCCTGCACCTGGAGGTGCGCGCCGATAATCGGGCGGCCCTGGCCCTCTATCGCCGCCGGGGCTTTCGCCTGACCCGCTGGTTGGACGACTACTACGTCGATGGCTGTGCCGCCTGGCAGATGAGCAAGGCACTGGTCGCGGAGGACCCGGCGGCGGATGAAAGGCCCGCGCGGCTGGGTTAGCAGCCTGTCAGGCATAACGCTGATCTGCTGCGAAATCCGGGCTTTCGGCCAATTTCATTCGATCAGATTCGTTAAATAGCTCGCTATTCGCCTCATCCGATCGATAAACTTGTCTCGAAATCCGTTTCTCTCGCGACGATCGGTCAAGCCCGACAGGCTGCTAGAATCGCCGCACCCATTGTCAGGAGCTGCCCATGCCTTCCTTCGATATCGTTTCCGAATTCGACGGCCACGAGGCCACCAACGCGGTGGATCAGGCCAACCGCGAGATCCAGACCCGCTTTGATTTCCGCGGCGTCGATGCCAGCTTCCGCCTCGAGGGCGAGGTGGTGCATATCGAGGCCGAGGCGGATTTTCAGCTGCAGCAGATGCTCGACGTTTTGCGCAATCGGCTGATCGCCCGGGGCATCGATGCCCGCTGCATGGATCCCCAGGAGCCGCAGCTGGGCGGCGTCAAGGCGCGCCAGGAGGTCAAGCTCAAGCAGGGCCTGGAGGCCGCCGAGTGCAAGCAGGTCGTCAAGCTGATCAAGGACTCCAAGCTCAAGGTGCAGGCGCAGATCCAGGGCGACAAGGTCCGCGTCACCGGCAAGAAGCGCGATGACCTGCAGGGTGTTATCGCCCTGCTCAAGGGCGAGCAGGGGCCGGAGCTGGCCTTGCAGTACAACAACTTCCGCGACTGAGCCTGGGGCCCGATAGCCAGGCTTGAGCCAGGTCGGGGCGGGCGGGGGGGCTTGTAAAGCGCGGCTTCGCCACCAAGGCTTGAGACGTCGCAAGGCGGCTCCCCATCCCATGATCCCTTCGGGCCCGCCATTCGGCGGGCCCGCTGCGTTCAGGCCAGGCGCCCCGACTCCCAGGCCTCGGCGAGGGGCTGGCTGGCCAGCATCAGCATGCTCAGGTTGCCGAAGGTGAAGCTCTCGTGGAGGGCGCGCAGTGGCTCGCCCTCCAGGGCGGCGGCGCAGACCAACAGCGGCAGCAGGTGCTCCGGGGTGGGATGGGCATGGCGTCCGGCGGGGGCCCGTTCGGCCCAGGCCAGCAGCGCCTCCGGGTCACCCTCGGCGGCGCGGTCGCGAACCCAGTCATGGAACGCCTGGGCCCAGGCGTCCGGGGCGGCGGCGAAGGGCTTGCGATCGCCCAGGTTATGGGTGGCGGCCCCGGAGCCGATCAGCCATAGCCCCTCGGCCTCGGCGAACTCGCCCAGGGTCCTGGCGAAGCGGCGCAGCTCGTCGCGGCTGGCCGCCATGGGTACGCTGATCGGCATCAGCGGCACCCGGGCCTCGGGCCAGACCAGGGAAAGCGGCGACCAGACGCCATGATCGAGGGGGCGGTTCGGCTCGAGGCGGGCCGCGAGGCCCCGGTCCAGGAGGCGTTCGGCCAGGCGGCTGGCCGCCTCGGGCAGCCCCGGTGCGGGGTAGCGCAGGCGATAGAGGGCCTCGGGAAAACCATAGAAGTCGTGGAGCGTCTCCGGCCTCGGGTCGCTGCCCAGGCGAATCTCCGGGCTTTCATAATGGGCCGAGACCACCAGGGCACCACGCGGGGCCGGCAGGCGCCGCCCCAGCTCGGTGAGGAAATCCCGGGCCGGGTGCTGGCGCAGCACCAGGTCCGGGGAGCCATGGGAGAGATAGAGTACGGGACGCATAGGGGAACCTCCTTGAGATGTCTCCAGCATACGCCGCCGGCAAGAGGCGCCAAGCTCATCCGGCTAAATGGACTCTTTCCTGCCTGGCAAGAGTCCCGCCGGCGTTATCCCGGGGGTGGCGCGGCGCGATGGCGGCGGGGGCCGAAGCGGCAGGCCAGCAGCAGGATCAGGCCGGCCACCACGCTGACCATGCCGGCGGCGCTGAGGCCCGCATCGATACCCAGCCAGCCGGGGCCATGGCCGGCCAGCACCACCCCCAGCACGGCGCTGGCCAGGGCGAAGGCCTGGCTCCAGGCCAACTGATGGCTCAGACGATCGGTCATCAGCCGTGCCGCCGCCGGGGGGCAGATAAACATGGCGATCACCAGGATCGAGCCCACCGCCTCGAAGGCGGCGATGGCGGCCACTGCCACCATCACCACCAGCAGTAGCTGGGTCAGTCCGGGGCGGGCGCCCTGGCTGGCGGCGAAGGCGGCATCGAAGCTGCCCAGCACCAGGGGCCGCCAGGCCAGCATCATGAAGAGGCTCACCAGCAGTGCCACCCAGGCCACCCGGCTCAGTTGCGGCGGCAGCCCCGCCAGGGCCTGAGGGTCCCAGAGCGCCGCCAGACGGGTACCCTCGAACCACACCAGGCTCTCCAGGTTGCCGTAGAGGGCGTGCTCCACGTCCAGGTGGACGCCGCTGGCGCCGCTCCACTCCAGCATCAGCACCCCCAGGGCGAAGAGGGCGGTAAAGGCCACCCCCATGGCGGCACTCGCTTCCACCCGGCCCAGGCGGCGGATCAGCTCGATCAACGCCAGGGTGATCAGGGCCGCGGCGCCGGCCCCCACTAGCATGGCGGGGGGCGCCAGGGTGCCGGTCAGCAGGAAGCTGGCGACGATGCCCGGCAGGGCGACATGGCTGATGGCGTCGCCGATCAACGCCTGGCGGCGCAGCACCAGGAAGTTGCCCAGCAGGGCACAGCTCAGGCTGCACAGGCCGGCGACCAGCAGGGGCACCAGACTCAGCATCAGGAACTCAGTCATCGACAGCCTCCGGTGGCATAAGGCCTCGTCGGGAAGGGCCGGCACTTACGATCGGTAAGGAGTGCCAGCGGCTTAGTCATGGGGTGCCTCCGGTGGTAGCCGGCGCTCCAGTTCATCGATCAGGTCGGGGGGCAACAGCCGGGAGATGGGTTCGAGCCGGCGTGCCCCGAGCTGTGCCGCCTCCTCGGGGTAGGCGTGGCGATAGTGCATCCACAGGCGCTCCTCGTGGCGGGCATCCCGGGCCGCGGCGCGCCCCTGGGCGGTGGCCAGGCCATCGCGACGGATATGGCCGAGTCGGTGCAGGATCCGCAGGGTGGTGGGGTCGAAGATCGCCTCGCCCCGGGCCAGGGCCAGCAGTCCCTGGCGGCAGTGCACCCGGCGCACGAAACGGTAGCGGTCGATCAGGTGGGCCAGCAGGCCGCGCCGGGGCGCGATCAGCAGCGAGGCCAGGAAGAGGGCGAAGGCGGCCAGTACCACCAGGGCGCCGCTGGGCAGGCGCGGGTGGACGCTGGAGAGGGTCACCCCCAGGTAGCCGGCCAGGGCGCCGGCGACGGCGGCGATCATCAGCAGGGCATGGGGGCGGTCGGTCCAGAAGCGGGCGGTGACCGGCGGGATGATGGTCAGGGCCACGATCAGGATCAGGCCGGTGACGCGCAGCCCCACCACGGTGACCGCCAGCAGCAGGCCCAGCAGCCAGGCGTCGGCCCGCCGGAGATCGACCCCCTGGGTCCAGGCATGCTCGGGATCGAAGCAGAGTAGCAGCAGGGTGCGGCGCAGGATCACCAGGGCCACCAGCAGGCCCAGGGCCATGGCCCCCAGCAGATAGGCCTCGCTGGCCAGCATGCCGGCGGTGGCGCCCACCAGGTAGCCGGAGAGCCCGGCCTGGCCGGCGACCGGCATGGCCTGGATCACCGTCAGTAGCACCACCCCAAGGCCGAAGAAGACCGAGAGCACCGCGCCGATGGCGCTGTCCTCGCCCAGCCGGGTATGGCGACTCATGGCCTGGACGGCGGCCAGCCCCAGGGCGGCGCTGGCCGCCGCCCCCAGCAAGAGCCCCGGCAACCAGCGGCCATCGCCCTGCACCAGGGCGATCAGGATAAAGGCCGCCGCCAGCCCCGGCAGGGTGGCGTGGCTGACCGCATCGCTGATCAGGGCGCGCTTGCGCAGCAGCACATGGCTGCCCACCATGCCCGCCGCCGCCCCCAGTAGCAGGGAGCCGAGGGTGACCAGCCGGGTGTTATAGCCCGCGCTAAGGGTCAGGGCATCGAGCCAGGCCTCCATCATGGCCGGAACGCCTCCGTCGCCGGCAGCAGCCGCGCCAGTTGGGCCGCCGTCAGTCGTCCCCCATAGGTCTGTTGAAGGTTGGCGGCGGTAAAGGCCTCGGCCACCGGCCCGGCGGCGACGACCTCCACGTCCAGCAGCAGCAGGTGATCGAAATAGTCGCGTACCGTGGCCAGGTCGTGATGGACGCAGAGCACGCTACCGCCCTGGGTTCGGAAGGCGCGAAAGAGCTCGATGATGGCGCGCTCGGTGGCCGCATCGACGCCGGCGAAGGGCTCGTCGAGGAGCAGCAGTTCGGCCTGCTGGGCCAGGGCGCGGGCCAGGAAGATGCGCTGTTGCTGGCCGCCGGAGAGGCGGCCGATCTGAGTCCCGGCGAAGGCCTCCATGCCGACCCGGGCGAGGCACTCCCGAGCCCAGTGGCGATGGCGGCGCCGGGTGGGTTGCCACCAGCGCAGTCGCCCGTAGAGGCCCATCAGCACCAGGTCCAGGGCGGTGGCGGGGAAGTCCCAGTCGATGCTGGAGCGCTGGGGCACATAGGCGATATGGCGTGGTGGTTGGGGCAGGGGGCGCCCCCGGACCAGCAGGTCCCCGGCGACCCGGGGCAGGATGCCCAGGGCCGCCTTGAGCAGCGTCGACTTGCCGGCGCCGTTGGGGCCGACGATGGCGCTCAGTCGGCCCGGCGGCGTCACGAAATCGACGCCCAGCAGGGCCAGGCGTTCGCCATAGCTGACCGTCAGTCCCTGGATGGCCAGCGGGCTGGTGGTCGGGTCGAGCGGCTCGTTCATGGGCGTGTCTCCGCCAGGCGACCCAGGCGTCCGCCGGGGGGAGCCTGGCCCCCCAGGGCCCGGGCGATGGTGGTCAGGTTATGATCGAGCATGCCCAGGTAAGTGCCCTCGTAGCTGCCCGGGGTGCCCATGGCATCGGAGAAGAGGGTGCCGCCGATGGCCACCGCCCAGCCCTGGGCACCGGCCCCCTCCACCAGGGCACGCACATTGCGCTCGGCCACCGAGGACTCGACGAAGATCGCCGGGACGCGGCGCTCCACCAGCAGGCGGACCAGCGCCTCGATGCGCGCCAGTCCCGCCTCGCTTTCGGTGGAGATGCCCTGGATGCCCACCACCTCCAGGTCATAGGCCTCGCCCAGGTAGCCGAAGGCGTCATGAGCGGTGACCAGCAGGCGCTGTCCCTCGGGCAGGCTGCCCAGCACCTCCCGGGCATAGGCGTCCAGGGCCTCGAGCTCGGCCAGATAGGCGTCGGTGCGCGCGGCGAAGGCGTCCCGCCCAGCGGGGTGCAGCTCGCTCAGGGCATCGCGGATCGCCTCCGCCACATAACGCCAGCGGTCCGGGTCCATCCACACATGGGGGTCGAACTGGCCGGCGAAGTCGCCGGCCGGCAGGCGCGCTTCCTCCGGCACCGCCTCGCCCACGGCGTAGACCGGGGTGTGTCCACTCAGGCGGTCGAGGAATTCCTGGAGCTGCAGCTCCAGGGCCAGGCCATGCCAGAAGACCGCATCGGCGCGGGTCAGGGCGACGATATCGCGGCGCGTCTGGCGGTAGAGGTGGGGGTCGACCCCGGGGCCCATCAGGGTCTGCACTTCCACCCGGTCGCCGCCGATGAGCGTCACGGCATCGCCGATCATGCCGGTGGTGGCCACCAGCCGCAGGCGTTCCTCGGCGGGGGCGACGCCGGCCAGCAGGCACAGCCACAGGACAAGAAGGAGGTGGGTTGGGCGCATGCTCGGCTCCTGGCTGGGAGAGAACGACGGAGACCGCGACAGGGCCCCGCTATTGGATTAGCCTAGTCGGACGATGGAAAAAACCCATTTCAACGCCGCGGCCGGCTAGGCTTGAATAGGTAGCAAGGAGATCATCGAGGCGGCCGGGGAGGGCGGCGATGCGAGACGACGTGGAAGTGAGTGGTTGGCTGCGCCCCGGTTACCTGGTGCTGGCCTGGATCAGTTTCGCCCTGGGCATGGTCGGCGTCTTCGTGCCGCTGATGCCCACCACCTGTTTCCTGCTCCTGGCGGTATGGGCGGCCTCTCGCGGCTCGCCGCGCTTCGCTCGCTGGATCCGCGAGCATCCGCGCTTCGGCCCGCCGGTGGTGGCCTGGGAACGAGAGCGCGCCATCCCCCGCCCGGCCAAGCGCCTCGCCGTGCTGATGCTGGGCGCCTCCATCCTGGTATTGCTCTTCACCCTGGGTCTGCTGTGGCTCAAGGTCACGATCATCGGCGGCCTGCTGCTGCTGGGGGTGTGGATCCATACCCGGCCCGAGCCGGGCATGGGGCGCTGCCCGCTGCGGGGCCTGGCCTCGCGCTCACCCCTGGAGCGTTAGCCCCGGGCCTCCGAGTAGAAAAAGCGTGCCAGCGGCTGATCCTGTCGTTGCTCGGGCAGCCTTTGAGTCTTCCGTCCCCGGGGCCGTACAATGGGGCCAATTCGCGAACAGGAGCCAGACTCGATGTCAGACCCCCAGCCCACCTATCTGCACGACTACCAGCCCCCCGCCTACCGCGTGACCCACACCGAGCTGAAGTTCGACCTGGCGCCCTCGGCCACCAAGGTCAGCGCCCGGCTGCAGCTGGAGCGCAACCCGGCGCGGGGCGAGGAAGCGCTGCCCCTGGAGCTGGACGGCGAGGGCCTGCGGCTCGAGCGTATCGCCATCGACGGCCAGGCGCTCAATCCCGATGAGTACGTCCAGGGCGACACTGGCCTGACCATCCACCGGGTGCCGGAGCGCTTTACCCTGGAGACCGAGGTGGTGATCGACCCCGCCGCCAACACCGCTCTGGAGGGGCTCTACCGCTCCGGCAGCATGTTCTGCACCCAGTGCGAGGCCGAGGGCTTCCGGCGCATCACCTTCTACCCGGATCGCCCCGATGTAATGGCCACCTTTACCACCACGCTGATCGGCGACGCCGAGCGGGAGCCGGTGCTGCTGGCGGGCGGCAACCCGGTGGAGCGTGGCGAGCTGCCGGGGGGCCGCCACTTCGTGACCTGGGAGGATCCCCACCCCAAGCCCAGCTACCTCTTCGCCCTGGTGGCCGGTGACCTCGAGAAGGTCGAGGACCGCTTCACCACCGCCAGCGGCCGGGAGGTGACCCTGCAGATCTGGGTCGAGGAGGAGAACCTGGGCAAGACCGACCACGCCATGGCCTCGCTGAAGCGGGCCATGCGCTGGGACGAGGAGACCTACGGTCGCGAATACGACCTGGATCTGTTCATGATCGTGGCGGTCAACGACTTCAATATGGGCGCCATGGAGAACAAGGGCCTCAATATCTTCAATTCGGCGGCGGTGCTGACCCATCCCCAGACCGCCACCGACGCCGCCTTCCAGCGGGTCGAGGGCATCGTCGCCCACGAGTATTTCCATAACTGGTCCGGCAACCGGGTCACCTGTCGCGACTGGTTCCAGCTCTCCCTCAAGGAGGGCTTCACGGTGTTCCGCGACCAGTGCTTCAGCGCCGACACCAATTCGGCGCCGGTCAAGCGCATCGAGGACGTCTCCTTCTTCCGCACCGCCCAGTTCGCCGAGGATGCCGGCCCCACCGCCCACCCGGTACGCCCCGATCACTATATCGAGATCGGCAACTTCTACACCCTGACCATCTACGAGAAGGGCGCCGAGGTGGTGCGCATGCTGCGCAACCTGCTGGGCTGGGAGGCCTTCCGCCGCGGCAGCGACCTCTACTTCGCGCGCTTCGACGGCCAGGCGGTGACCATCGAGGACTTCGTCGGCTGCATGGCCGAGGTCTCGGGGCAGGACCTCTCCCAGTTCATGCGCTGGTATGCCCAGGCCGGCACCCCGGAGATCGACGCCAACGGTCACTACGACTACGCCAAGGGGGAGTATCACCTGACCCTGCGCCAGCGCACCCCGGCCACCCCGGGCCAGCCCGACAAGCAGCCGCTGCATATCCCGGTGCGCCTGGGCCTGGTGGGCACCAAGAGCGGTCGCGACCTGTCGCTGACCCTGGACGGCGAGGCGCTGGGCACCGACACCGTGTTGCACCTGCGCGAGGAGGAGCAGCACTTCGTCTTCACCGAGGTGGCCGAGGCGCCGGTGCCTTCACTGCTGCGCGGCTTCTCGGCGCCGGTGAAGCTGCGCTTCCCCTATGGCCGCGAGGACCTGGCCTTCCTGCTGGCCAACGACTCCGACGGTTTCAACCGCTGGGACGCCGGCCAGCGCCTGGCCATGCTGGCCCTGGATGACCTGATCGCCGCCCACCGCAACGGCGTCGAGAAGGTCATGGACCCGCGGGTGATCGAGGCCTTCCGGGTACTGCTCGGCGAAGAGAGCGACGACAAGGCGGTGCTCGCCGAGATGCTGACCCTGCCCTCCGAGGCCTATATCGCCGAGCAGCAGCCGGTGGTGGACGTGGACGCCATCCATGCCGCCCGCAGCTTCGTCAAGCAGGGCCTGGCGATGGCGCTGCGCGATGAGTTCCTGGCGATCTATGAGGCCAATCTCTCGGAGGCTTCCTATGCCCCGGAGCCGGAGCAGATCGCCCGCCGCGGCCTCAAGAACGTGGCGCTCTCCTACCTGATGAGCATCGAGGACGAGCGCGCCATCGAGCTGGCCCAGCGGCAGTTCGAGGCCGGCCACAACATGACCGACGTGCGCGCCGCCCTGACCCTGCTCACCCACAGCTCGCGCAGCGACCTGGCGGAACCCGCCCTCAAGGCCTTCGGCGAGCAGTGGGCCCACGACCCCCTGGTGATGGATCAGTGGTTCACCATCCAGGTCACCCGGCCCCAGGAGGACGTGCTTGATCGGGTCAAGTTCCTGATGCAGCATCCGGCCTTCTCGCTGAAGAACCCCAACAAGGTGCGCGCCCTGATCGGGGCCTTCGCCGGCCAGAACCGGGTCAACTTCCACCGCATCGACGGCGAGGGCTATAAGCTGTTGGCGGAGGTGGTGATCGAGCTCAATCGCCTCAACCCGGAGATCGCCGCGCGGATCATCACCCCGCTGACCCGCTGGGCGCGCTTCGACGAGACCCGCCAGGCGCTGATGAAGGCGCAGCTCGAGCGCATTCGTGGCGAGGCGCTCTCGCCCAATGTCTATGAGGTGGTGGAGAAGGCCCTGGCCTGATCCCAGAGGACGTACGAATCGCAACGGGCCGCCCCTTGGGCGGCCCGTTGTGGTAGGGGCGGGCGTGAGGCGACGCTTGGCTTTGTACTAGTCGATCATCTCCATCACACTGCCGACGATATCGTTCATGGTCACCAGGCCCAGCAGCTCATTGTCGCGCAGCACCAGCAGGCGCTTGATGCCGTTCTGGGTCATCAGGCCGGCCACATGGCGCACATCCAGGCTCTCGCCCACGGAGATGGCGGGCCTGGCGCAGACGTCATAGACATTGACCAGGTCGATATCGCCATTCTCGGCGACGATGGTCTTGAGTACATTGGTGTAGGTGACCAGCCCCCAGGCGTCCTGGGGGGTCTGCTGTTCCACCACCAGCGACTTGAGATCATGGCGCTTCATCAGGCTCATGGCCTCGCGCAGGGTGGCGAAGGGCGATACGGTGACCACGTCCCGTACCATGATGTCCTTGACCTGCATGGGTCGTCTCCCTCGGTGATGGGCTCACAGGCTGTCGCGCAGCTGTTCCTCGAAGTGCTTGACCTGACTCATGTCGATACCGCCCAGATGCTCGATGGGCAGGGTCATCACCAGCCCCTGGGAGTCGTGCCCCTCGGGGTTGACGATATCCCGCACGGCCTTGAGCACTTTCAGTGACAGCCCCTTTTCCAGGGCCAGCAGCATCACCGTCTGGCTGCCCTCGTAGGTCAGCCCGAAGAAGGTCTTCTTGGGTTCATCGCCGATGCCGCGGCCCGACATCAGGGTCATGCCGCTGGCGCCGGCCCGCTTGGCGGCGTCGATGCACTCCTGCTCGAGCTCCTCGGGCACGATGGCCACTAGCAGGGCAAACTTCATGGGCTTTCACCTCGCAATGCCGCCATCCTCTCCACGAGGATGGCATAGCTCATTACCGTCACGATAGGGAAGATCGAGGCGAAGGCGATCAGCCCGAAGCCGTCGATCAGTGCGCTGCGGCCGTCGATATGGCTGGCCAGGCCGATGCCCAGGGCGGTGACCAGGGGCACCGTCACCTCGGAAGTCGTCACGCCGCCCAGGTCGAAGGCCAGGGCCACGATATAGCGGGGGGCCAGGAAGGTGAGCAGGATCACCAGGCTATAGCCGCCGATAATATAGTAGTGGATGGAATCGCCGCTGATGATGCGGTGCACCCCGAGGGTGATGCCGATGGCCACCCCGAAGGCCACCAGCAGGCGGATCACGTCGCCGCGTATCTTGCCGGCGGCGGCCTCCTCCGCCTGCTGACCCACGGCGATCAGCGCCGGCTCCGCCATGGTGGTGGCGAAGCCGATGGCGAAGGCGAACAGGTAGACCCATAGCCAGGTGTCGAAGCCGATCAGCTGTTCGGCCATGCGCTCGCCGATGGGGAAGAGGCCCAGCTTGAGTCCTACCACGAAGGCATAGAGGCCGACGATCACCAGGGCGAAGCCGATACCCACCTTGAGGGGGTTGGCCAGGGGGTGCCTGAGAATGGCGTACTGGAAGAAGAGCACCACCAGCAGGATCGGCAGCACGTCGCGGAGCATCTCGAACAGCTCCATCAGCATGGCCAGGAAGCCGCCGGGTAGCTTGCCCGCCTCCCCAGCGAGGGCCATGGCCTCGCCGTCGATCAGGCTGCCGGGGTCGGCATAGACCAGGATGCCGTAGAGCTGCACGCTGATCATCGGCACCATTACCGCCAGTGCCACCAGGCCGAAGCCGTCGATCAAGGGGTTGCGGCCGCGAATCGATGCCGCCAGCCCCAGCCCCAGGGCGGCGATCAGCGGCACGGTGACGATATTGGTGGTGACGCCGCCGGAGTCGTAGGCCAGGCCGACGATCTCCTTGGGGGCGAAGAAAGTCACCAGTACCACACTCAGGTAGCCGACGATCATATAGGGATGCAGGGGGTGGCCGAGGATGACCCGCAGTACCCCGAGGGCCATCACCAGGCCCACCGAGGTGGCGACGATCAGGCGCAGGGTCAGGGCCTCGATGCGTCCCTCACTGATGGCCTCGGCCTGTTCGGCCACGGCGATCAGCGCCGGTTCCGCCACCACTGCCGAGAAGCCGATGGCGAAGCCGAAGGCGAGCAGCACCGGCAGCGAGCCCCGGCGGGCAAACTGGTTGGCCAGGCGCTTGCCCACCGGGAAGATGCTCAGCTCCAGGCCGCGCAGGAAGAGGGCGATTCCTAGCGCCACGACCAGCAGGCCCGCCGCCATGCTCAGGCCGCCCTCGGGCCACTCCCGCAGTAGCAGGGCCTGGAAGCTCACCACCACGACCAGGATGGGGGTCAGGTTGCGCAGGGCGTGCCACAGGGCATCGAGAAAGTCCTTGAGTTGCTGCGTCAAGACCGACTCCAGGGCGTGAGGAGAGATGTCGCCAACACTATATCAGTCGAAGCGGTGACGGGAGCATGACGGGGGGCAATGCCTGATCCAGATCAAGCCGGGGGAGATCTCGCCCACCCAGCGTTGATAGTCACCGGAAGCCTCTACGCAAGTCCTTGTCATCATTGAACTATGCTGGAATCGAAAGGGAGTGGAATCGAGGGGGGCGGGATGACGAGCGAGCAAGTGATGATCCTGGTCTACCTGGCGGCGGCCTGGCTGGCGGGCAGCCTGATCGGCCTGGAACGCAGCTACCATGGCCGCCCCGCCGGCTTTCGCACCCATGCCCTGGTGTGCCTGGCCTCGGCGCTGCTGATGATCGTCACCACCCACCAGGGCGACTGGTTGGGGGGCATGCTGCCGACCACGGTTATTACCACCGACCCCACCCGCATGGCCCAGGGTATCATGACCGGCATCGGCTTCCTGGGCGCCGGGGTGATCTTCAAGGAGGGGCTGACGGTACGCGGCCTGACCACCGCCGCCTCGATCTGGATGACCGCGGCGCTCGGCATCCTCTATGGCATCGGCTTCCTGTTCCCCGCGGTCAGCGTGACTTTGATCACCCTGGTGACCCTGTCGCTGTTCCGCTGGGTGGAGGCGCGTATGCCGGGGCAGCACTTCGCCGATCATATGCTGGCCTTCCCGGTGGAGACGACGCCCAGCGAGGCGGAGGTGCGCGAGCTGATTCGCGGTCAGGGCTTTCGCATCAAGGCGCTGAGCTACCGCTTGACCCAGCGGGGCAGCGTCTTCGAGTACCATATGACCCTGCAGACCCATGATCGCCAGAACCTGGGGCGCCTGGTGGAGCGGCTGCGCGCCGAGGCCGGCCTGCTGGAGTTTCGTCTCTCTCCCCTGGCCGAGTAAGGCATACCGCGCCGCGGCCGCGGGTATTTGACTTGCTTGTATCCCGGGCCTTTGCTGGAATATGACCCCCGATGATTTCTCGCCATTCCTTTGTTGGAGACCCCGTATGAACATCAAACCCTGGATTCCCCTGGTCGCCGCCTCGGCCCTGCTGCTGGCCGCCTGCGGTAACGGCGAGGAGCAGGAGGCCCCGGTCCAGGAGGAGGCTCCGGTCCAGGAAGAGGCTCCGGCCCAGGAAGAGGCTCCGGCCCAGGAAGAGGCTCCGGCCCAGGAAGAGGCTCCGGCCCAGGAAGAGGCTCCGGCCCAGGAAGAGGCTCCGGCCCAGGAAGAGGCTCCGGCGGCAGGCGAGTCCCTCCCGGAGGCGGCCGCGGACGAGTCGCTGCCGGCGCAGGAGGCGCCCGGCGACGAAGTGCCCGAGCCGAGCCTGCAGGAGGGGCTGACCGAGGAGCCCGGCAGCCTGGACGAGCAGAGTGCCATGCCGGGTGAGACCACCGACTCCGATATCGATCAGTTCCTGGAGGAGACGGAGCGCCGCTTCGAGGAAGCCCAGCGCCGTATCGATGAGCAGTTCGAGGAGGCGGAGAGTCAGACGCCTGGCGAGGCCGCCTTCGACGAGACGCCGGCGGCCGAGCCGGAAGACATGGAACCCTGAACACGGCGAGGGGAGACGAGACGCAAGAAGGTCCGCCGAGGCGGACCTTCTTGTTGGTGCCATTTGCGTACCGCGGGGGTCGACAACTGGCGTCCGAGTCTGGCCTTAGTTGGCGACGCGGATGTTGGAGGCCTGGAGGCCCTTCTTGCCCTGAGTGACGTCGAAGGTGACCTTCTGACCGTCCTGCAGAGTCTTGAAGCCATCGGCCTGGATTTCGGAGAAGTGTGCAAAGAGGTCGTCGCCACCATCATCCGGAGAGATGAAGCCGTAGCCCTTGGTGTCGTTGAACCACTTGACAGTGCCAGTTGCCATCGTCGAATTCCTTACTAGCTAAATAATGTTGCAGGGGTCCGCTCCCCGGGGGGAATCGGCCCCGTAGTGCGTGGCTGACGCGAAGAAGAAGGCGCACTGGGAGTCTCGAAGGATCGATCAACAACTGACGACTTTCATCTTGCAAACCAACGCAATCGATGGTGCATCAGCGGCGGGGATGCGTCAAGATGACGAGACGAGCCCCGCTTGGATGCCCCGAAATCACTGTAGATGGAAAACCCATGCACGTCCAGAATGTCGATTTCACCCAGGATGACGCCCGTCAACGCTTCGTCGCCTCGCTGCGCGAGACCGGCTTCGCGGTACTGCGCAATCACCCCCTGCCGCCGCAGCTGCTGACCTCGATCTATCGCCACTGGCTGGCCTTCTTTCGCAGCGAAGAGGCGGTGGCCTGGCGTTATGACCCCCGTCGCCAGGACGGCTACTTTCCGCCGGAGGTCTCCGAGACCGCCAAGGGGCAAAGCGTCAAGGACCTCAAGGAGTACTACCACGTCTATCCCTGGGGGCGGATACCCCCGGCGCTGCGTGACGAGATCCTCGACTACTACCGTCGCGCCGAGGCCCTGGCGGCGACCCTGCTGGGCTGGATCGAGGCCGAGACCCCGGCCGAGATCGCCGCGCATTACCGGGAGCCCCTGTCGCGGATGATCGAGGACAGCCAGCAGACCCTGCTGCGGGTGCTGCACTATCCGCCGCTGCGCGGCGACGAGCTGCCCGGGGCGGTGCGCGCCGCCGCCCATGAGGACATCAACCTGATCACCGTGCTGCCGGCGGCCAACGAGCCGGGCCTCGAGGTGCGTACCCGGGAGGGGGAGTGGCTGGCGGTGCCCTGCGACCCGGGGCAATTGGTGATCAATGTGGGGGACATGCTCCAGGAGGCCTCGCTGGGTCACTTTCCGTCCACCACTCACCGGGTCGTCAATCCCGGTGGCCCGGCCCGGGAGCAGTCGCGGGTGTCGCTGCCGCTGTTCCTGCACCCGCGTCCCGAGGTGGTGCTCTCCGAGCGGCATACCGCCGACAGCTACCTCAAGGAGCGATTGCGCGAACTGGGAGTGCTCTGAGCCATGCTGATCGATGCCCAGTTCTGGCCCTTCCTGGTGGCCATCACCCTGCTGTCTCTGAGCCCCGGGGTCGATACCCTGCTGGTGATCCGCAACGCCAGCCGCGGCGGGGTACGCGACGGCGTGCTGACCAGCCTGGCGATCTGCTGCGGCCTCTTCGTGCATGCCGCCGTCTCGGCGCTGGGGATCTCGCTGATCCTGCTGCAGTCGGCCTGGGCCTTCTCGCTGCTCAAGCTGGCCGGTGCCGGCTACCTGATCTGGCTGGGCCTGCAGAGCCTGCTCAGCGCCCGGCGCGGGCGGGCCCTGCCGGTGGCCGGGGTCAGCGGGACCCGGGCCCAGGCGGTGCCGGCCTGGCAGCCGCTGCGGGAGGGTTTCCTCTCCAATGTGCTCAACCCGAAGACGGTGGTCTTCTATATGGCCTTCCTGCCCCAGTTTATTGCCCCCGGAGACCCGGCCCTCGCCAAGTCGCTGTTCCTGGCCGGAGTGCACTTCGTGATCGCCAATCTCTGGCAGATCACCCTCGTCTTGATGGTCGGCAGCGCCGGCCGCTGGCTGGCCAAGCGCTGGGTGGCACGCGGCCTGGATGGCGTCACCGGGGCGGTGATGGTGGCCTTCGGCATCAAGCTGGCGCTTAGCCAGCGCCCTTGAGCGGGTGTGGGGACAAAAAGAAAACAAGGGGGCGCCAAGGCGCCCCCTTTGGTTTTTCGCTACTGGCGGGCCAGCAGGGAGGCGTCATAGCTGCCGTTGGCCTCGCTGGAGCTCAGCAGGGCGATGCCGCGGGTCTCGCCGCCATTGGCCAGGCTCTCGAAGATCACCCGGTAGGTCATGATGGCCTGCACATAGTCGCGGGTCTCGCGGAAGGGGATGCTCTCCACGAAGAGGTCGAACTCCCGGGGCGAGTCGCGCAGCCAGCGATCGACCCGGCCGGGGCCGGCATTGTAGGCGGCCGCCGCCGCCAGGCGGTTGCCGCGATAGCGCTCCAGCATATCGCCGAGGTAGGTGCTGCCCAGGCGGATATTGAGCTCCGGCTCCAGGATCCCGTAGGGCCCCGGGTCGGCGAGGCCCAACTGGCGGCTGACCAGGGTCGCGGTGCCCGGCATCAGTTGCATCAGGCCCCGGGCGCCGGCGGGGGAGAGGGCCGCGGCGTTGTAGGCGCTCTCGCGGCGGGCAATCGCCATCAGCAGGTAGGGGTCGACCCCGGCCTCGTCGCCCCAGCGCCGGAAGCTGTCGCGGTAGGCGGCGGGGAAGCGCCACTCCAGGGCGTCCCAGAGGCGCCCGGCGATGGTGGTCTGCACCAGCTCGGCGTGCCAGCCCTGGCTCGCCGCGTAGTCGGCCAGCCGGCGCGCGGTCTCGCTGTTGGCCCGGGCCACGGCCCCCAGCCACTCGCTGTTGGCCAGCCCCGGCTCATCGATGCGTCGCAGCGCCTCGGTGCGGCGCACCACCGGCCACTGGGCCACCTCGCGGCGCTCCGTCTCGCTGTAGCGGTGGCGCTCGTCGCCCAGGGCGTAGGGCTGGCCGAGGCGGTCGGCGGCGGCGAAGGCGAAGAAGCTGCGCCCCTCGGCGGCGCGCTCATAGGCGGCCTGGGCGCCCTGGGCATCGCCCAGTTGCTCCAGGGCGCGGGCCAGCCAGTACTGCCAGCGGCTATCGCGGCGAGTGTCATCGGGCATCCGCGAGATCCAGTCGCGAACCCCGGCCCAGTCCCGGGCGTCGAGGGCGGTACGCACCCGCAGTTCCAGCAGGTCACCGGTGGCCAGCCGCGGCAGCGCCTCGTCCACCCAGGCGCGGTTCTCGGGGACGTCGCGCACCATGGAGTAGAAGGCCAGGTCCCGCTCGATGGCCCGACGGCGCTCCTCGCCGAGGCTCAGTTGCGGCGCCAGGCGGCGCCAGGTGGTCAGGGCGGCGGCGGTATCGGCCCGGGTCAGGCCATGCAGGGCGCCGCTGACCAGGCCCGGCGTCGCCGGATGATCGCCGAGACGGGGAGCCGCCTCGGCGATGGCGGCGTAGTCGCCGCGCACCCGTTCATAGGCGTCCAGGGCCGGCTGCCAGCCGCCGCCCAGTTGGCGGCCCAGGTAGCTCGCCAGCCCCGTCTCGCCGGCCTTCCAGGCTAGGATCAGGCGTTCCCAGGTCTCGGCATCGCCGATCACCCCGTCGCGGCGCAACTGCGAGAAGAGCGGGTTGCAGGCATCCGGCTGGGAGCGTCCCGCGAACCATAGCGACAGGCCGCCCCGGGCCGCCGCCTCGGGGTCACGGTCGAGCAGCGCCTCATAGTAGTAGCACTGCCGCTCGGTGCCCACGGGGGGACCGGCGCTGACCGCCAGCAGGCGGGCCCTGTCGCCGGCCTGGCCGTAGCGGCCGATGGCCTGGTTGCGCATCCAGCCGGCCAGGGGCGTGTCCTGGTGGCGTTCGATGTAGGCCAGTACCTCGGCGGGCTGCACCTGGGGCAGCCGGGCCCGCAGGCGGTGATACTCCACATAACCGGCCAGCACATGGCCGTCGATGGCGGCCTCGTCGATACGGCTCCACTGCTGATCGCGGGCCGCGCTCAGCGCCTCGCGAAGGGCCCGATCATCGGCCTGGGTCTGGGCGTGTGCCTGGGCCAGGCAGAGGGCGGCGGCGGTGACCAGGGTGGCGAGGCGGTGCTTGAACCGGCCGGGACGAAAGGAGAGAACGGGTCGATAGGCCATGGCATGCTTCCTGAAACGGGGTCCTGGGCGTCGCGCTGCCCTTATCCTCGCCCATCTGGCGGCGGCTGAGTAGTGTCGCCCCGGGACGACAAGCCAATTGCACGGAAACTCCGCGCGGGGCCAAGGTTCCAACCCCGGAAACGGACCACCAGGAGGTCACCATGATTCGATCGACTCGGCGCCTCTCGCGCCTGGCCCGACTCAAGCGCCTGGGCATGGCGCCTCTGCACTGGTGCCGGCTGTGCTGGGACGTCCTGGGCGGGCGCTATCGCCCGGTACCCTGGCGGGCCCTGGGGCTGGGGGCCCTGGCCCTGGGCTATCTGCTGCTGCCCTTCGACCTGGTCCCCGATTTCGTGTTGGCGCTGGGCCTGATCGATGATCTGGTGATCGTCGGCTGGCTGATGGCGCGCATCGAGCCGGAGCTCGGGGCCTATCGACGCTGGCGGCATGAGGCGGCGGCACGCCGTGGCGGCGATGAGCCTTGAAAAGCGCGATGCGGGCCCCATATGAATCTCCACTGCGATTCATCGGCGCGCCGCGCCACTCATTCCGTGATGTAACGAGGACCCTGCCAGATGTCCACTGCCACCCACGAAGAAACCCTGGGCTTCCAGACCGAGGTCAAGCAGCTGCTCAAGCTGATGATCCACTCCCTCTACTCCAATCGGGAAATCTTCCTGCGTGAGCTGATCTCCAACGGTGCCGATGCCTGCGACAAGCTGCGCTATGCGGCGCTGGACAACGACGCCCTCTATGAAGGCAACAGCGAGCTGCGCATCGAGATCGAGCACGATGCCGAGGCCGGCACCGTCACCGTGCGTGATAACGGCATCGGCATGAGCCGCGACGAGGTGATCCAGAACCTGGGCACCATCGCCCGCTCCGGCACCGCCGAGTTCCTGCAGCAGCTCTCCGGCGAGCAGCAGAAGGACGCCAAGCTGATCGGCCAGTTCGGGGTCGGCTTCTACTCCGGTTTCATCGTCGCCGACGAGGTCACGGTGCGCACCCGCAAGGCGGGCAGCGACCAGGCCGAGGGCGTCGAGTGGCGCTCCAAGGGCGAGGGCGAATTCAGCGTGGCGGATATCGATTACGCCGCCCATGGCACCGAGATCGTCCTGCACCTCAAGGACGATGCCCAGGAGTTCGCCGACGACTTCCGCCTGCGCAGCCTGGTGCGCAAGTACTCCGACCATATCGAGGTGCCGGTGCGCCTGCCCAAGGTGGAGACCGCCAAGGACGACGACGGTAACGAGATCGAGGGCAGCGAGGTCACCACCTGGGAGACCGTCAACGAGGCCACCGCCCTCTGGGCGCGCCCCAAGGGCGAGATCAGCGACGACGAGTACCAGGCCTTCTACAAGCACGTGGCTCACGACTTCTCGGATCCGCTGACCTGGAGCCACAACAAGGTGGAAGGCAAGCTGGAGTACACCAGCCTGCTCTATGTGCCGGGCCGTGCGCCCTTCGACCTCTACGAGCGTGACGGCGCCCGGGGCGTCAAGCTCTATGTGCAGCGCGTCTTTATCATGGACGACGCCGAGCAGTTCCTGCCCCTCTACCTGCGTTTCATCAAGGGCGTGGTGGACACCAAGGACCTCTCCCTGAATGTCTCTCGGGAGCTGCTGCAGCAGGATCCCCAGGTCGACAAGATCAAGTCCGCCCTGACCAAGCGTGGCCTGGACATGCTCAAGAAGCTGGCCAAGGACGCCGAGGCCTACCAGAGTTTCTGGAACACCTTCGGCACGGTGCTCAAGGAGGGGCCCGCGGAGGACTTCGCCAACCGCGAGAAGATCGCCGGGCTGCTGCGCTTCGCTACCACCCACACCGACAGCGCCACCCAGGATCAGTCCCTGGCCGACTATGTGTCGCGCATGAAGGAAGGCCAGGAGAAGATCTATTACATCGTCGCCGACAGCTTCAAGGCGGCCAAGTCCAGCCCGCACCTGGAGATCTTCCGCAAGAAGGGCATCGAGGTGCTGCTGCTCTCCGATCGCATCGACGAGTGGCTGATGAGCCATCTCAGCGAGTTCGAGGGCAAGGCCTTCGTCGACGTGGCCAAGGGCGAGCTCGACCTGGGCGAGGTGGAGAACGAGGAAGAGAAGCAGGCCCAGGAGGAGACCGCCAAGGCCAAGGAAGCCCTGGTCAAGCGGGTCCAGGAGGCCCTGGGCGAGGCGGTGCAGGAGGTCAAGGTGACCCATCGCCTCACCGACTCGCCGGCCTGCGTGGTGTTGCCGGAGCACGAGATGGGCTTCCAGATGCGCCGCATCATGGAGGCCGCCGGCCAGACGCTGCCCGAGGTCAAGCCGATCCTCGAGCTCAACCCCGAGCACCCCCTGGTCGGCCGCCTGGAAGGCGCCGAGGGCGAGGCCTTCGGTGACCTGGCACATATCCTCTTCGATCAGGCGATCATCGCCGAGGGCGGCCAGCTCGACGACCCGGCTGCCTACGTCAAGCGCCTGAATACGCTGCTGACCGCCTAAGCCTCTCTCGAGGCATAACGACCGACGACACCCCGCTCCGGCGGGGTGTCGCGTTTAGGGCACTCTCGGCAGGCGCGGCGCTTGGCACCTATGCTGAGGGAATGCCGCCACCGCGGCCTTGCCGAGAGGGATGCCATGACCACCCGGTACGGAAGTGCCAGCCTGCGCCTCTGTGATGCCCGTGACGAGAGCGCGGCCCTGATGATCATCGATATGCAGCGGGCCATCGATGGCTGGGGCGAGCCCAGCAATCCCCACCTGGAAGACAACCTCGCCGAACTGCTGGCCTGCTGGCGGGGCGGCAGCGGCCATATCGTCCATGTGCGTCACTTCTCCCGCTCGCCGGGATCGCAGCGTCGCGCCGGGCAACCCGGCGCCGAGTTCAAGGCCTGCGTCACCCCTGCCCAGGGCGAGCGCGTGCTCACCAAGTATGTGGACAGCGCCTTCGTCGGCACCGACCTGGAGGCCTGGCTGCGACGTCATGGCGTGGGGCATCTGGTGGTGGCCGGCGTGACCACCGGTCATGCCGTCGCCACCACGGTGCGTCATGGCGCCTGCCTGGGATTCTCGCTCAGCGTGGTGGCGGATGCCTGTGCCTGTTTTCCCCTCGATAACCTCGCCGGTCAGGCCTGGTCCGGCGAGGCGCTGCACCAGGCCAGCCTGGCGCTGTTGTCGGGGCGCTATGCCGCCATCACCTCCACTCATGAGGTGGTCCAGCATTTTTGAGTTTTCAGGAATAACCCTTTCGTTATGGCATCCATAAGCCGTCCCATGGCCTGGGAAGGATCATTTAATCGTTTAAAAACAGTGATTTATTGTTATTTTAACGATAAGTCGTGGGTTATGGTCGGGATAAGTTTTTTATATAAGTTAAAGTTTTCAGAAAAGGCTTGCTTTTGCCTTTTTGGACTAAGGAGACTAGTAGGGATTTTCCCTTGATTCCCCCAATAAAGCCCCGCCGTCGAGCGGTGGATCTGGACACAAGGAGCGACTGCCAATGCATCCGTTGATGGATTCTCGGCTCGGCGGGTTCCGACCCGGCGAGGCCCGGCCTGGCGAGGCCCGACCCGACCAGCGAGGAGAGACCCGTTGCGATGGGATCACCGCCCAGGGACAAGGAGGACGCGCATGAAGATCGGAGCCCCCAAGGAGATCGCCCGCGGTGAAGCGCGGGTCGCCCTGACCCCGGAGAGCGCCCAGCAGCTGCAGAAGCTGGGCCATGAGTGCCTGATCGAGAGCGGCGCCGGCGCCGCCGCCGGCTTCGACGACGCCGCCTACCGCGCGGCCGGCGTCGAGGTGGTGGACAGCGCCGCGGCGCTGTGGCGCGAGGCCGAGGTGGTGATCAAGGTGCGCGAGCCCAGTGAGGCCGAGACCGAGTATCTGCGCGCGGGCCAGACCCTGATCAGCTTCTTCTGGCCGGCCCAGAACGAGGCGCTGCTGGAGGCCTGCAAGGCCAAGGGCGCCAACGTGCTCGCCATGGACATGGTGCCGCGGATCTCCCGCGCCCAGAAGATGGACGCCCTGTCGTCCACCGCCAATATCGCCGGCTATCGCGCGGTGATCGAGGCGGGCAACCAGTTCGGGCGCTTCTTCACCGGCCAGGTGACCGCCGCCGGCAAGGTGCCGCCGGCCAAGGTGCTGGTGATCGGCGCCGGCGTCGCCGGGCTCGCCGCCATCGGCACCGCCACCAGCCTGGGCGCCGTGGTGCGCGCCTTCGACGTGCGTCCCGAGGTGGCCGAGCAGATCGAATCCATGGGCGCCGAGTTCCTCTTCCTCGACTTCGAGGATAGCGCCGACGGCTCCGAGAGCGGCGGCTATGCGGCGCCCTCGAGCCCCGAGTTCCGCGAGAAGCAGCTGGCGCTGTTCCGCGAGCAGGCCCCGGACGTGGATATCGTCATCACCACGGCGCTGATCCCCGGCCGTCCGGCACCCAAGCTGTGGCTCGAGGACATGGTCAAGGCCATGAAGCCGGGCTCGGTGATCGTCGACCTGGCCGCCGAGAAGGGCGGTAACTGCGACCTGACCGTGGCGGACGAGCGCATCGTCAGCGACAACGGCGTGATCGTGGTGGGCTATACCGACTTCCCGTCGCGCATGGCCACCCAGGCCTCGCTGCTCTATGCCACCAATATCCGCCATATGCTGACCGATCTGACCCCCGAGAAAGACGGGGCGATCGTTCATGATATGGAGGACGATGTCATCCGTGGCGCCACCGTCACCTACCAGGGCGAGATCACCTTCCCGCCGCCGCCGCCCAAGGTCAAGGCGATCGCCGCGGCCAAGCCCAAGCCCAAGGAGAAGGCGCCGACCCCGGAGGAGAAGCGCGCCGCGGAGCACGCCGAGTTCAAGGCCCAGACCAAGCGCCAGGTGGGCCTGCTGGGGGCCGGCGGCGTGCTGATGCTGCTGCTGGCGCAGATCGCCCCGGCCTCCTTTATGCAGCACTTTATCGTCTTCGTGCTGGCCTGCTTCGTGGGCTTCCAGGTGATCTGGAACGTCAGCCACTCCCTGCATACGCCGCTGATGGCGGTGACCAATGCCATCTCGGGGATCATCATCCTCGGCGCCGTGCTGCAGATCGGCTCGGGGAATGGCCTGGTGGTCTTTATGGCGGCCATCTCGGTGCTGATCGCCAGCATCAATATCGTCGGTGGCTTCCAGGTCACCCGTCGCATGCTGGCCATGTTCCAGAAATCCTGAGGGGCGGAGAGAAAAGATGTTGAGTCAAGGATTCGTATCTGCCGCCTCGATCGCGGCGAGTGTATTGTTCATCCTCTCCCTGGGGGGCTTGAGCAACCAGGAGAAGGCCAAGCGGGCGGTGTGGTATGGCATCGTCGGCATGGCGCTGGCGGTGTTCTTCACCGCCTTCGGCCCGGGCATTGGCCACTACTGGCTGATGATCCCGATGATCGTCATCGGCGGCGCCATCGGCGTGGTGGTGGCCAAGCGGGTAGGCATGACCGAGATGCCTCAGCTGGTGGCGGCGCTGCACTCCTTCGTCGGCCTGGCGGCGGTCTTCGTCGCCTGGGGCGCCGACCTGGAGCGTCGCCGGGTGCTGGCCGCCCAGGCCGCCGGGGAGTCCATGGAGGCGTTCTCTGCCTTCGCCGGCCTGGTGGCCACCAAGGCCCCCGCCGAGCTGACCTTCCTGCAGGTCGAGGTGATCTTCGCCATCTTTATCGGTGCGGTGACCTTCACCGGCTCGGTGATCGCCTTCGGCAAGCTGGCCGGCAAGGTGGACGGCAAGCCCAAGAAGCTGCCTGGGGGCCATGCCCTGAATGCCGGCGCCGTGGTGCTGTGCCTGGTGCTGGCGGTGGCCTACCTGAATGGCGCCGGCTTCTGGACCCTGCTGGTGCTGGCGGCGCTGTCGTTCTTCATCGGCTGGCACCTGATCATGGGCATCGGCGGCGCCGATATGCCGGTGGTGGTCTCCATGCTCAACAGCTACTCCGGCTGGGCGGCGGCGGCCATCGGCTTCACCCTCTCCAATGACCTGCTGATCGTCACCGGTGCCCTGGTGGGCTCCAGCGGTGCCATCCTCTCGTACATCATGTGCAAGGCGATGAACCGCAACTTCGTCAGCGTCATCCTGGGCGGCTTCGGCGGTACCCAGGGCCCAGCGGCGGAGATCGAGGGCGAGCAGGTGGCCACCGACGCCGCGGGCGTGGCCAGCGCCCTCAACGACGCCGACAGCGTGATCATCGTGCCGGGCTACGGCATGGCGGTGGCCCAGGCCCAGAACGCGGTCAGCGAACTGGTGCGCAAGCTGCGCTCCGCCGGCAAGGAGGTGCGCTTCGCCATCCACCCGGTGGCCGGGCGCCTGCCGGGGCATATGAACGTGCTGCTGGCCGAGGCCAAGGTGCCCTATGACATCGTGCTGGAGATGGACGAGATCAACGACGACTTCGCCTCCACCGACGCGGTGATCGTCATCGGCTCCAATGACATCGTCAACCCGGCCGCCCAGGAGGATCCCAACAGCCCCATCGCCGGCATGCCGGTGCTGGAGGTGTGGAAGGCCAAGCAGGTGTTCGTCAGCAAGCGCGGCCAGGGTACCGGCTACTCCGGCATCGAGAACCCGCTGTTCTTCAAGGACAACACCCGGATGTTCTACGGTGACGCCCGGGAGAGCATCGACAGCCTGCTATCGCTGATCGACTAGTCCCACCTCGATTACCGTCGATGCATGAAGACGCCCGAACCGGCTGCCGGTTCGGGCGTCTTTTTCGCTACAATCGAGACCTCACTCAGTCTTTCGGGGCCCCTTATGGCAGAGGAACAGATAACGGTCGCGGTACTCGGTGGCGGTAGCTTCGGCACCGCCCTGGCCAGTATCGCCGCGGATAACGGCGCCCGGGTGCGCCAGTGGTTGCGTGATCCGGCGCTGGTCGCCCAGATCAACGCCGAGCATCGCAACGGACGCTACCTGCCCGACTACGCCATCAATCCGGCGGTGGTCGCCTCGGGGGACATGGCCGAGGTGCTGGCGGGGGCCGAGCTGGTGCTGGTGGCCATCCCCTCCAAGGCCTTCCGCGAGGTGGTGCGCCAGGCGCGCCCCCACCTGCATGCCGAGCAGATCCTGGTCAGCACCACCAAGGGCATCCAGGAGGAGGGCTTCAAGCTGATGAGCCAGATCCTCGAGGAGGAGACCGGCTTCGCCCATATCGGCGTGCTCTCCGGCCCCAACCTGGCCTCCGAGGTGGCCGACAAGCAGTTGACCGCCACGGTGATCGCCAGCGACGACCCCCTGACCCGGGCCCGGGTGCAGACCGCGCTCGGCTGCGACTACTTCCGGGTCTATGCCAGCAACGACCGCTATGGCGTCGAGCTGGGCGGGGCGCTGAAGAACATCTACGCCATCGCCGCCGGCATGGCGGCGGCGCTGGGCATGGGCGAGAACACCCGCAGCATGCTGATGACCCGGGCGCTGGCCGAGATGAGCCGCTTCGCCGTGGATCAGGGCGCCAATCCCATGACCTTCCTGGGCCTGGCCGGGGTGGGCGATTTGATCGTCACCTGCTCCTCGACCCTGTCGCGCAACTACCGGGTCGGCCAGGCCCTGGGCCAGGGCAAGGGGCTCGACGAGGCGGTGGCGGCCCTCGGCCAGGTGGCGGAAGGGGTCAACACCGTGCGCCTGGTGCGCGACAAGGCCCGCGAGGACGGCGTCTACATGCCGCTGGCCGAGGGGCTCTATCAGGTGCTCTTCGAGGGGGTGCCGGCGCGGCAGATGGCCAAGATGCTGATGCAGGGCGAGCAGAGCAGCGACGTGGAATTCATCCTCTCCCGGGAGGACGTCCAGCGGGCCCGTCGCCTGGAGCCCGGCCATGAGTGAGCGGCTATGGATCATGCGCCACGGCGAGGCGGGGCCCGGCAGCCCGGACAGCGCCCGTGAGCTGACGCCCCGGGGCCGGCGCGAGGTGGCCGCCATGGCGGAGTGGCTCAAGGCCCGCGGGATCGGCCCCTGCCGGCTGGTGGCGAGCCCCTATCGCCGCGCCCGGCAGAGCGCCGAGCCGATCGCCGCGGGGCTGGGCGTCGCCCTCGAGACCCATGACGGCATCACCCCGGACGACGATCCCCGGGCGGTGGCCGACTGGCTGCTGCACCAGGCCGAGGGCCGGCCCCTGGTGCTGGTCAGTCATATGCCGTTGGTCGGCGCCCTCACCGGCCTGCTGGTGGAGGGCCGCGGCGGCGCGGGCCCGGGTTTCCCCACCGCCGGTCTGGCGGAGCTGGAGGCCGAGGCCTGGGCGGCGGGCTGTGCTCGGCTGCGCGGCTTCGTGACCCCCGCCGATCTGACCGTTTAAGACCCAAGGAGAGTCCATGAGCTTTATCGTCAATAACCGCATCTTCGTGAATCCCGGCTTCGAGGCGGAGTTCGAGGCACGCTTCCGGCGCCGCGCCGGCGAGATCGACAAGCAGCCCGGCTTTATCGCCATGCGGGTGCTGCGCCCCCTGGGCAACCAGGCCCCCTATGTGGTGGAGACCGAGTGGGAGAGTCAGGCGGCCTTCCGCGCCTGGGTGGGCAGCGACGACTTCAAGCGCGCCCACGCCAACCCGCTGCCCCCCGAGGCTACCGCCGAGGGCGGCGGCCTGGAGCAGTTCGAGGTGATTATCAGTAATTAGATTATCTCGGTTGCTTTAGATCATTCCCGCGGCCTTAAGACCGAAGGCCCCCAGGGTAATGGTGATACTGGCCATCAGGGTGGTGAGGGCGATGGCAGCTGGAACGTGCCGTGAGTGTCGCTTTTCGCTCAGATCAGGCCAGCCACTTTCAGGCCGAAGGCCCCCAGGGTGATGGTGATACTGGCCATCAGGGTGGTCAGGGCGATGGCAGCTGGAAAGTGCCGTGAGTGTCGCTTTTCGCTCAGATCAGGCCAGCCGCTTTCAGGCCGAAGGCCCCCAGGGTAATGGTGATACTGGCCATCAGGGTGGTCAGGGCGATGATATTGGCCGTGAGCACCGCATTGCCGCCCATCGCCTTGGCCATCACGAAGGCCGCCGCCGCGGTGGGACTGGCGAAGAACAGGAAGAGCACCCCCAGCTCGCGTCCCTGAAAGCCCGCCAGCCAGGCCCCGCCGGTGGCCAGCGCCGGCAGGGTCACCATCTTGATCAGGCTGGCGCCGGTGGCCAGGCGCCCGGAGTCGAGGAGGGCGCCAAGTGACAGGGTGGCCCCCACGCAGATCAGCGCCAGGGGCAGCGAGAGCGAGGCGAAGTAGTCCCCCGAGGTCATCAGCCACCCGGGAAGGCGCAGCTCGAGCAGGGCGACGGGGAGCGCCGCCACCACCCCGAGGATCAGCGGATTCTTGACGATGCTGGCGAAGATGCTCCGCCAGTCGGTGCGCGGCCCGCTCTGGTAAGTGGCCAGCGCCACCACCGAGAGGCTGTTGTAGCTGAGGATCACCACCCCCAGCAGTAGCCCGCCCGCCGAGAGGCCATAGTCGCCGTACATGCCGGCGGCCAGAGCCAGGCCGACGATGCCGCAGTTGCCGCGAAAGGCTCCCTGGATATAGCTGCCACGCTCGGCCCTAGGCACCCGCAGGGCCGCCCAGCCCCAGATCAGGGCGAAGCTGACCAGGGTCGCCAGGGCGAAATAACCGAGCAGGGCGGGATTGAAAGTGGCATCCAGATCGGCACGAATAATGCTCAGGAAGATCAGGGTCGGCAGGGTCGCCTTGAACACCAGCGTCGAGGCGGTATTGATAAACCCCTGATCGATCCAGCCCAGCCGCTTCAGGGCGATGCCGATAAAGACCATGGCGAAGACCGGCAGGGTGATCTCGAGGGTCTGGAAGAAGAGGGCGCCGAGCTCCATCAGCGCGCCAGCCACAGGCCGATGACGACGGCGGCGAGCACGGTGGCGAAGAACAGGCGGTTGCGCAGGCGGGTATCGCGGGGTCGAGTCACGGGGGCTCCCTGGCGGATCGGTGTCAAATGGGTTAGAACAAGTGTTTGATCAAGGCGCTTCGCCTATCCATCCGATGGTAAACCCGTTAGTCTGCTATCGCCACGTTGAGACACCCATGTTATGCCGCTTCCTTCCCGCGACACCCTGCTCTTCGCCCATGCCAACGGCTTCACCGGGGCCTGCTATCGCAGCCTGCTGGCGCCGCTGGAGGCGCATTTTCGCGTCGAGGCCCTCGATCGCCTGGGCCACCACCCGGACTACCCGGTGGGGCGCAACTGGCTGGCGCTGCGTGACGAGCTGCTGGAGTGGCTGGCCGCCCAGGAGTCGCCGGTGATCGGCGTGGGGCACTCCATGGGCGGGGTGCTGATGGCCATGGCCGCCGAGGCGGCTCCGGAGCGCTTTCGCTGCGTGGTGGTGCTCGACTCGCCGCTGATGCTCGGCGTCGATGCCTGGGTGATGAAGGCCGCCAAGCGGCTGGGCATGATGGATCGCCTGACCCCGGCCGGGCGCACCCGGGGGCGCCGTGCCGAGTGGCCCGGCCGCGAGGCCATGCATCGCGCCCTGCGGCGGCGCCCGCTGTTCTCGCGCTTTACCGATGCGGCGCTGCGCGACTATGTGGAGGGCGCCACCCATCTGCTCGACGACGGCCGGGCGCGGCTCGCCTTCGACCCCGAGATCGAGACGGAGATCTTCCGCCACTTGCCGGATCACCTGAGCCGATTGCCGCACCGCCTCGGGGTGCCCCTGGCGATGCTCTATGGCCGCGACTCCGACCTGATCACCCCGCGGCGGCGTCGGCGCCTGCGTCGCCACGGCATACGGGTGACCGCCGTGCCCGGTACCCATATGTTCCCCATGGAGCATCCGGACGAGACCCGCCGGGCGCTGCTATCCACCCTGCCGGCATTGCTAGAGGAGACGCCGCCATGCGCGACGAGCCCCAATCCCTGACCCTGGCCGGGGGCCGCCTGGCGGCCCTGGCCTGGGGCGAGCCCGAGGCGCCCACCTGGCTGGCCCTGCACGGCTGGCTGGATAACGCCGCCAGTTTCTCGCGGCTGGCGCCCCGGCTGGTGGCGGCGCGCCATATTCGCCTGGTGGCCCTGGACCTGCCCGGCCATGGGTTGTCGGCACCGCGCCCCGAGGGTACCGACTATGCGCTCTGGGACAACTGCCATGCGGTGCTCGATGCCCTGGACGAGCTGGGCCTGGCGGCGGCGCCGCTGCTGGGCCACTCCATGGGCGCCGGGGTGGCCTGCCTGGTGGCGGCGGCGGTGCCGGAGCGGGTCGAGCGCTTGATGCTGATCGATGGCATCGGCAGCCTCACCACCCCGGCGGAGGAGGTCGCCCAGCAGCTCCGCAAGGGACTGCTGGGGCATCGTCGTGCCTCGTCGCCGTCGCCGCGCTATCCGGATGCGGCCACCGCCCTGGCGGCGCGGGTGGCGGGGGGCGTGACGCCCATCGATGCCGCGACCGCCGAGCCCCTGGTGGCGCGCAACCTGGAGCCCGCGGCGGACGGTCGAGTGAGGCTGCGGACCGATGGGCGGCTGTTGCGTCCTTCCTTGGTGCGATTGTCTCCGGAGCAGAGCCGCGCCATGCTTAAGGCTATCGAGGCGCCGACGCTGCTGGTGGAGGGCGAGGCGGGCATCCTCGGCCGGCGCGCGCATGCCGAGCAGGCCCGCCAGGCACTGCGGGGCCTCGAGCGGCGGGTGCTGCCCGGCGGGCACCACCTGCATCTGGAGCCGGATGCCGTGGCCGCGGTGGCCGAGGCGATCCTGGCCTGGTGGGCGACACCAGACGAATCACAGCGAGTTCAGGAGGCACCATGAGCGAGGCGACGGGCACCGGGAAGCGAGTGGCCCTGGTGCTGGGCAGCGGCGGGGCGCGGGGCTATGCGCATATCGGCGTGATCGAGGCCCTGGAGGCCCGCGGTTACGAGATCGTGGCCCTGTCGGGCTGCTCCATGGGGGCCCTGGTGGCCGGGGTCTATGCCGCCGGCCAGTTGGCCGCCTATCGCGACTGGGTGGGCAAGCTCGACTACATGGATGTGCTGCGCCTGGTGGACGTGAGCTGGAGCCCCATGGGGGCCATGCGCGCCAACAAGGTGATGGCCAAGCTGGAGAGCCTGATCGGCGAGACCCTGATCGAGGACCTGGCGATTCCGGTCACCACGGTGGCCACCGACCTGGTGCGCCAGCGGGAAGTGTGGTTCCAGTCCGGCTCGCTGTTGCAGGCGATCCGCGCCTCCATCGCCGTGCCCGGGGTGATCACCCCGGTGCATCTCGGCGAGCAGGTGCTGGTGGATGGCGGCCTGCTCAACCCGCTACCGATCATGCCCACCATCTCCGCCCAGGCCGATCTGGTGATGGCGGTCAACGTCACCGCCCACAGCCCCCACCCGGTGAGCCTGGAGGCCCTGCTGCCCCCGGAGGAGGCCGCCGAGGAGGCCGCCCGTGACGACGAGGGGGGAATCGCCGGCTGGTTCGAGGAGGTGCGCCGACGTACCCAGCGCTGGTTCTCCTCCACCGAAGACGATAACGACAACGGCGGGCCCAAGGCCGCCCGGCAACGCGCCTGGGGGCGCCTGGAGATGGTCCTGGCCTCCTTCGATATCACCCAGGCGACGCTGGCCAAGTACAAGGTGGCGGGCTACCCACCGGACGTGCTGATCGAGATTCCCAAGACCGTCTGCGGCGCCCACGAGTTTCATCGTGCCGAGGCGCTGATTCGCCTGGGCCGCCACCTGGCCGACCAGGCCCTGGACAGCTACGAGACCACCCCGGAGGGCATACAGATGGCGGTGCATGTGGGGCCCAAGGTGGCCACCATCGCCCCGACCGGCGAGTCGGCCCCCGTGGTGGTGGGAGAAGAGGCGGGAGAAGTGACGGGAGAAGAGCCGATAGCCGACGAGGGCCCGGCAACGCGGGGGCCCGAGGCGTCCGACGCCGAGGCGGGGGAGGGGAAGGCCTTGCGGGAGGACTCCTCGGGAGAGAACCGGGGGATGGCCTCTTCCTAGGTCGTGTCCCGGCGCTTGGGCTTGAGACCTAGAGCGCCTCGCCGCGGCGCCGCAGCAGGATATACACCGCCCCGGTGCCGCCGTCCGCCTCGATGGCGGAGCAGAAGGCCAGCACGCTGGGCCACTCCCGCAGCCAGGCATTCACATGACTCTTGATCACCGGGTAGTCCTCCAGGGCGTTCTGGCTGCGCGCCTTGCCGTGGACCACCAGCACGCAGCGGCTGCGCCGGGCCAGGGCGTCGTGGAGGAAACTCTCCAGCTCGCGACGCGCCTCCTCCAGGGTGTAGCCGTGCAGGTCGAGGCCCGCCTCCCAGCCGATACGTCCGCGCTTGAGCTGGGCCTGGGTGCGGTAGGGCAGGTCGGGCAGGGCGAAATCTAGGTATTCCGAGGGGCGCACCGGCTCCACCCGGCCGTCGGAGGTGCGGCTGGTGGCCTGGCTGGGGTCGGCGGCGGTGGCCGCGGCGCGGCGCTCGGCGAGGCTCTCGGCCTGGCGCCGGGGGCGGCCGGGGTCGGCACGGTTGGCCTGCAGGCGGCGCACGCCGGCCTCTTCCAGGGCCTGGCGGAATAGGGAGATCTCCTCCTCGGGCGGTTCACCCTGGCGTCGACTCATGGGGACTCTCGTTGGGGATGGCTGACCAGGCGCCCAGTATAGCGACTCGGCGGTGACTGTGAACCGGACGGCGCTGCGGGTACAATCTTCCGCCCAACCGATTTCGCCGAGACAGGAGTCCGTGTGGCCGCTCAACGCCCCGCCGCCCATTCCACCCTGAGCCTCTCCGACGAGGCCCTCACCGAGGGTCTGGTCAGCCTGCGCGACTGCCTGCGCTGGGCCGCCAGCGAGTTTCATGCCCATGGCCTGCATTTCGGGCACGGCACCGCCTCCCCCTGGGACGAGGCGGTAGCGCTGACCCTGGGCGCCCTGCACCTGCCCTGGGACGTGGACCCGGCGGTGCTGGAGGCGCGCCTGCTGCCCATGGAGCGCGCCCGCATCGTGGCCCTGGTGCGTTCGCGCATCAGCGACCGGCGCCCCTTGCCCTACCTGCTCGGCGAGGCCTTCTTCGCCGGTTACCCCTTCGACGTGGACGAGCGGGTGCTGATTCCCCGTTCGCCCATCGCCGAGCTGATCGAGGATGGCTTCGCCGCCTGGTTCGGCGACCTGCCCCCGGCCCGGGTGCTCGATCTGTGCACCGGTTCCGGCTGCATCGGCATCGCCACCGCCCTGCATCTGCCCACCAGCGAGGTGGACCTGGCGGATATCAGCGCCGAGGCCCTGGCGGTGGCCCGCCAGAACATTAGCCGCCACGACGTGGGGGACCGGGTGCGTGCGGTGGAGTCCGACCTCTTCGCCAACCTGGTCGGCCGGCGCTATGACCTGATCGTCTCCAATCCGCCCTATGTGGATGCTCGGGATCTGGCCAGCATGCCCGCCGAGTTCCGCCACGAGCCGGCCCTGGCCCTGGGCGCAGGCAGCGATGGCCTGGATATCGTGCGGCGCCTGTTGCGCGAGGCCCGCGCTCATCTCAGCGATGAGGGGGTGCTGATCGTCGAGGTGGGCAACTCCGACCGGCACCTGGAGGCGGCCTTCCCCGAGGTGCCCTTCCTGTGGCTCGATTTCGAGCGCGGGGGCCACGGGGTCTTCGCCCTCACCGCCCAACAACTCGACGCCCATGCGGCGTCCTTCGCCTGACCGTCATCGCGAGGAGAGCCCATGTCCGGCAATACCTTCGGTAAGCTGTTCACCGTGACCACCTTCGGCGAGAGCCATGGCCCGGCGCTGGGCGCCATCGTCGACGGCTGCCCGCCGGGGCTGCCGCTCTGTGAGGCAGACCTGCAGCGCGACCTGGATCGCCGCCGCCCGGGGACCTCGCGGCACACCACCCAGCGTCGCGAACCCGACCGGGTGAAGATCCTCTCCGGGGTCTTCGAGGGCGTCACCACCGGCACCTCGATCGGCCTGCTGATCGAGAATACCGACCAGCGCTCCAAGGACTACTCCAATATCAAGGATCAGTTCCGCCCGGCCCACGCCGACTACAGCTACCACCACAAGTATGGTCGCCGCGACTACCGCGGCGGCGGGCGCTCCAGCGCCCGGGAGACCGCCATGCGGGTGGCCGCCGGGGCCATCGCCAAGCAGTACCTGGCCGCCCAGGGCATCAGCGTGCGCGGCTATATGAGCCAGCTCGGCCCCATCGCCATCGACTTCAAGAGCTGGGAGGCGGTGGAGGAGAACGCCTTCTTCTGCCCCGACCCGGACCGGGTGGCCGAGCTCGAGGCCTATATGGATCAGCTGCGCCGCGACCAGGACTCGGTGGGGGCGAAGATCAGCGTGGTGGCCGAGGGGCTGCCGCCGGGGCTCGGCGAGCCGGTCTTCGATCGCCTGGACGCGGAGCTGGCCCATGGCCTGATGAGCATCAATGCGGTCAAGGGGGTGGAGATCGGTGACGGCTTCGCCGCGGTCAGTCAGCGGGGCAGCGAGCACCGGGACGAGATGACCCCGCAGGGCTTCCTCTCCAACCATGCCGGCGGCGTGCTGGGCGGCATCTCCTCGGGGCAGCCGCTGATCGCCCACCTGGCGCTGAAGCCGACCTCCAGCATCACCACCCCGGGGCGCTCCATCGATGTCCATGGCAACCTGGTGGAGGTGGTCACCAAGGGCCGCCACGACCCCTGCGTGGGCATTCGCGCCACCCCCATCGCCGAGGCGATGATGGCGCTGACCCTGATGGATCACCTGCTGCGCCATCGCGCTCAGAACGCCGAGGTCAGCGTCGAGACCCCGGTGCTGCGTTAAGCGCCGAATGCTACCTCCGGGCACCGGCGGCTTACTCGGTGGCAAGCTGCTGCGAAGGCGCCGTTAACCCTTCCCTGGGGGCTACATTTGCCATCCTTGGCAAATAACCCTTCGCATCGACTCGCCCCCGACGCCGCCTCGGTCGATGCCCCCCTCCGAGATACAAAGGCGACCGCTAGACGGTCGCCTTTTGCGTGATGGCGGCGCTAGACTGGGGAGAACACTCCCAGCGAGGCACGCCATGAAGATCCATCTCGAATTCGACCTGACCCCCGCCGAGTTTCGCCAGGCACTGGGCCTGCCCGATGTGGAGGCCTATCACCAGGCCGTGCTGGAGCGCATCCAGCAGCAGATGGAGGCCGGCGTCGAGGGCTATGACCCCCTCAGTCTGCTGCAACCCTTCCTCGATAACCCGCTGATGCCCGAGGCCTTCAAGCACGCCTTCCAGGGCCAGAAAGGTGCGACCGGCCAGGGGAGTGGCTGGGAGCAGGGGATGGCCGGCTTCGGTCACTATCAGCAGATGCTGATGGATATGCTGCGCAAGGCCGCCGCCCAGGCCGGCAGCGGGTCTTCACCGTCGGAGCCGTCGCCCGAACCGCCGCCCGGGAATGACGGCGCCCCCCAGGGCGGTGACGACAAGGCGCCCAAGGGCAGTGCCAGCGCCTCCAGTGCCCGTCGCCGCCAGGGGTAGGGCGACACGGTTGCAAGGCGATCCGCCTCGGACTACTCTATCAGAGGCTTGTTGTGCAGTGCAGCAAGCGCCATGCTCGCGTCGCCCCACGGTTGCGAAAGGAGTTCGTTATGCAGGATTCGCTGTCCCCCCTCCCGGCCCCCTTGGCCGAGTCCCTGGCCGCCCTGGGCACCCTCCAGAGGGACGCCTTGACCCGCTATGGCCAGCTGGCCAATGAGCAGTTCCAGGCCCTCACCGAGGCCGACTCCGCCGAGCCCCTGGCGGCCCGGCCCTGGCAACTGGCGCAGCGCCTTCAACACCAGTGGGTCGAGGACGCCCAGGCCCTGGGGGCCTGGGGAAGCCAGTGGCAGCAGGCCTGGTTCGATGCCCTGGGCGAGGGCGCGTCCCGGACCCCGGCCCCGCGGCCGGCCGGCGAGGGCCCCGCCCGGGCCACCAGCCGCGCCGCCAAGTAACATCCGTCGAGACACTAACCAAGGAGTCGGGGATGCAGTCAGACCAGAACGCCAATGCCCAAGCGTGGGACGGCTGGAGCGAACAGCTCGAACGTATCGGCCAGGAGTACCAAGGGGTGCTTCAGGACCTGATGGCCCGGGCGGCCCCCAGTGAGGCCGCCAAGCAGGTCCAGGAAGACATGCGTGAGACCTTCCGCGCCGGCCTGGAGGCGCTGATGCGCGACCCCCAGGCCCTCTACGGCGCCCAGTGGCAGCTGATGCAGGATCAGTGGCAGCTCTGGCAGCATAACCTGCGCCTGCTGGCCGGCGAAGAGGTCGAGCCGCTGGTCACCCCGGCCAGGCACGACCGCCGCTTCAAGGACGAGGCCTGGCAGACGGAGCCCTTCTATCGGACGCTGATGGAGCAGTACCTGCTGTTTTCCCGTCAGGTGGAGCAGTTGGTGCAGGGCCTCGACGGCCTGCCGCCCCAGCAGCAGCGCAACCTGGAGTTCTATGCCCGTCAGTACGTCAGCGCCGTGGCCCCCAGCAACTTCGTCACCACCAACCCCGAGGTGATGCGCCTGACCCTGGAGACCCAGGGCGAGAACCTGGTGGAGGGGCTGGCGCGGCTGCGCGAGGACCTGGCCAATTCGGCGGAAGGCATCAACGTGGCCATGACCGACCGCGAGGCCTTCCGCATCGGCGAAAACGTGGCGGTGTCTCCCGGGGCCGTGGTCTACGAGAACGAGCTGATTCAGCTGATCCAGTACACGCCGACCACCGAGACGGTGTTCAAGACGCCGCTATTGGTGGTGCCGCCCTGGATCAACAAGTACTACATCCTCGACCTGCGCGAGGACAACTCCCTGGTCAAGTGGCTGGTGGATCAGGGCCATACGGTGTTCCTGATCTCCTGGCGCAACCCGGGCCCGGCCCAGCGCGAGCTGACCTGGGCCGACTATATGCAGCTCGGCCCCATCGCCGCCATGGAGGCCATCGAGTCGGCCTGCGGCGAGAAGTCGGTGAACCTGCTCAGCTACTGCATCGGCGGCACCCTGACCGCCTCTACCGTGGCCTACCTGACCAGCACCCGCCGCGGGCGCAAGGTCAAGTCGGTGACCTATATGGCCACCCTGCAGGACTTCAGCGACCCCGGCGAGATCGGCGTCTTCCTCAACGACACCGTGCTCTCCGGCATCGAGCGTCAGTTGGAGGCGGACGGCTACCTGGATGGCCGGGTGATGGCCTTCTCCTTCAACCTGCTGCGGGAGAACGACCTCTTCTGGTCCTTCTATGTCAGCAACTACCTGAAGGGGGAGCAGCCGGCGGCCTTCGACCTGCTCTACTGGAACACCGACGGCACCAACCTGCCGGCGGCCACCCACGGCTGGTACCTGCGCCATATGTACAGGGAGAACCGGCTGATCGAGCCCGGCGGCATCGAGCTGGACGGGGTCAAGATCGACCTGCGCAAGATCTCCACCCCCAGCTACTTCGTCTCCACCCGGGAAGACCATATCGCCAAGTGGCAGAGCACCTACGGCGGCACCCAGCTGCCCAAGGGGCCGGTCACCTTCGTGCTGGGCGGCTCCGGGCATATCGCCGGGATCGTCAATCCGCCCCACAAGAACAAGTACGGCTACTGGACCAATGCCGAGCTGCCCGCCTCGGCGGAGGCCTGGCTGGAGGGCGCCAGCTTCAATGAGGGCTCCTGGTGGCCCCACTGGCAGGCCTGGATGATCGACAACGGCTACGTGGACGCCGCCAAGCGGGTGGCCGCCCGCCAGCCCGGCGAGGGCGAGCTGGATATCCTCGAGCCGGCCCCGGGGCGCTATGTGCGCCAGACCATTCCCCAGGTGCTGGAGGAGCAGGGCGTCGCCTAAGCGTTAGCCTTCACTCAGCCTAACGAGGCCGCCCCCAGGGGCGGCCTCGTTAGTTGATGGCGGCGGCGAGGCGTCGACGATAGCTTAGGCGCGCGCTTCTTCGCTGGGGTAAGTGGATTCGCCCTCCAGCGATTCGGTGACATCCTCTTCCGCCACCGGTTCGGCGGCCTGCTCGCCGCCACGGCCCAGCATCAGGAAGTAGAGCAGGATACCGGCGCCGATGCCCCAGGCCGGGCCCATCACCGCGGTCAGCATGCCGATGGTCAGCACCAGGCCGCGCTCGATATTGCCCTGCACCATGGCCATGGCCACATAGGCGCAGGCGAAGCCGGTCAGCACCAGGGTCACCGACAGGGCCACCGGCAGCATCGGCATGATCAGCCCCAGCACCGGCATCAAGAGCCCCAGGGGGATCGCCAGCAGGTAGAAGTTGGTGGTGCCGGTGAACAGGGAGTCCATGACGGTGCGCCCCTTCTTGTAGCGTTCGATCAGGAACACCTGCACCCCGGTCCAGATCGGACCGTGCAGCATCACCAGGGGGCCGGCGGTCACCAGTTGGGCCAGGTTGCGGATCGCCAGCACATAGTGGCTGCGGGTGTGGTCGATATCGAGCTTCTCGTCGCTGCGGGCCTGGTCGGCGCCCTTGAGCAGGGTATCCGCCACCAGCAGGTCGCCGAAGGCGAGGACATAGATCATCACGCCGATGGGGATGGCGCTGACGATCACGCCCCAGGAGGGCAGGCCCACCGACCAGGGGGCCAGGGTATCCAGGGTCTCGCGCAGCGGCGGCACGAAGAGGCCCCACTCGATATCGAAGCGCAGCTCGCCGCTGATCAGGCCCACCACGCCGGCGGCCATAAAGGCGACCAGCAGGGCATTGGCACCCACCAGCATCTTCAGGCGGCTATTGGGCAGCCGGGCGAAGGGCGTCGAGAACATCAGCGCCAGTACCACCACCCAGGCGGTGATCAGGGTCAAGGGCATACTCTCCAGGCGATCCAGCTCCGACTGGAAGGCGGCCACGGCGGCGCCCATGATGATGCCGGCCTTGAGGGTGGCGGGGACCAGGCGGTTGAAGCGCTCGCCGAGCCGGGTGATGCCGAAGAACAGGAACAGGAAGGAGACCACCAGGGTCACCGCGATCATGGCGCGTATCGCCTCGGGCCCGGGGCTGAAGTCATTGAGGAAGATGATCGTCAGGGGCAGGCCCGCGGCGATGCCGCCGGCGGAGTAGACGTCCCCGAACAGAAAGGTCTGGGCGAAGACCCAGAAGAACATCACCAGCATCACCGTCCAGGCGATCTCGAAGGAGACGCCGAAATATTGCATCAGCAGCGGGGCGGTGGCGCCGCCGGTGGCCAGCAGCAGCAGGCCGCCCTGGAGCTGGGTACTGGGAGTCAGGTCAACGTGAATGCCGGGAATACGCAGGGTGAAGCGGCCCCACTGGATTCCCGGGTGCACGGCGCCGTGTGGGCGTTGGCTAGGCATAGGGTGTCGTCAGCGTTGGGATTATCGTTATCGGTATGGAGCCCCGCCCCGGGAGCGGGGCGGGGAGAGGCGAGCGCTTAGTGGTCGAAGTTCAGGACCACCTTGTCGCTGACCGGGAAGCACTGGCAGCTCAGCACCATGCCGGCCTCGATCTCGTAGTCCTCGAGGGCGTAGTTGGCGTCCATCTCCACCTCGCCTTCCTCGACCTTGGCCAGGCAGGTGGAGCAGACCCCGGCCTTGCAGGAGTAGGGCAGGTCGGCGCCATGTTCGTTGCCGGCATCGAGGATGCTCTGGGTGTTCTTCGCCAGGTCGAACTCCAGGGTGCGGCCGTCGATCATCACCTTGATATGGGAGCTCTCGACATCCACCTGGCCCACGCCCTGGGCCTTCTCCTGGCGTCGGGGGCTGGCCTTGGGGCGGGTGCCGAAGAGCTCCAGATGGATACGCTCGGCGGGGGCGCCGTGCGCCTTGAGCACCTCGCGCACCGTGGTGGACATCTCCTCCGGGCCGCACAGGAAGATGGCCTCGAAGCTCGCCACGTCCAGCCAGCGATCGAAGAGGGCATGGCACTTCTCGGCGTCGATGCGGCCGTTGTAGAGGTCGATGTCCTGATCCTCGCGATTGAAGATATGGATCAGGTTGAGTCGCTCCATATGGCGGTTCTTCAGGTCCTGGAGCTTCTCGCGGAACATGGTGCTGGCGGTGGCGCGGTTACCGTAGACCAGGGTGTAGCGGCTCTCCGGCTCGGCCTCCAGGGTGGTGCCGATGATCGACAGCACCGGGGTGATGCCGCTGCCCACGGCCACGGCCAGGTAGTCCGCCTTGCGGCTGGGGTTCAGGGGCACGAAGAACTTGCCCTGAGGCGGCATCACCTCCAGGGTATCGCCGGGCGCCAGCTCATGGTTGGCGAAGGTGGAGAAGGCGCCGCCGGGCACCAGCTTGACGGCGACGCTCAGCTCGCCCTCGTGGACCCCGGTGCAGATGGAGTAGGAGCGGCGGACTTCCTCGCCGGCGATCTCCCGGCGCAGGGTCAGGTACTGGCCCTGGGTGAACTGGAAGGCATCCAGGTGGTCGTCGGGCACCGCGAAGGTGATGGAGACGGCGTCACGGGTCTCCTTGCGGATTTCCTTGACGGTCAGGGCGTGGAATCGGCTCATGGTAATCTCTCGTCGATCGGGCGCTTGGGACACGCTGAAGAAATCGCCGAGCGGGATGAAGCGCAACGCAGCGATTCGCCCGCGCAGGCATTTCTATAGGCACTTGAAGTAATCGAAGGGCTCCAGGCAGCTCAAACAGCGGTAGAGCGCCTTGCAGGCGGTGGAGCCGAACTCGCTGACCCGTTCGGTCTCCAGGCTGCCGCACTGGGGACAGGGCACCTGGGGTTCCGGGCCCAGCAGGCTGCGTTTGCTGGCGCTGCCCACCGGCGGGGCGATGCCGTAGGCACGCAGCTTGTCGCGCCCCTCCTCGGTGATCCAGTCGGTGGTCCAGGCCGGCGACAGGCGGCGCTCGATATGCGGATCCGCGTAGCCGGCGGTGACCAGGGCGCGATGGATCGCCGCCTCGATCACCTCGGTGGCCGGGCAGCCGGAGTAGGTGGGGGTCACGGCCACGCTCAGGCGACCCTCGACCCAGCGCACCTCGCGCACGATGCCCAGCTCCACCACGCTGACCGCGGGAACCTCCGGGTCGAGGACCTCCTGCAGCACCGCCATCACGGCGGCCTCATCGCCTTCGGCGCCGGCCTGGGGCAGGCCGCCGCGGTCGCTATCGATCAGTTGAATGGCATCGGACATCGTGGCTCTCCTCGCTAAAGCACAGACATCTGGCTTACCAGACGGTGGCGTCCGGGTAGGCGCGGGGGAGTGCCTGCATCTCCGCCAGCAGGAAGCCCAGGTGCTCGGTGTGGTGACCCTGCTTGCCGCCGCGATACGTCCAGGCGTCGAAGTCCGGGAGTGTCAGGGTGGCGTGGGTCAGTACCTGGGCCACGGTGTCGCGCCAGTCGGCGGCCAGGGCCTCGGCGTCGGGGGCGATGCCCGCCTCGCGCATGGCCGCGTCCACGGCATCGGCCTCGGTCAGCTCGCCGGTGAAGCGCCACAGCAGATCGATGGCCCGCTGCATGCGCGCATGGCTCTCTTCGGTGCCGTCGCCCAGGCGCGTGACCCACTCGGAGGAACGCCGCAGGTGGTAGGTCACCTCCTTGAGGGACTTGGCGGCGATCTCGGCGATGCGCGGGTCCTTGGCCTCCACCAGGGCGCTCAGCAGGTGGTAGTGCCAGGCGTCGAACAGGAACTGGCGGCCCAGGGTCACGGCGAAGTCGTCGTTGGGCTGTTCCACGAGCAGCAGGTTGCGAAAGTCCTGGGCGTCACGGCGGAAGGCCAGGTGGTCGGCATCGATCTCGCCCTGGCCGCCCTCGGCGGAGATCAGCTCGGCAGCATAGCCCAACCAGTGGCGGGCCTGGCCGAAGAGGTCGAGACCCACATTGAGCAGGCCCAGTTCCTCCTCCAGGGCCGGGGCATGGCCACACCATTCGGCGTGGCGCTGGCCGAGGATCAGGGCGTTATCGCCGAGACGCAGCAGATACTCGACCAGCGGCGCCTGGGAGGTCTGTGAAACGTTGTGCATGTTGATTCCCCTAGAGGCAGCTCACGATCTAGCGAAGCAAGTCGTGAACGGGCTCTTACATATGGCCGACTTCGTCGGGCAGCTCATAGAAGGAGGCGTGGCGGTAGACCTTGTCCTGGGACGGGTCGAACAGCGGCTCCTTTTCGTCCGGGGAGGAGGCGGTGATCTCCTTGGCGGGGATCACCCAGATGCTGACGCCTTCGTTGCGGCGGGTGTAGAGCTCCCGGGCGTTCTCGATGGCCATGCGGTTGTCGGCGGCATGCACGCTGCCCACGTGCTTGTGGCTCAGGCCGTGCTTGCTGCGCACGAAGACTTCGTAAAGGGGCCAATCTGCCATGGTTATATCCTCTTGAATTCGTGGGGGAAGCGCTGAACAAATCGGCGAGCGGGATGAAGCGCAAGGCGCACGGAGCACAGAAACCGGAGCCTATGTGGTGATAGGTGAGGCTTTCGAGCACCGCGCAACGCAGCGATTCGCCCGCGTAGACAGTTGTTCATGTGTTTCCCGGTCAGGCGGCCTGGCGGGCGCGCTGCTTGGCGGCATAGGCCTTGGCGGCCTCGCGCACCCAGGCGCCATCATCGATGGCCTGCTTGCGGGTCTCGATGCGCTCGCGGTTGCAGGGACCATTGCCCTTGAGCACCTCGAAGAATTCGCTCCAGTCGATCTCGCCGAAGTCGTAGTGACCGCGCGCCTCGTTCCACTTCAGCTCCGGGTCCGGGGCGCTGCAGCCCAGCAGCTCCAGCTGCGGCACGGTCTGGTCGAGGAAGCGCTGACGCAGCTCGTCGTTGCCGTGGCGCTTGATCTTCCAGGCCATGGACTGGGCGCTGTTGGGAGAGTCGGCGTCGCTGGGGCCGAACATCATCAGCACCGGCCACCAGAAGCGGTTGATGGAGTCCTGCACCATGGCTTTCTGCTCGTCGGTACCGCCCTGCATCAACTCCAGCAGGATCTGGTAGCCCTGGCGCTGGTGGAAGCTCTCCTCCTTGCAGACGCGGATCATGGCCCGGGAGTAGGGCCCATAGGAGGTGCGCTGCAGGGGCACCTGATTGACGATGGCGGCGCCATCCACCAGCCAGCCGATGGTGCCGATATCGGCCCAGCTCAGGGTCGGGTAGTTGAAGATGCTGGAGTACTTCACCTTGCCGGCGTGGAGCTTGTCGATCTCCTCGTCGCGATCGGCGCCCAGGGTCTCCATGGCGCTGTAGAGGTAGAGGCCGTGGCCCGCCTCGTCCTGGATCTTGGCCATCAGCTGCAGCTTGCGCTTCAGGGTCGGCGCCCGGGTCAGCCAGTTGCCCTCCGGCAGCATGCCGACCACTTCCGAGTGGGCGTGCTGGGAAATCTGGCGGATCAGCGTCTTGCGGTAGCCGTCCGGCATCCAGTTCTTGGGCTCGATCTTGATCTCGGCGTCGATGCGCTCCTGGAAGGCGCGCTCCTCGGCGCTCATCTCTTCCAGATTCTTGAGGCGCTTGGCGCCGGTATCGACCAGCTGTGCGTACATGGGTGACCTCCGGTAACGGGTCGGGGAATCTGACCTTGTGGATCTCACCTAGAGTTTAGTGACACGAAAAAATAAATCAATAAATAGAAAGCGTGTCGCTTTTAGACCTTCGGCTAGGGTTGCTCAGATGAGTTAGCGAGATGCCGGGAGAAGAATAGAAAAACGCCGCCCGGCGAGGCCGGACGGCGCCAGAAAAACTCCCTGGGAGGTTAGCGCAGATCCTTGACGCGCTTGGCCTTGCCGACGGAGCGCATCACCTCCTCGACGCCGCATACCTCCACCTGGGTGCTGATGCCGATATAGGTCTTGATGCCGTGCTGCAGCGCCTTGGCCAACTGCTCGCAGGCACCCAGGTCCTTGGCCACCTCGTTGCTGCACGCTTCGACGCGGACCCGCACCATGTCCAGATTGCCCTGGCGGCTGACCTCGATCTCGTAGTGGGGGGAGAGGCGCTCCACCTTGAGGATCTGCTCCTCGATCTGGGTGGGGAAGACATTGACGCCGCGGATGATCAGCATGTCATCGCTGCGCCCGGTGATCTTGTCGATGCGACGCATCGGACGGGCGGTGCCAGGTAGAAGGCGTGTCAGATCCCGGGTGCGGTAGCGGATGATCGGCAGGGCCTCCTTGGTCAGGGAGGTGAAGACCAGTTCGCCATACTCGCCGTCCGGCAGCACCTCGCCGGTGACCGGGTCGATGATCTCCGGGTAGAAGTGGTCTTCCCAGATAGTCGGGCCGTCCTTGGTCTCCAGGCACTCCATGCCGACCCCCGGGCCCATCACCTCGGAGAGGCCATAGATATCCAGGGCGTCGATGCCCAGGCGCTGCTCGAGGGCGGTGCGCATGCTGCCGGTCCAGGGCTCGGCGCCGAAGATGCCGACACGCAGGGCCAGCTGGCGCGGGTCGAGGCCTTGGCGCTCCATCTCGTCGGCGATATTGAGCATATAGGAGGGGGTGACCATGATGATGTCCGGATCGAAGTCACGGATCAGTTGCACCTGCTTTTCGGTCTGGCCGCCGGACATCGGGATCACGGTGCAGCCCAGGCGCTCGGCGCCATAGTGGGCGCCCAGGCCGCCGGTGAAGAGGCCATAGCCGTAGGCCACGTGCACCTTGTCCTCGGGGCGGCCGCCGGCGGCACGGATCGAGCGGGCCACCACGTCGGCCCAGGTATTGATGTCGTTCTGGGTGTAGCCCACCACGGTGGGCTGGCCGGTGGTGCCGCTGGAGGCGTGGACCCGCACCACGTCACGCATCGGCGTGGCGAACATGCCGAAGGGGTAGTTGTCGCGCAGGTCCGCCTTGGTGGTGAAGGGCAGCTTGCCGAGGTCCTCCAGGGAGCGGATATCCTCGGGGTGGATACCGGCCTGGTCGAAGGCCTGGCGATAGAAGGGCACGTTGTCGTAGGCGTGCTTCAGACTCCACTGCAGGCGCGACAGCTGAGTGGCGCGCAGCTCGTCGAGGCTGGCGGTCTCCAGCGGGTCGAGGTTGGCGATGGGGCGGACCTTGGTGTGAATCGTCATAGGGTGTCTCCAGGCAAGCGGGCGTTGTCGTTATGGGTCACAGGCGCTCGATGATGATGGCGATGCCCTGGCCCACGCCGATGCACATGGTGCACAGCGCGTAGCGTCCCTGGCGGGCCTCGAGTTCATGCAGCGCGGTGGTAATCAGCCGGGCGCCGCTCATGCCCAGCGGATGGCCGAGGGCGATGGCGCCGCCGTTGGGGTTGACGTGTTCGGCGTCGTCGGGAAGGCCCAGGTCGCGGGTCACCGCCAGGGCCTGGGCGGCGAAGGCCTCGTTGAGCTCGATCACGTCCATCTGGTCGAGGGACAGGCCGGTCTGGGCCAGCACCTTGCGGCTGGCCGGGGCCGGGCCGAAGCCCATGATGCGCGGCTCGACGCCGGCGGTGGCCATGCCGACTACCCGGGCGCGGGGGGTGAGGCCGAAGCGCTCGGCCTGGGCCCGGGAGGCCAGCAGCAGGGCGCAGGCGCCATCGTTGACCCCGGAGGCGTTACCGGCGGTGACGCTGCCGCCGTCGCGGAAGGGGGTGGGCAGCCCCGCCAGTTGCTCGGCGGTGGTGGAGGCGCGGGGATGCTCGTCGGTATCGACGACCAGTGGCGCCTGCTTGCGGCGCGGCACCGCCACCGGGACGATCTCCTCGGCCAGGCGGCCGCGCTCCATGGCGGCGGCGGTGCGCCGCTGGCTGCGCAGGGCGAAGGCGTCCTGGTCTTCTCGGGAGATGTTGAACTGCTCGGCCACGTTCTCGGCGGTCTCCGGCATGGAGTCGATGCCGAATTGGGCCTTCATCTGGCGGTTGACGAAGCGCCAGCCGATGGTGGTGTCATGGAGCTCGGCGCTGCGCGAGAAGGCCTGCTCGGCCTTGCCCATCACGAAGGGCGCCCGGGACATGGACTCCACGCCACCGGCCAGCATCAGGCCGGTCTCGCCGGCCTTGATGGCGCGGGCGGCGTAGCCCACCGCATCCATGCCGGAGCCGCACAGGCGGTTGAGGGTGGTGCCGGGCACGTCCACCGGCAGGCCCGCCAGCAGCGCCGACATGCGCGCCACGTTGCGGTTGTCCTCGCCGGCCTGGTTGGCGCAGCCGTAGAGCACGTCATCCAGTTGGGACCAATCCACCGAGGGATTGCGCGCCATTAGCTCGCGCATCGGGATGGCGCCCAGGTCGTCGGCGCGCACCGGGGCGAGGGCGCCGCCGTAACGGCCGATGGGGGTGCGGATGGCGTCGATGATATAGGCGTCGTTCATGCTTGACCCTCTGCGGCGGTGGTTTCCTCGAGGCGGCGTACGCTGCCGCGGATCTTGTAGGAGCGGCCCCGGAACAAGGCGATGGCGTCGCCGTGCTGGTTGCGGATGGTGATGTCGTAGACGCCGGTGCGCCCGCGGCGGCTCTGCTCCTCGGCGGTGGCGGTCAGCTCATCGCCCTCCCAGGCCGGCCCCAGGTAGTCGATGCTGCAGCCCGAGGCCACGGTGGCCTCGTCATAAGTATTGCAGGCGAAGGCGAAGGCCGAATCGGCCAGGGTGAAGAGGTAGCCACCGTGGCAGTTGCCGTGGCCCTGGACCATGGTGTCGCGCACCCTCATGCGCATCACCGCCTTGCCCGGGGCCACCGAGACGATCTCCATGCCGAGGGCCTGGCTTGCGGTATCACGGGCGAACATCGCCTCGGCGCAGGCCTCGGCCAGCTGCTGCGGGGTCAGGGACTCACTCATGGAAACGCTCCTCGGCGATGGCCTTGCGGCGCAGCAGGAAGGCCGCGCGGTAGCGGTCCTGGCCGTAGCTCTGCTGCAAATGGGTCAGGGTGCGGTGCACGTAGCCAAGGCCCAGGGCCTCCGCCCAGGCCAGGGGGCCGCGGGGGTAGTTGACCCCGGCGCGCATGGCCAGGTCACCATCGGCGGCACTGCAGACGCCCTGGTGGACGGCGTCGGCGGCCTCGTTGGCGAGCATCGCCACGGTGCGCAGCACCACCAGGCCCGGGGTGTCGTCGACCCAGGCCACGGCCAGGCCCAGGCGCTGGAAGAAGGCCGCGGCGACGGCGCGCTGGGACTCGCCGGTGGCGGCACTGGCGGCCAGCGCAATGGCGCTGGCCTCGGCGTAGTCGAGGCAGAGGTCGAAGAGCACCAGGCCCTCGCGGCGCTCGTCGGCGGCGCGCTCGGTGGCGCAGCGACCGTCGCTGAGCGCCAGGGTCAGCTCGCCCAGGCGCAGGGTGGGCAGGGCCTCGGCGCCCTGGGCCGGGTGGCGTACCAGCTCGATCCCGGCGGCCTCGGCGCGCTCGACCAGCGGGGCCAGGAAGCCCGCCTCGCCTTCCACCACTAGCGGCGGCAGGTCGGCGTGGGCCGGGGCGGCGAAACGCGGCGCCGGCTTCTCGGCGCCTTCGCGCTGCCCTTCACGCTGTCCTTGGCGATAGTCGTAGAAGCCCTGGCCGCTCTTGCGGCCCAGGCGACCGGCCTCGACCAGGGCCAGCTGCACCAGGGAGGGCTCGAAGCGGGTGTCGCCGTAGTAGGCGTCGAACACCGAGCGGGTGACGGCGTAGTTGACGTCATGGCCGATCAGGTCCATCAGCTCGAAGGGGCCCATGCGGAAGCCGCCGGCCTGGCGCAGCAGGGCGTCCAGGGTGGCGGCATCGGCGGCGCCCTCCTGCAGCAGGCGCAGGCCCTCGGCATAGAAGGGCCGCGCCACCCGGTTGACGATAAAGCCGGGGGTGGAACTGGCGTGCACCGGGGTCTTGCCCCAGGCCGCGGCGGTGGCGTAGAGGGTCTCGGCGATGGCCGGCGCGGTGGCCAGACCGGAGACGATCTCCACCAGCTTCATCACCGGCGCCGGATTGAAGAAGTGCAGGCCGGCCAGGCGCTCCGGGTGTTCCAGGTTCGCGGCAATGGAGGTGATGGAGAGGGAAGAGGTATTGCTGGCGAGTATCGCCGCCTCGCCGCAGATCGCCTCGAGGCGGGCGAACAGCTCCCGCTTGACCTCCAGCTTCTCGACGATGGCCTCCACCACCAGGCCACAGCCGGCGAAGTCGTCGAGGCTGGTCACCGGGCTGAGGCGCTCGATCACCGCCTCCACCACCTCCTGGGTCAGCTTGCCCTTGGCGACGCGCTTCTCGAGCTGCTGTCGAATGCCGGCGATGCCGGCCTCGGCGGCGCCATCGCGGGTGTCATAGAGGCGCACCGGGTGGCCGGCCTGGGCCGCCACCTGGGCGATGCCGGCGCCCATGGCCCCGGCGCCCACCACGCCCACGACGATAGTAGTGTCGAGTGCAGGCATCTTATTTCCCCTGGGTGGTATGAAGAGTGAGTTGGTGCTTGCTCATATTCACTCCCCCTTGAACTGTGGCTTGCGCTTTTCCATAAAGGCGCCGACGCCTTCCCGGTAGTCGCCGGTGCGGCCGGCCAGGCGCTGCAGGTCGCGTTCCAGGTCGAGCTGCTCATCGAAGCCGTTGTCGTCGCTGGCGTGGAGGGCGCGCTTGATATAGGCCAGGCCCTGGGTGGGTTGAGTGGCCAGGTGGCGGGCCAGGCTCAGGGCCTCGTCGGCCAGGGCCTCGTCGTCCACGCAGCGCCAGATCAGGCCCCACTGCTCGGCCTGCTCGGCGCCGAGCTTGTCGCCCAGCATGGCCAGGCCCTTGGCGCGGGCCATGCCCACCAGGCGCGGCAGGCTCCAGGTGCCGCCGGAGTCGGGGATCAGACCGATCTTGCAGAAGGCCTGGATAAAGCTGGCGGAGCGCGCCGCCAGCACGATGTCGCAGGCCAGGGCGATATTGGCGCCGGCGCCGGCGGCCACGCCGTTCACCGCACAGACGGTGGGGAAGGGCAGCTCACGCAGGGTGCGCAGCATGGGGTTGTAGCGCTTCTCCAGGGACTCGCCCAGGTCCGGCGTCTCGGCGCCGGGGGCCACGTTGCGGTCGGAGAGGTCCTGGCCGGCGCAGAAGCCGCGACCGTTGCCGGTCAGCAGCAGCACGCGCACGCTCTTGTCCTGGCGTACCGCCTTGAGGGCCTCGCGCATGGCGGCGTGCATCTCGCCGTTGAAGCTATTGAGGCTATCGGGGCGGTTGAGGGTGAGGCGGGCGATGCCCTCTTCCACGCAGTAGTGCAAAGGCTGATCGGTCATGGCGCTGTCCTTCTGTCGTCAAAACGGGGCGTTAGCGTCCGGTAAACTGGGCGCGGCGTTTTTCCTGGAAGGCCTTGATGCCCTCCTCGCGATCGGCGGTGCCGGCCAGCACGGTAAAGGCGTGGCGTTCGAAGCGCAGGCCGGTGGCCAGGTCGGTATCCAGGGCCTTGTGCAGGGCTTCCTTGGCCAGGCGTACCGCCAGCGGCGCCTTCTCGGCGATGCGCTCGGCGATGGCGGTGGCGCGCTCGACGGTCAGCTCCGGCTGGGTGATCTCGCTGATCAGCCCCGCCTCCAGGGCGCGGCGGGCGGAGATCGGCTCGCCGGTCAGCACCATCTGGGTGGCCAGGGCCTGACCCACCGCCCGCACCAGGCGCTGGGTGCCGCCGGCGCCGGGCATGATGCCCAGGTTGATTTCCGGCTGGCCGAACTTGGCGTCTTCGCCGGCGATACGGATATCGGCATGCATGGCCAGTTCGCAGCCGCCGCCCAGGGTGAAGCCGTTGATGGCGGCGACGAGGGGCTTGGAGAAGCGGGCGATGGCGGCCCAGTGACGCTGACGGGGGTCGTCGAGCATGCCCACCAGGTCGCGTTCGGCCATTTCGTTGATATCGGCGCCGGCGGCGAAGGCGCGACGGCTGCCGGTGAGTACCACGGCGCGAATGGCGTCATCCCGGTCGGCGTCGGCCAGGACCTCGGCCAGCTCGCCCAGCAGGGCGGTATTCAGGGCATTGAGCGCCTCGGGGCGGTGCAGGGTGATACGCAGGACGCCGCGGTGGGGGCCTTCGAGTTGCAGCAGGTTCGGCATGGTTCCTCGATTCGGCTCGGGTGCCGTGAAAGCGATACATAAAGAGAGGTGATAGCGACGAGTATAGGATTTTTTTGATACGCATCAATGATGAGATTTACCGATCCATGTATCGTATTTCCGGTGCCGTGGGATAAAAATCATTAATAAACAGTGGCTTGATATCGGCCTTGTCGCCGGCTTTCCGGCCCTTATACCATGGTCGAAGGAGAGGGGTGTGCATCGCGCCATGCCGGCAAAACCCCGGAAAAACAGTGACATGGTAGTGAGGCTCGGAAAGGCGCATGGGGCCGCCTGGCCCCGTGGCGATTGATGTTTCGTTACGCTATGGATAGTCTTTGGGGATATCACGTATCGAAATATTCTCCCTGAGTCAGGAGTCCCCCATGACCCAGCAAGCCCAGCAGTTCTTCGAGCGCCATCGCGACACCCTCGAGGGCGCCGTCCAGGCCATCAATTCCCGCGAGTTCTGGACCCCCTATCCCGAGAGCCTCAAGAAGTACGACGAGGCGGCCGTCAAGGGCGCGCCGGCCGACTTCGAGGCGCTGTGCAAGCAGCACTTCTCCCTGGTCAGCCCCGGAGCCAGCGAGCGCGTCGGCGCCGAAGTCTCCCCCTACGGCTTCGAGCTGGGCATCACCTATGACCAGCCCGAGACCGAGGCCCTGATCGATGCCATGCAGGTGGCCATGCCCGCCTGGCGCGACGCCGGTGCCAAGGCCCGGGTCGGCGTCTGCCTGGAGATCCTGGCGCGCCTCAATGCCCAGAGTCCGCTGATCGGCCAGGCGGTGATGCACACCAGCGGCCAGGCGCCGATGATGGCCTTCCAGGCCGGCGCCCCCCACGCCCAGGATCGCGGCCTGGAAGCCGTCACCTATGCCTGGCAGGCCATGGCCCAGGTGCCGGAGACCGCCCAGTGGGTCAAGCCCCAGGGCAAGCACGACCCGCTGGTGATGAACAAGCGCTTCCATATCGTGCCCCGCGGCATCTCCCTGGTGGTGGCCTGCTCCACCTTCCCCACCTGGAACACCTACCCGGGCCTGTTCGCCAGCCTGGCCACTGGTAACCCGGTGGTCGTCAAGCCGCACCCGGGCGCCATCCTGCCGGTGGCGATGACCGTCAAGGTCGCCCAGGACGTGCTCAGCGAGGCGGGCTTCGACCCGGCCCTGGTGACCCTGGCCCCGGACAGCCTCGAGGCCCCGGTGACCAAGGAGCTGGCCCTGAACCCGGCGGTCAAGCTGATCGACTTCACCGGTTCCAACGCCTTCGGCGAGTGGCTCGAGCAGAACGCCACCCAGGCCCAGGTGTTCACCGAGAAGGCCGGCATCAACAGCGTGATCATCGACAGCGTCGCCGACCTCAAGGCGGTGACCCGCAACCTGGCCTTCACCCTGAGTCTCTATTCCGGCCAGATGTGTACCACCACCCAGGCGATCTATGTGCCCAAGGGCGGTATCGAGACCGCCGACGGCCATATGAGCTTCGATCAGGTGGCCGGGGCCCTGGCCAAGGCCGTGGAGAAGTTCCTCGCCGACAACGACCGCGCCTGCGCCGTGCTGGGGGCCATCCAGGCGCCGGCCACCGCCGAGCGCATTGAGGCCTGCCGCGAGCTGGGCGAGGTGCTGCTGGACAGCGAGAGCCGCGAGCATCCGCAGTTCCCCAAGGCGCGTATCCGCACCCCGCTGCTGCTCAAGGTGGACGCCAGCCAGCGCGACGCCTTCAGCGAGGAGCGCTTCGGCCCAATCAGTTTCGTGATCGCCACCGACAGCACCGCCCACAGCATCGAGCTGGCCCGGGAAGTGATCACCGAGAAAGGCGCCATCACCCTCGGCGCCTACACCACCGATGAGGCCGTGGCCGAGCAGTTCGAGGAGCTGGCCATGGACGTGGCCGCACCCCTGTCGCTGAACCTGGACGGTGGCGTCTTCGTCAACCAGTCCGCGGCCTTCAGCGACTTCCACGCCACCGGCGGCAACCCGGCGGCCAACGCCTCCCTGTGCGACCAGGCCTTCGTCGCCCGGCGTTTCGTGGTGGTGCAGAGCCGTCGCCACGCCCCGGCCGAGGCGTAAGCTCGCCAAGCCACTTTCTGGCAAGGGGCGCCGGGGGCAGGCTGAAGAGGAGGTCCTATGCCAGGGATGGCATCGGAAGCGCCCAGGGAGGGGTTCACAGCGCCTCCTCGCAAGCCTGCCGCCGGAACAGCCCCAGCCCACTAAGGACAAAGGAGACGTGCCATGCCCTGCTATCGCCTCGAGGGAGTCACCCCGGTGGTGCATCCCAGCGCCTATGTTCACCCCACCGCGGTGCTGATCGGCGACGTCATCGTCGGCCCCAACTGCTATGTGGGGCCCGGCGCGGTGATGCGCGGCGACTTCGGCCAGCTGGTGCTGGAGGAGGGGGCCAACCTGCAGGACACCTGCGTGATGCACGGCTTCCCTGGCTGCGTCACCAAGGTGGAGCAGGACGGTCATATCGGCCATGGCGCCGTGCTGCACGGTTGCGTGATCAAGCGCGATGCCATGGTCGGCATGAACGCCGTGGTGATGGATGGCGCCGTGATCGGCGAGCGCTCCATCGTCGCCGCCGCCGCCTTCGTCAAGGCCGGCTTCGAATGCCCACCCCAGTCCCTGGTGCTGGGCTCCCCGGCCCAGGTCAAGCGCGAGCTCAGCGACCAGGAAGTGGCCTGGAAGCAGCAGGGCACCCGAGAGTATCAGCGCCTGGTGGGGCGCTGCCGCGAGCAGATGGAGCCCTGCGAGCCGCTTAGCGAGCTCGACGCCGACCGCCCGAGTCTCGATGCCGGCAGCACGGCACCCAAGGGCACGACACACGCGCCCAAGGGCACGCGTCAGAATAGCGAGGAAAGCGCATGAGTTACGACTATCTCCGGGTGACCCGCGAGGGGCGGGTCGGGGTGATCCGCCTGGATCGTCCCCAGGCCTATAATGCCCTGTGCAACGGCCTGGTGGCCGAGCTGGGCCGGGCCCTGGACGCCTTCGATGCCGACGCCGAGATCGGCGCCATCGTGCTGACCGGGGGCGACAAGGTGTTCGCCGCCGGCGCCGATATCGGCGAGATGCTCGACCGGGACATGGCCGGCCTGCAGGCCGAGGACTTCCCCTTCGCCGCGGATGGCGGCTGGGCGGCCCTGGAGCGCTGCCGCACCCCGGTGGTGGCGGCGGTGGCCGGTTACGCCCTGGGCGGTGGTTGCGAGCTGGCCATGGCCTGCGACCTGATCCTGGCCGCCGACAGCGCCAAGTTCGGCCAGCCCGAGGTGAAGATCGGCACCATGCCCGGCGCCGGCGGCACCCAGCGCCTGGTGCGCGCCATCGGCAAGGCCAAGGCCATGGAATTGTGCCTGACCGGGCGCATGATGGGGTCCGAGGAGGCCGAGCGCGCCGGCCTGGTGTGTCGGGTGGTGCCCGCCGGCGAGCTCGAGGCCGAGGCCCTGGCCCTGGCCACTACCATCGCCGGTCACTCGGCGCCGGTGGTGCGGCTGATCCGCGAGTCGGTGAACCAGGCCTTCGAGAGCCCGCTGCAGGCGGGGCTGACCTTCGAGCGGCGTGCCTTCCAGAGTACCTTCGCCTTCGAGGATCGCCGGGAGGGCATGGCCGCCTTCGCCGAGAAGCGCAAGCCCAGCTTCCGGCACAAGTAAATTAGCGCTTCCCAGTAAGAAGGCGCCCGCCGGCGATGATGCCGGCGGGCGTTTTTTATGGAGGCTCCCCGAGGGTCAGTCCAGGCCGCCGAAGCGCTGGTAGAAGCTGGCGGCGGGGGCGGGCAAGGGGCCTTCGGCGGTCTCCAGGTGGCGATCCAGCCAGCGTTCGGCGCCCTGGTAGATCTCCCGGTAGATATTGCGGCATAGCTGGCGGGCGTTGCGGCCCTCCCAGGCGGTGGGCAGCAGCTCCTCGGGCAGCTGGGGGTCGCGTAGCTGCACCTTGCGATACTCGTGGATCAAGAGGGTGCGGGCGATAAAGGCGTCCTGATCGCCGAGGGCGTGGCCCTCGCTGAGCGCCTTCCAGAGCGGGCGGAACTGGGCCAGGAAGCGGCTGTAGCTGTCGGCCAACTGATCCAGGTTCCAGCTCTCGCGCACCTGCAGGCGCAGCGCCTTGGGGGCCAGGGGTTCGCTGGCCTCGCTATGCAGGACGATGGCGTCTTCCGCCATACCCAGTTCCTGGAGCACGCCCAGGGCCTCGCTGCGGTGCATGCGCGGGTGGGCGAGCACGCCGCTGGCGAAGGCGCCGAAGCCGAGCCACTCCAGTTCTTCCTTGGCCCTGGCGCGCTCCGCGGTGGCCAGCTGGCCGAGGAAGACCAGGGTCCAGCCACCGTCCCAGGCCTCGCCGTTGCCGAAATAGACCCGTTTGAAGGCCTGCTCGAAGCGTCGCCGTCCCGGGCCGCTGAGGCTGTAGTAGCTGCGCCGGCCGGTCTTCTCGCCCTGCAGCCAGGTCTCCCGGGTCAGGCGGTAGACCGAGGTGCGTACCAGGCGCTCGTTGATGCCGATGGGCTCCAGCAGCTGGGAGATGCTGCCCAGCCAGACGGTGCCGCCGCGGGGCACGATGGCGTCGCCGTAGAGGGTGACGATCAGCGAGCCGGAGCGCAGCGGGCGCCGGTTCTGGAAACTCTCGATCAGGGAAGCGACACACTCGGTAGCTGACATCATGACATTCTGGTCTTTATTGGAGTTGGTATAGAGCTTAACGATTCCAATAGTTTGGCGCCGACAAACCCGTATCACAGGGGAGGAACCACGCTAACATGATACGGGAGTATGGCGGTATTTTTCTTTCGCAGTAGGTAGGGCAAGTGCGCGTCGGGTGCGCTCGCTTTGGCTCGCTTACCCGACCTACACGGCTAGGCGCGGCGCATTAGACGCAGCCCCGGCAGCACCAGCAGGGCGGCCAGCAGCCAGGCGGGCCAGCTGCCGGTGCGGGTAAAGGGCGTCAGGCCCTGCATGCCCTGCACCTCGCCGACCAGGCTGGCCACCTCGAACTGGGGCGCCTGGGCTAGCACCCGGCCCTGGGGGTCGATCAGGGCGGTGAGGCCGTTACTGGTGGCGCGCATCACGTAACGGCCATTCTCCAGCGCCCGCAGGCGGGCCATCTGCAGGTGCTGTTGGGGACCGAGGGAGGCGCCGAACCAGGTGTCGTTGGAGACGGTGAGCAGGATGTCCGCGCCACGGGCGCGGCTCGCCACCAGGTCGGGATAGATGATCTCGTAGCAGATGGCGTTGCCCAGGGTCAGGCCGGCGGCGTGCATCGGGGCCTGGCGGTCCGGGCCGGGGTGCAGCGCCGGCATGGGCAGGTCGAAGAAGGCGATGGCGCCGCGCAGCAGGCTTTCCAGGGGCAGGTACTCGCCGAAGGGCACCAGGTGCGCCTTGCGGTATTCGCCCTCCACCTCGCCCAGGCCCACCACGGCGTTGTAATAGCGGTTGTCGGCGTCGCGTTGCAGGATGCCGCTGAGCAGGGCGGTGTCCGGGGCCAGGTTGGTCTGCACCCGCTCGAAGATCGGCCGGGCTTGGTCCTCGAACATCGGCAGGGCCGCCTCGGGCCAGACGATCAGGTCGATGTCGTCGTCCTGTTCCAGGGTCAGGCGGCTATAGGTATTGGCCGCCACCCGCTGCCCCTCCGGGGTCCACTTGATCAATTGATCCAGGTTGCCCTGTAGCAGGGCGACCCGGCGGGGCTCGCCGCTGGGTTCGCTCCACTGGCGGGGCAGCACCAGCACGGCCAGCCAGAGCACGGCGATGATGGCCCCGGCGGCCCAGCGCCGGCGCAGCAGCTCGACCCCCAGGCTGCCGGTAAGGGCGGTGATCAGCGACAGCAGGTAGACCCCGCCGATGGGGGCCCAGGGGGCCAGGGGCGAGTCCACCTGGGCGCTACCCAGCAGCAGCCAGGGGAAGCCGGTAAAGGCGTAGGTGCGCAGCACCTCGCCCAGCACCCAGGCCCCGGCGAAGGTGAAGGCGGCGAGTTGCGGCCCGGTCAGGCGGCGGTAGAGCCAGAAGGTGGCGGCGAAGAACAGCGCCAGGCCGGCGACGAAGAGGCCGGTGAGCAACAGCGCCAGCGGCACTCCAGTGTAGCCATAGTCGTGGATCGACACATAGACCCAGGAGGCGCCGCTGCCGAACAGGCCCAGGCCGTAGCACCAGCCCTTCATGGCGGCCTGGCCCGGGGTCAGGGCGTGGATGCCCAGGTACATCAGGCCGGCGGCCAGCGGGCCCAGCCACCAGAGCCCGAAGGGAGAAGCGGTGAGGGTGGTCAGGCCCCCGGCCAGCAGGGCCAGCAGATAGGCGTGCCAGGGGAGCAGGCGCAACTCGCTCATCGATGCGTTCCTTGTCGAAGATGATTCCTTGGTGGCGCGGGTCAGTCGTCCTCGCCGATCTCGCAGGGCTCGGCCTGGAGCAGGCGGATGCGGCGATTGTCGGCGTTGAGCACGGTGAAGCGCCAGCCGCCCAGGTCGGTGAACTCGCCACGCCGGGGCAGGTGGCCGAAACGCTGCATCACCAGGCCGCCCAGGGTGTCGAACTCCTCGTCGGGGAAGCGGGTCTCGAAGCGCTCGTTGAAGTCCTCGATGGGGGTCAGGGCGCGGATGGCGAAGCGGCCGTCGCCCAGCTCGCGGATATCCTCCTCCTCGTCGATATCGTGCTCGTCCTCGATATCGCCGACGATCTGCTCGAGGATATCCTCGATGGTGACGATGCCCGCGGTGCCGCCGTACTCGTCGACCACCACCGCCATATGGTTATGGGTGTCGCGGAACTCCTTGAGCAGGCTGTTGAGGCGCTTGGACTCCGGCACGAACATCGCCGGGCGCAGCACCTGGCGCAGGTCGAGGCCGTCGCGCTCCTCCGAAGAGCGGCACAGCATCGGCAGCAGGTCCTTGACCAGCAGGATGCCGAGCACCTCGTCGAGGTTCTCGCCCACCACCGGGTAGCGGGAGTGGCCGGTCTCGAGGATCACCGGCAGATAATCCTCCAGGGGCTGGTCGATGGCGATGGCGGTGACCTGGGAGCGGGGGATCAGGACCTCGCGGACCTGCTGGTCGTTGATCTGCAGGGCACCCTCGATAATGGTCAGGGCATCCTGCTCCAGGCGCAGTCGGGAGCCGGCTTCGCGCAGGAAGAGCAGCAGCTCGTCCCGGGAGTTGGGCTCGTCGTTATCGGGGGAAAAGGCGCTGAACAACTTATCGAGCCAGGACTTGTTGCCCTGGCTACTCGATCGGTCTTCGCTCATGCGTCGGGTCTCGTGTCCTCGATAGAAGGCGCGCCGGGCGCCGGGTCGGATGCCGTGTAGGGGTCGGGGAAACCTAGCTCGGCGAGGATGGCCACCTCCAGGGCTTCCATGCGCTCGGCCTCGTCATCCTCTATATGGTCATGGCCCAGCAGATGCAAGGTGCCATGGACCACCATATGAGCGTAGTGAGCCGAGAGCGGCTTGTCCTGCTCCCCGGCCTCGCGAACCACGACGGCATGGCAGATCACCAGGTCGCCGAGCAGCGGCAGGGTGATCCCCGGCGGGCTCTCGAAGGGGAAGGAGAGCACATTGGTCGGCTTGTCCTTGCCGCGGTAGTCGCGGTTGAGGGCCTGGCTCTCCTCGCCGTCGACGAAGCGCACCGTCAGTTCGTGATCGGCGGCGTCGGGGTGGCGGGCCAGCACGGCGCCGACCCAGGCGGCCAGTTGGGCCTCATCGGGCAGGCTGGCCCGGTCGGCGGCGTCGGCCAGGGCCACCTGGCGGTCGATCTCGCTCATGAGGTGGCATCCCCGGCCTTGCCATTGGCCTGGCTGGCCTGCTGGCGCTCCCGGGCCTCGCGGCGGGCCTCCTTGCGGGCGCGCTCTTCGGCCTCCTGCTCCGCCTCGAAGCGGTCATAGGCCTCGATGATCCGCTGCACCATGGGGTGGCGCACCACGTCCTTGGCGGCGAAGTGGGTGACGCCGATGCCGGCGGTGTCCTTGAGCACCTCGAGGACCTGGATCAGCCCCGAGCTCTGGCCCCGGGGCAGGTCCACCTGGGTGATGTCGCCGGTGATCACCGCGGTGGAGCCGAAGCCGATGCGAGTCAGGAACATCTTCATCTGCTCGCGGGTGGTGTTCTGGCTCTCGTCGAGGATGATAAAGGCGTTGTTGAGGGTGCGGCCGCGCATATAGGCGAGCGGGGCGATCTCGATGATCTGGCGCTCGATCAGCTTGCCGACCTGCTCGAAGCCGAGCATCTCGTAGAGGGCGTCATAGAGCGGGCGCAGGTAGGGGTCGATCTTCTGGGCCAGGTCGCCGGGCAGGAAGCCGAGCTTTTCGCCGGCCTCCACCGCCGGACGCACCAGCAGGATGCGGCGCACCTGCTGCTGGTTGAGCGCCTCCACCGCCGCGGCCACCGCCAGGTAGGTCTTGCCGGTGCCCGCCGGGCCGATACCGAAATTGATATCGTGGTTACGGATGCTCTGAACATAGCCCTGCTGGTTCTGGCCGCGGGGCTTGATCACCACCTTGGGGGTACGCAGCAGCACCTCGTGATCGTCCAGGGGCCCCTCGTCCTCCTCCAGGGCCTCGAGGCCCGACTCCTGCAGGAAGAGATGCACGGTGTCCGGCGACAGCTCGTCGACCTCGGCCTCCCGGTAGAGGTGCTCGAGCACATTGGCGGCGGCCTTGACCCGGGCGCTGGGGCCGGCCAGTTGGAAGGTATTGCCGCGGTTGCGCAGGGTCACGCCGAGGCGCGACTCCACCAGCTTGAGGTGCTCGTCGCGCTGGCCGCAGAGATTGGCCAGGCGCAGGGGGTCGTTGGGCTCGAGGTTGAGGGTGATGATGCGATTGGCCTGGGAACTGTGTTGGCTCAAGAGCAGAGGGTCCTTGGCAGGGGGAATGCGATGAGCTTAAAGCCCCGGACGGTGCCGGGGCAATGCCTGGGTGCGGCCCGCGGGCGGGGCTCGGAGGAGGCTCTCGGAGGCGCTCAATAGCGCGCCGGGGAGGCCAGGTCGCCGCGCAGGGAGTTGGGCAGCGCCTCGGTGATCTCCACGTCGACGAAGAAGCCGATCAGCTCCATGGGGTTGGCGGCGCGGAAGTTGACCACCCGGTTGTTCTCGGTGCGTCCGGAGAGCTGGCCCGGGTCCTTGGGCGAGAAGCCGGTGACCAGGATGCGCTGGGTGCTACCCACCATGCGGCGGCTGATCTGCATCGCCTGCTGGTTGATGCGCTCCTGGAGGATCGCCAGGCGCTGCTTCTTGACGCCCTCCGGGGTGTCGTCCTCGAGGCTGGCTGCCGGGGTGCCGGGACGCGCCGAGTAGACGAAGCTGAAGGAGTGATCGAAGCCGATGCGATGGATGAGGTCCATGGTGGCCTCGAAGTCCTCGTCGGTCTCGCCGGGGAAGCCGATGATAAAGTCCGAGGAGAAGCTGATGTCCGGGCGCAGTTCGCGGATCCGCTCCATCTTGTCCACATATTCTTCCACGCCGTGGCCGCGTTTCATGGCCGCCAGGATGCGGTCGGAGCCGGACTGCACCGGCAGGTGCAGGTGGCTGACCAGCTCGGGGATCTCGCCGTAGGCCTCGATCAGGCTGTCGGAGAACTCCACCGGGTGGGAGGTGGTGAAGCGGATACGATCGATGCCTTCCACCGCCGCCACGCAACTGATCAGCTCGGCCAGGTCGATCTCGTCGCCGAGCTGGTTCTCGCCGCGGTAGGCGTTGACGTTCTGGCCCAGCAGGTTGATCTCCCGCACGCCCTGGTCGGCGAGGTGGATCACCTCGTCCATCACCGCCTCGAAGGGCCGCGAGACCTCCTCGCCGCGGGTATAGGGCACCACGCAGAAGGTGCAGTACTTGGAGCAGCCTTCCATCACCGAGACGAAGGCGGTGGCGCCGTCGGAGCTGGGCTTGGGCAGGTGATCGAACTTCTCGATCTCCGGGAAGGTGACGTCGACCACCGAGATCTGGTTCTGTTGGCGGGAGTCGAGCATCGCCGGCACCCGGTGCAGGGTCTGGGGACCGAAGACCATGTCCACATGGGGGGCGCGCTTGCGCAGGGCCTCGCCCTCCTGGCTGGCCACGCAGCCGCCGACGCCGATCACCAGCTCCGGGTTGCTCTCCTTGAGCTTCTTCCAGCGCCCCAACTGATGGAAGACCTTCTCCTGGGCCTTCTCGCGGATCGAGCAGGTGTTGAGCAGGATCACGTCCGCCTGGGTTTCGTCGTCGGTCAGTTCCAGGTCGTGCGACTCGCCGAGCAGATCCGCCATGCGTGCGGAGTCGTACTCGTTCATCTGGCAGCCGTGGGTCTTGATGAAGAGTTTCTTCGCCATAAGAATCAGGGTCGCGGCACGTGGCCCGACGTTTCCGTCACCGGTTTGGGGTCTATACAGGAGGGGCCTTGCGGCCAAGCGTGAATATCTGGGCGAGGATTATACGCACCCGCCTGGATGGGAGCCAGCGTCCCTCCGTCATTCCAGTGGCGTGCTCCCCAGGTTCGGCCCGGGCGCGGCTGTGATATTCTTGCCGGTCACGATCCGGCGGGCGCTCTTGCCCACCGGCGAGGCGGTCAAATGAGGTCGAAACAGAGGCAATATGGCGTCCAAGCCCATCTATCGCGTGGTATTCCATAATCAGGGCGAGGTCTGGGAGCTCTACGCACGAGAGATCTTCCAGAGCGAGCTGTGGGGCTTTATCGAGGTGGAGGAACTCGTCTTCGAGGATGCCTCCAAGCTGGTGGTGGACCCCTCCAGCGACAAGCTGCGGCGCACCTTCGAGGGGGTCAATCGCAGTTATATCCCCTTGAATTCCATCGTGCGTATCGATGAAGTGGAGCGCGAGGGCGTGGCCAAGGCGGTCAAGGCCGAGGGCAAGGTGGCGGAGTTTCCGCGGCCCATGAGCTGGCCACCCCGCGGCGAGGAGTAACGTCCGCGCCTTCGATCAAAAAGTGATCGATTTGTAGGGATCGCAGCGCCGATGCCGGATACGAACTCTTCGCGAAGGGTTTTCCCAAGACTTATCCACAGAAGCTGTGGATGGCAATCCGAGTGGGGCGGGATCGTCGAAGGAGTCGCCGATCACGCCGAAGATCGCCTGGGGCAGGGCCGCCGTGCCACCCCGAGCCCATCATGACGGCAGAGCTATGAAACAATTCAACCCCTTGATCATGGGCCTGGTGTTGGGAGGGCTGAGCCTCTCCGTCCAGGCTCAGGAAGTGCAGGACCCGACCCACTGGGTCACCGATGAACTCAGCACCTTCGTGCGCAGTGGGCCCACCGATGGCTACCGTATCATCGGCACCCTCACCGCCGGTGAGCCGGTGCGCGCCCTGGAGAGCAGTGGGAATTACACCCGGGTGATGAACGCCAACGGCAATGCGGTCTGGGTGTTGACCAGCGAGCTACAGGAGGAGCCCAGCGATCGGGTCCGCCTGCCGGCGCTGGAGAGCCAGGTGACCGAGCTGACCGAGGAGCTCGACGGCATCAACGAGCAGTGGGAGCAGCGCGTGGCCGGGATGACCGAGACCCTGGAGGTGCGAGAGGCGCGGATCGCCGAGCTGGAGTCGCGCAACCATGAGCTGGACGGCCAGGTCACCGAGGCCCAGCGCCGGGTACGCGAGCTGCAGGCGCGCCTGGATACCCAGGAGGAAGACCTGCTGCTGCGTTACTTCCTGTATGGCGGCGGCGTGGCCGGTGCCGGCCTGCTGGCGGGGCTGATCGTTCCCCACTTGCCGCGGCGCCGCAAGAAGCGCGATCGCTGGTTCTAAGTGCTGTCGGTGACCAAGGGAGTCCGGTGAGAGATGGATAGCGTTCAGGAAAACGAATGGTTGGCGCGCTGGCGGGAAGGGCGGATCGGCTTTCACCGCGAGGCGGCCCATCCGGCGCTGGCGCGCTACTGGCCCGGGCTGGGCGTGCCCAGCGATACCAAGGTGCTGGTACCGTTGTGTGGCAAGAGCCTGGATATGCGCTGGCTGGCCGAACGGGGGCATCCGGTGCTGGGCATCGAACTGGCCAGCCAGGCGATCGCCCAGTTCGTGGCCGAGGGCGAGGCGCCGGCGTCCCGCTACCGTCAGGGCGACTTCGAGGTGACCCGCCAGGGCAGCGTGGAGCTATGGTGTGGCGACTTCTTCCACTTCCATCTGCCCCAGGCCGCCGAGGTGGGGGCCTTCTATGATCGTGCCGCCCTGATCGCCCTGCCGGAGGCGACCCGCCAGCGCTATGCCTTTCACCTCGCCCAGTTGCTGGCTCCGGGCAGTCGTGGCCTGCTGATCAGCCTGACCCGGCCGGATAGCGCCGGCCCGCCCTTCAGCGTCGAGGCGGCCGAGGTGGAGCGGCTGTTCGGCGCCAACTTCGAACTGTTGCACCTGGACGATGCCGAGCCGGAATCCAACGGCTTTCGCGAGAGCATCTGGTCGCTACGGCGGCGGGGGCCGCGGCGTTAAGCGCTGGTTTCTCGGCGTTAACACGCCAAGGGGCGCCTCCATGGAGGCGCCCCTTGACGTTTTGTGGCGGCGTTGGTGCAGACGATCAGCGAGCCAGCAGGGCACCCAGCTCCGGGTCCCGGAAGCTGCGGTTGAGGCCGTCGCTCAGCAGCTCGTTGACCATCCGGGTATTGGCCTCGCGGCTGGGGCGCAGGGCGTAGCTCTGGCTGCGTCGCGAGGTGTAGGTGCCGGTATAGGTGGTGCCGGCGTTGACCGCCTCGGCTTGGAAGACCGCCTCCAGCACCGCCTCGCCGAGCACCGGCACGCCGTCGCCGCGGGCATAGTCCAGGCGCATCAGGGTCAGGGTCAGTCGCGGGGTGGTGTCGGTCTGGCGGGTGGGACTAAAGCCCATCTGGCGTACCGCCTCCTCGGCCTGGGCCTGCAGCTTGGGCACCAGCTCATGGGCCTGCACGGTAATGGTGGCGGCGGACATCTCGGCGCCGCTGCGGGTGCCCAGCACCTCGCTGTCGCGACCATCCACCACATGCACCGCCACCGCCTGGCCCTGGCCGCTGCGCGGCAGCTCGGCGCTGACCCGGGGATCCACCTGCAGGTAGTGGGGGCTGCTGCAGCCCGCCAGCAGCAGGGTGAGGAGCAATAGCGCAAGCAGCGGGAGTCTGAGTCGGGGGCTGGGCATGGGATTCGGCATAGGGCTTGGCATAGGGGGCTCTCCAATAACAACGCCTCGGCGGGATGCCGAGGCGAGTATAGGGGGCGGGCGCCGAGTCTGGAAAGCGTCGGGTCTCCCGGTCAGGCCAGGCTGGGCTTGGTCGCCGGCTGGCCCTCGGCGGCGAAGCGGTGCCAGCGCTGGGGCAGGGCATAGAGGCGCTGGCCGCGCCTGACGTCGAGGCGCTCGAAATCGGTATGGCCGATGGTGGCCAGCCACGGCTCGGCGAGCCAGTCGGCGGCCAGCTCGATGCGCACCTCGGCGCCCACCGGCACCACGGCGGTGACCGTCATCGGCAGATGCGCCGCGGCACCGGGGGCGGCGTCCAGGCTCAGCTCATGGGGGCGCAGCAGCAGCTCCTGGGGCCCCTCGGGCAGGTCGACCGCCAGGCGTGCCTCGCCGCAGGTCAGCACGCCGTCGCGCACCTCGCCCTCCAGGCGATTGACGTCGCCCAGGAACTCGAAGACGAAGCGGTTGGCCGGGGCCCGATAGAGCCGTGCCGGGGCATCGATCTGCTCGATGCGGCCATTGCTCATCACCACCACCCGGTCGGAGAGCTCCAGGGCCTCCTCCTGGTCATGGGTCACGAAGACGCTGGTGAAGTTCAGCTCGTCATGCAGGTGGCGCAGCCAGCGGCGCAGGTCCTGGCGCACCTTGGCGTCCAGGGCGCCGAAGGGCTCGTCGAGCAGCAGCACCTCGGGGCGCAGGGCCAGGGCCCGGGCCAGGGAGACCCGCTGCTGCTGGCCGCCGGAGAGCTCCGCCGGGTAGCGCTGGGCGAAACGCTCCAGTTGCACCATCTCCAGCAGCTGGTGCACCCGGGCGCGGATCTCGCCGCTGGAGGGGCGTTGGCTGCGCGGCTGGACGGTGAGGCCGAAGGCCACGTTGTCGAACACCGTCATATGCTTGAACAGCGCATAGTGCTGGAAGACGAAACCGATGCGCCGGTCGCGTACATGCACCTCGGTGACGTCGCGGCTACCGAAGTGGATGGTGCCGGCGGGGTCCCGGTCGGGCTGTTCCAGGCCGGCGATGATCCGCAGCAAGGTGGTCTTGCCGGAGCCGGAGGGGCCCAGCAGGCCCACCAGCTCGCCGCTGGCGATCTCCAGGTCGATGGGCTCCAGGGCCCGGGGCGTGCCCGGACGGCCGTAGGTCTTGGCGATTTGGCTCAGGCGAATGCCCATGATCAAGCCTCCCGGCGCGCGGCGCGCCATTCCAGGCCGGCCTTGGCGGCCAGCGTGAACAGGGCGATCAGGGCCAGTAGCGCAGCACTGGCGAAGGCGCCCACGGTGTTGTAGTCCTGGTAGAGCTGCTCCAGGTGCAGCGGCAGGGTGTTGGTCTGGCCGCGGATGGCCCCGGAGACCACCGAGACGGCGCCGAACTCGCCCACCGCCCGGGCATTGGTGAGGATCACCCCGTAGAGCAGCGCCCAGCGGATATTGGGCAGGGTCACCCGGCGGAAGATGGTCCCGCCGGAGGCGCCCAGGGTCACCGCGGCTTCCTCTTCCCGGGAGCCCTGGGCCTGCATCAGCGGGATCAGTTCCCGGGCCACGAAGGGGCAGGTGACGAAGAGGGTCACCATCAGGATCCCCGGCCAGGCGAACATCAGCTGGATATCGTGGGTGTCCAGCCAGCCACCGATCCAGCCGTTGCGGCCGTAGAGCAGCAGGTAGATCAAGCCCGCCACCACCGGCGAGACGGCGAAGGGGATATCGATCAGGGTCTGCAGCAGGCGCCGCCCCGGGAAGCTGAAGCGGGTCACAAGCCAGGCCAGGGCCACGCCGAACACCAGGCAGACGGGAATCGTCAGCACGGTGATAACCAGCGTCAGGCCGATGGCGGCCAGGGTGTAGTGGTCGCTGACATTGGCCCAGAAGACGCCCACGCCCTGGGCGAAGGCCTGGGCGAAAATGGCCACCAGGGGCAGCAGCAGGAACAGCGCCGAGAGAACCAGGGCGGCGCCAATCAGGCCCCGGCGCACCGCCGGGGCATCACCGATCCGTTGCATCAGCCGCGTCCTCCATGCAGGCGCTTGATAAAGCGCCCCTGCCAGATATTGATCGCCAGCAGCAGCGCCAGCGAGACCATCAGCACCACCGAGGCGATGGCCGAGGCCCCCACGTAGTCGTACTCCTGGAGCTTGACGAAGATCATCAGGGCGGTGATCTCGGTCTCATAGGGCATGTTGCCGGCGATAAAGATGATGGCGCCGAACTCGCCCAGGGAGCGCACGAAGGCCAGCCCGGTGCCGGTCACCAGCGCCGGCCACAGGTGCGGCAGGATCACCCGGCGGAAGGCGGTGGCATCAGAGGCGCCCAGGGTCAGGGCCGCCTCGTCCACCTCCTGGGGCAGGTCTTCCAGCACCGGCTGCACGGTGCGCACCACGAAGGGGATGCTGGTGAAGGCCATGGCCAGGGCGATGCCCACCCAGGTATAGGCCACCTGCAGCCCCAGCGGCTCGAGCCACCGGCCCATCCAGCCGCTGCCGGCGTAGAGGGTGGCCAGGGTGATGCCGGCCACCGCCGTGGGCAGGGCGAAGGGCAGGTCCATCAGGGCATCGAGCAGGCGCTTGCCGGGAAACTCGTAGCGCACCAGCACCCAGGCCAGCAGCAGGCCGAAGGCGGCGTTGACCAGCGCCGCCAGGGCGGCGGCGCCGAGGGTCACGGTGTAACTGGCCACCACCCGGCCATCGCTGATAATGGCCCAGTACTCGGCCAGGCTGATGCCGGAGAGCTGGCCCACCAGGCTGGTCATGGGCAGCAGCAGCACCAGCGAGACGAACATCAGGCTGATGCCCAGCGACAGGCCGAAGCCGGGCAGGACCCGGCGACGGCCTGTGAGGCGGGGAAGGGCGAGGCTCATGATGGCTTAGCGACGCTGCAGTTGATCGAGCAGGGCGCCGCCGGCGAAGTGGTCCTCCATGGCCTGCTCCCAGCCGCCGAAGACCTCCTCGACGCGCAGCAGCTCGGTCTCGGGGAACCGCTCGGCGAACTCTTCCACCACCGCCTCGTGGTGGACCCGGTAGTTGAAGCCGGCCAGGGTGCGCTGGCCTTCCTCGCTATAGAGGTAGTCCAGGTAGCCCCGGGCCAGGTCCTCGGTGCCGTTGCGCTCGGCGTTCTCTTCCACCACGGCCACCGGGAACTCGGCGAGGATGCTCACCGGCGGCACGATCACCTCAAAGTCGTCCTCGCCGTACTCGCCGCGGATATTGTTGACCTCGGATTCGAAGCTGATCAGCACGTCGCCCAGGCCGCGCTCGATAAAGCTGGTGGTGGCGCCGCGGCCGCCGGTGTCGAAGACCGCCACGTTGCGCAGGAAGGTGCGCATGAAGTCGTGGATCTGCTCCTCGTCACCGTCGAAGGCCTGCTCGGCGAAGCCCCAGGCGGCCAGGTAGGTGTAGCGGCCGTTGCCGGAGGTCTTGGGGTTGGGGAAGACCATGCTCACGTCCTCGCGCACCAGGTCGTCCCAGCTTTCGATGCCCTTGGGGTTGTCCTTGCGCACCAGGAAGGCGGTGGTGGAGTAGTAGGGGGAGGCGTTGTTGGGCAACTGGCTCTGCCACTCCTCGTCCACCAGACCGGCGTCGGCCAGCACCTGGACGTCGGTGACCTGGTTATAGGTCACCACGTCGGCGCGCAGGCCCTGCATGATGGCCCGGGCCTGGGCGGAGGAGCCGCCGTGGGACTGCTGTACGCCGACGGTCTCGCCATGCTCGGCCTCCCAGTGGGCGATAAAGTCCGGGTTGATGGCGGAGAACAGCTCCCGGGCGATGTCGTAGGAGGAGTTGAGCAGCTCGCGCTCCTGGGCCAGGGCCGGGGTGGCGACGACGACGCTGCCGAGGGCGGCGGCCAGGATGCCGCGATGAATCCAGGAGGGCTTGAACATGGTCATGGGCTCCGCACGAGATTAAGGATGTTGGATAGCAGGCTAAACTAGCCCATAAGTAATGACAATCCTGTTTTATATATATTTTGGGAATAATGCCCGATAGCCATTCTCGATGACAGGGCGGTTTCATCGAGAATCGGTTTTTTTGATGCAAAAGCCAGAATAACTATATTTTATCTAATCATGGGGCGCGCCTAAGGTGGGGGCATAACGACTTCACCCGGAGGACGCAGCATGACAGTAGAAACGATCGATACCCTGGTGGTGGGCGGCGGTCAGGCCGGCGTGGCCATGAGCGAACACCTGAGTAATCAGGGCGTGCCCCATCTGGTGCTGGAGCGTAACCGCATCGCCGAGGCCTGGCGTACCCGCCGCTGGGACTCCCTGGTGGCCAATGGCCCGGCCTGGCATGACCGCTTCCCGGGGCTCGAGTTCGACGACCTGGACCCCGACGCCTTCGCCGACAAGGAGCGGGTGGCGGCCTATTTCGAGGCCTATGCCGAGAAGATCCAGGCCCCCATCCGCACCGGGGTCGAGGTCAGGTCGGTGGAGCGCAACGCCGGCCGGCCGGGCTTTACCATCGAGACCTCCGAGGGAGTGATCGAGGCCAACCGGGTGGTGGCCGCCACCGGTCCCTTCCAGACGCCGGTGATTCCGCCCATCGCCCCCGATGACGCGACCCTCACCCAGCTTCACTCCGCCGAGTATCGCAACCCCGGGCAACTGCCGGAGGGCGCGGTGCTGGTGGTGGGGGCCGGTTCCTCCGGGGTGCAGATCGCCGAGGAGCTGCGGCGCTCGGGGAGGCGAGTCTACCTCTCGGTGGGGCCCCACGATCGTCCGCCCCGGGCCTACCGGGGGCGCGACTTCTGCTGGTGGCTGGGGGTGCTCGGCGAGTGGGATACCGAGATGATGCGCCCCGGCAGCGAGCACGTCACCATCGCGGTGAGCGGCGCCAATGGCGGCAAGACCATCGACTTCCGCGAGCTGGCCCACCAGGGCATGACCCTGGTCGGGCGCACCCGGGCCTTCGCCGACGGCAAGGTGACCTTCGAATCCGACCTGGCCGACAACCTGGCCGCCGGCGACGCCAACTACCTGTCGATGCTGGATGCCGCCGACGACTATGCCCGCCGTAATGGCCTCGACCTGCCGGAGGAGCCCGAGGCGCGGCGCATCCCCGCCGACCCGGCCTGCGTGCGTGAGCCGCTGCTCGAGCTCGACCTGGCCGAGGCCGAGATCGGCACCATCGTCTGGGCCACCGGCTTCACGGTGGATTACCGCTGGCTCAAGGTGGACGCCTTCGATGACAACGGCAAGCCCCAGCACCAGCGCGGCGTCTCCCGCGAGCCCGGCGTCTATTTCGTCGGCCTGCCCTGGCTGTCGCGGCGCGGCTCCAGCTTTATCTGGGGGGTGTGGCACGACGCCAAGCATATCGCCGACCACATCGCCACCCAGCGCAAGTACCTGGCCTACCACGCCGAGGCCCAGGACGCGGGGCGCACCGCGCCACGCCGGGCGGCGACCGTCGAGTAAGCCAGCGGGGCGTTATGTGGCCCCCCATGATGGGGTTTATCGCACCTAGGCATGAAGGCGCACGGTGTTTTGTGGGAGCGCGGGTTCCCCGCGCGATTATCGCCCGAAGGGCGATCCTGGTTGAGGCGCCTATGGGCGCCAATCGCCGAGACGCGGCTTCACGCCGATCTGCGAAAACCATTAATTGCCTCAGCAGCAAGGAGTCGTCGATGCCGACGCATACCCGAATTCGCATGTTCAATACCAAGGCCACCTACCCCAACCAGAGCCTGGACAACGACCTCTGCCAGGCGGTGCGGGCCGGCAACACCGTCTATGTGCGCGGCCAGGTGGGCACCGACTTCGAGGGTCGCCTGGTCGGCCTGGGCGACCCCGCCGCCCAGGCCAACCAGGCCATGAAGAACGTCAAGCAGCTACTCGAGGAGGCCGGCAGCGACCTCAGCCATATCGTCAAGACCACCACCTATATCACCGACCCGCGTTTCCGCGAGCCGGTCTATCGGGAGGTAGGGCAGTGGCTCAAGGGGGTCTATCCCATCTCCACCGGCCTGGTGGTGGCGGGGCTGGCCCAGCCGGAGTGGCTGATGGAGATCGATGTGATCGCCGTGATCCCGGACGCGGCCGCAGGTGAGGAGGGCGCCCAATGACCTTTTCCATCGCCGGCTTTTGCCGTGAGACCGGCCAGTTCGGCACCGCCATCAGCTCATCGAGCATCTGCGTGGCCAGCCGTTGTCCCTTTATCGCCCCGGGGCGTGGGGTGGTCTTGACCCAGAACGTCACCAACCCGGTGTTGGGCCAGCGCGGCACCGAGCTGCTGGCCCAGGGCCTTCCCGCCGAGACGGTATTGGCGCGCCTTGTCGAGGAGGAACGCTTCCCCGAGTGGCGCCAGCTGCAGGTGCTGGACGCCGAGGGGCGCAGCGCCGTGCATAGCGGCGCCGAGACCCTGGGGATCCATGCCACCCGGCGCGGCCGCGACTGCGTGGCCGGCGGCAATATGCTCGCCGACGGCGCGGTGATCGATGCCCTGGTAGAGGCCTTCGAGAGTCACCCGGGGGAGCTCGCCGAGCGGCTGCTGGCGGCGCTGGAGGCGGCCCAGGCCGCCGGCGGCGAAATGGGGCCGGTGCACTCGGCGGGCCTCAAGGTCTATGAGCAGGCTAGCTGGCCGGCGGTGGACCTGCGGGTGGACTGGCATATCGCTCCGATCCAGGAGCTGCGTAGGGTGTGGCAGGCCTATCTCCCCGAGCGGGCCGCTTATCTCTGTCGTGCCATTGATCCCAACCGGGCGCCCGGCTACGGGGTGCCGGGAGACGACCGATGAGCGACGCCTCGACGGCCTGTGTCGATCTGCTGGAGCGGCTGATCGCCTTCGATACCACCAGCGATCGCAGCAACCTGGCGCTGATCCACTTCGTGCGGGATCTCCTCGCCGAGCAGGGCATCGAGGCGACCCTGGTTCCCTCGGCCTGCGGCGAGAAGGCCAACCTCTACGCCACCATCGGGCCCGGGGATCGCCCCGGGGTAATGCTCTCCGGGCATACCGACACCGTGCCGGTGACCGGCCAGGCCTGGAGCAGCGATCCCTATCGGCTGACCGCCAAGGGGCAGCGCCTCTATGGCCGTGGCACCGCGGACATGAAGGGCTTCCTGGCGGCGGTGCTGGCGGCGCTGCCGGCCATGGCCCGGGCCGAGCTCGCCGCGCCCATCCACCTGGCCTTCTCCCATGACGAGGAGGTGGGCTGCCTGGGGGTGCGCAGCCTGCTCGAGGCGATGCGCCGCTTCCGGGTACGCCCCGCCGCCTGCGTGGTGGGCGAGCCCACCTCCATGCGCCTGGCCACCGCCCACAAGGGCAAGCAGGCCGGTCGTATCGAGGTGACCGGCAGGGCCTGCCACTCCGGCATGGCCCCGGAGGGCATCAATGCCATCCAGGCGGCGGCGCCGCTGATCCAGTGGTTCGCCGACACCGCCGCCGCCAAGGCCGAGACCGGGCCCTTCGATACCCGCTTCGCCATCCCCTATACCACTTTGCAGTTGGGTACCGTCGCCGGCGGCACGGCGCTGAATATCGTGCCGGCCCGGTGCCGCCTCGATTTCGAGGTGCGCAACGTCCCGGACGAGGAGCCGCAGGCGTTGCTGGCGCCGCTGATGGAGAAGATCGACCGCCTGGATGCCGAGCTCAAGGCGCGCCATCCCGAGGCGGGCGTCTCCCTGAGCTGGCTCGGCGACTACCCGGGCCTGGCCATGGCGGAGGAGGGCGAGCTGGTGGCGCTGATCCTGTCGCTGCTGGCCGCGCCGGGCCGCGAGCGCATCGGTTTCGGCACCGAGGCGGGGCTCTTCCAGCGGGAGCTGGGGATTCCCACCCTGGTCTGCGGACCCGGCAGCATGGCCCAGGGTCATCAGCCCGACGAGTACGTGACCCGCGAGCAGCTGGGGCGCTGCGAGGCCTTCCTGGCGCGGCTTACCGAGGCCCTGGCCGACCCCGAGGCGGTGGCCCGCCTGGATCGCGCCTGCGCTGCCCTGGAAACTACCTAGTCGAGTCAGGACTATTGAAGCTGGAATGGCTCAGGGGCGCTGGAGGCGGGGCCGAGCGGGGGTCCTATGCCAGGGATGGCATCGGTAGCGCCCAGGGACGGGTTTACCGCGCCCCGCGAGGACTTCGCCTCCAGGGTAGCTCCGAGTCTCAATGCCCAGGAAGTGGCTCGCGGCGATGGCCAAAGGATTGGGAGTGCCGCTAACGCCCCTGGGCCAGCCTTGGTATGCTCGGGGTAGGCGGCGTCGCCGCCTCGAGTCCCCGAGCCCGGAACCCCGTCGATGCGTCACTTTACCCTCAAGCAGCTGCGCTACTTCGTCGTCGCCGGCGACCTCTCCAGCGTCACCCAGGCGGCCAAGCGGCTGCATGTCTCCCAGCCCTCCATCTCCGCGGCCATCCAGCAGATCGAAGAGACCACCGGGCTGCAGCTCTTCGTTCGCCACCATGCCCAGGGGCTCTCCCTGACCCCTTCCGGCAAGCAACTGCTGGTGCGCGCCAAGCAGCTGTTGCGCGACGCCGAGGGGCTGGAGCGCTTCGCCGTCTCCCTGGGCGAGGAGATCGGCGGCGAGCTGCGCCTGGTGGCCTTTCCCACCTTCGCGCCGGTCTTCCTGCCTCAGCTGCTGCGCCGCTATGCCGACCGCTACCCGGCGGTGAGCCTGCAGTGCGACGAGATGAATCAGGTGGATATCGTCGCCGGCCTGGGCAAGGGGGACTACGAGCTGGCCTTTACCTACGACCTCCAGGTCCCGGAGAGCGTCGACTTCACGCCGCTCTACCGCTTCCCTCCCTATGCGGTGGTCAGCGTCGATCACCCCCTGGCCGACCGCGACAGCGTGCGCCTCGCCGAGCTGGTGGAGTACCCCATGGTGATCCTCGACTGGCCGCTGAGTCGCGACTACTTCCTGTCGATCTTCTCCCATCAGGGGCTCTCGCCCACGGTGGCCCACCGCGCCAAGTCGATGGACATGATCCGTGGCCTGGTGGCCAAGGGCTTCGGCTTCGCGCTGTTCAATACGCCCCTGACCACCCTGGACGCCTTCGATGGCGGACGCCTCAAGGCGCTGACCCTGAGCGACGAGGCGCCACCGCTCTCCATGGGCATCGCCTGCCTGCGCGGGCTGCGCCTGAGCCCCGCCGCCGAGGCCATGCATCGGCTGGCCTGCGACGCCGACTCCCTGTCGCCGACCCTGGAGCGGCTCGCGCACTCCTTTGCCCAGGTCCCCGAGCGACTGATCGGCTCGAGCGAGCGCGAATAAGGCCCTGGTGCCTTGCCGATCCTGATCCCCATCGAGTCGCGGCTAGACTAAAAGCATCGCCGGCTCCGGTGTCTTGTCTCCCTCCCTTTGAATCTCTCGCCAGTGGACGGTATCGGCGGCCACTGGGCGCCATCGCTGCATAAGAAAAACTGAGCCAGCGCTTAGCATAATAATATTTTAGTAAAGCAATGCCCGAGGCTATCGTGAACGCACCAGTCGTGATTCGCGCCTTCCGAGGCCCCCAAGTACAACCCCCGACAACTGGAGTGATTCCGATGGCGGCACACGATCTTTCCTACTGGCGTGACCTGCGCACTCGGCTGAGCCTGCCCGGCGGCGCCTTTATCGACGGCCAGCGCCGGGACGCGGCGGATGGCGCCACCCTGACCACCTGGAACCCGGCCACCGGGGAGGCGATCAGCGAGGTCGCCGCCTGTGGCGAGGCGGAGGTCGAGGCGGCGGTGGCCGCGGCCCGGGCGAGCTTCGAGGCGGGCACCTGGTCCCGGGCCGCCCCGGCCCATCGCAAGGCGGTGTTGCAGCGCCTGGCGGCGCTGATGATGGAGCACCAGGACGAGCTGGCGCTGCTCGAGACCCTGGACACCGGCAAGCCGATCAGCGATGCCCACGGCATCGATATCCCCGGTGCCGCCGGCTGCTTCGCCTGGTACGCCGAGGCCACCGACAAGCTGTATGGCGAGGTGGCGCCCACCGACGGCGACAACCTGGCCACCATCACCCGCGAGGCGCTCGGGGTGGTGGCGGCGGTGATTCCCTGGAACTTCCCGCTGGATATCACCGCCTGGAAGCTGGCCCCGGCCCTGGCCGCCGGCAACAGCGTGATCCTCAAGCCGGCGGAGCAGTCGCCGCTGACCGGGCTGCGCCTGGCGGAGCTGGCCAAGCAGGCGGGGCTTCCCGATGGCGTCTTCAACGTGCTGCCCGGCCATGGCCATATCACCGGCCAGGCGCTGGGCCTGCACCCGGACGTGGACTGCCTGACCTTCACCGGCTCCACCGCCACCGGCAAGCGCTTCCTCGACTATGCCGCCCGCTCGAACATGAAGCAGGTGTGGCTGGAGTGCGGCGGCAAGAGCCCCAACCTGATCTTCGCCGACTGCGATGTGGAGGCCGCCGCCGCCGCCGCGGTGCAGGGCATCTACTTCAACCAGGGCGAGGTGTGCTCCGCCAACTCGCGGATCCTGGTGCAGCGCGAGATCAAGGAGGCCTTCGTGGCCCACTTCGTCGCGGCGGCCGCCCGGCTCAAGGTGGGCGACCCCCTCGACCCGGAGACCAACGTCGGCTCGCTGATCGACAACGACCACGCCCAGCGGGTACGCGGCTTTATCCGCCTGGGGGTGGAGGAGGGTGCGCGCCTCGCCCTGGGCGAGGCGCCGGCGGCGGATGCCGAGGGCGCCTTCGTCTCACCGACCCTCTTCGAGGGCGTGACGCCGCAGATGACCATCGCCCGGGAGGAGATCTTCGGCCCGGTGGCGGCGCTGATCGAGTTCGCCGACGAGGACGAGGCGGTGGCCATCGCCAACGACTCCATCTACGGCCTGGCCGCCTCGGTGTGGACCGAGAACCTGTCCCGGGCCCACCGGGTCTCGCGGCGCCTGCGCGCCGGCACCGTCTCGGTCAATACCGTGGATGCCATCGACTTCAGCACGCCCTTCGGCGGCTACAAGCAGTCCGGCTTCGGCCGCGACCTCTCCCTGCATGCGCTGGATAAGTTTACGCAGTTGAAGACTACCTGGATCCGCCTCTAGCGGACCGCCCACGAGGCAAGGGGGCGCCGTTAACCCCGGCGGCGCACCCCAACGATTACAACGACTACAAATAATGAGGGTAATCCCGATGCAAGAGACACAGACAACCCTTGCCGCCGCGCCCGGCGCGGCCACCACCCGGCCCCGCGCCGCCCTGGGCATGAAGGCGCTGCTCGCCGTGGCGGTGGGCCTGGTGGTGTCCCAGGGCGTGATGGTGATCATGCTCCAGGGCGTGGGCATCGCCGGGGCGGCCTATATCGTGCCCCTGGCCATCGCCTGGGTACTGGCGCTCTGTTACGCCACCTCCTTCTCGGAACTGGCGCTGATGATTCCCCGGGCCGGCAGCCTGAGTACCTACACCGAGGTGGCCCTCGGCCACTTTCCGGCGATCCTCGCGGTCTTCTCTGGCTATGTGGTGGTGGCCATGTTCGCCCTCTCCGCGGAGCTGTTGCTGGTCGACTACCTGCTGGGGGTGCTCTATCCCGGCCTGGGCGGTGGCCTGTGGATCGCCTTCGGGCTGCTCGGCCTCTTCACGCTGCTCAACCTGATGGGTATCGACGTCTTCGCCAAGCTGCAGAATGTTCTGGCCTTCGTGATGGTGGTGGCCCTGACCCTGCTCGGCGTCAGCGCCCTGAGCGGCGGCTTCGCGCCCCACGTGATTCCCGCCGGGCAGATCTTCGGCGAGTTCAACCTGGGCGACGGCGCCCTGACCCTGATCGCCCTGGCCATCTGGGGCTATGTGGGGGTGGAGTTCGTCTGCCCGCTGGTGGGGGAGAGCCGCAACCCCGAGCGCAATATTCCCCGCGCCATGTTTATCGGCCTGACCCTGATCTTCGGCGTCTTCCTGCTCTACTGCCTGGGCGCGCTCTTCTATATTCCCCGCGAGACCCTGCTCAACGCCGAGCTGCCCCACCTCGAGTATGCCACCGCGGCCTTCGGCGGCTCCGGCACCTTCCTGCTCGCCGTGGCGGCGGTCACCGCCACCTGCAGCACCCTCAATACTTCCCTGGCCTCGGTGCCGCGCATGCTGCAGGGCATGGCCGAGCAAGGCCAGGTCTTCCCGATCCTCGGCCGGCTGACGCCGACCAGCCGGGTGCCCTGGGTGGCGGTGCTGTTCATCGCCGGCGTCACCGGCCTGCCGCTGCTGATCTGGGGCGACGATGCGGGCACCGTGGGGCTGCTGCTGGTGGCCGCCGCCATTGCCTGGCTGCTCGCCTATATCATCGCCCACGTCAACGTGATCGCCCTGCGTCGCCGCTACCCCGACGCCAAGCGCCCCTTCCGCACCCCCTTCTATCCGCTGCCCCAGGTGATCGGGATCGCCGGCATGGTCTACGCCATCGTCTACGCCTCGCCGGCCCCCGAGCTGACCGCCTGGATCTTCACCAGCGCCGGGGTGGTGCTGGGCATCGTCAGCCTGGTGGCCATCGTCTGGATCAAGGGCGTGATGAAGAAGCCGCTGTTCCGCCCCGAGCCGCTGGATAAGCTGATGGCCGGTAGCGCCGGCGGCGAACGCAACGACTAATCACGAGAGCCGGCGTCGGGTCACCGGCCCGACGCCTAGTCTTCACGAACCACCGCACGACCCGAACGAACAGGAGTGACCCATGAATAGCCTCAACCCCAACCTGACCGCCGTCGACGCCGCCGAGAAGCAGCGAGTCTGGGAAGCCGATCGCGATCACTTCATGCACCCCTGGACCGACTTCTCCACCTTCAAGGAGACAGGTTCCATGGTCTTCACCGGCGCCGATGGGGTCTCCATCCAGGACGCCGACGGCAATCGCTACCTGGATGGTATCGGCGGCCTGTGGTGCGTCAATATCGGCTATGGCCGCAAGGAGATCGCCGAGGCGGTGGCGGAGCAGATCTGTGCCATTCCCTACTTCTCCACCTTCGGCCATCACACCACGCCGCCGGCGGCCAAGCTCGCCGCCAAGCTGGCCGAGCTGACCCCGGGGGACCTCAACCACGTCTTCTACGGTTGCGGCGGTTCGGTGGCCAACGACACCGCGGTGCGCCTGATCCACTTCTACTTCAATCAGTTGGGCAAGCCGACCAAGAAGCAGATCATCTCGCGGATCGACGGCTACCACGGCAGCACCTACATGGCCATGTCGATCACCGGGGTCAAGGTCGACCATATCGGCTTCGATATCGACGAGCAGCTGGTGCACCACATCTCCTGCCCCAACCCCTATCGTCGCGACCCGGGGCTCAGCGAGGAGGAATTCTGCCGCCAGAAGGTCCAGGAGCTGGAGGACAAGATCCTCGAGATCGGTCCGGATAACGTGGCCGCCTTCTTCGCCGAGCCGATCATGGGCGCCGGCGGGGTGATCGTGCCGCCCAAGGGCTACCACAAGGCGACCCTAGAGGTGTGCCGCAAGTACGACGTCCTCTATGTCTCCGACGAGGTGGTGACCGCCTTCGGCCGCCTCGGGCATATGTTCGCCTCCGAGGACGAGTTCGAGATCGTTCCCGATATCATCACCTGCGCCAAGGGCCTCACCTCCGGCTACCTGCCGCTGGGCGCGACGATCTTCTCCGATCGCATCTATGAGGTGATCAGCAAGCCCCAGGCCGAAGGCGCCATCTTTACCCACGGCTTCACCTACTCCGGCCATCCGGTGAGCTGCGCCGCGGCGCTGAAGAACATCGAGATCATCGAGCGCGAGGGCATCTGCGAGCATGTGAAGGAGGTCGGTGCCTACTTCGAAGCGCGCATCCGCGAGCTCGGCGAGCTCGACCTGGTGGGCGACGTGCGTGGCCGCAAATTTATGATCTGCCTGGAGAACGTCGCCAACAAGGCGACCAAGGAACTGATCGACCCGGCGGCCAAGGTGGGCAATCGCATCGCCGACGCCTGCCAGAAGCGCGGCCTGATCGTGCGCCCCCTGGCGCATATGAACATCCTCTCGCCGACCCTGATCCTCACCCGCGAGGACGTCGACTTCGTCGCCGAGACCCTCAGGGAGAGCATCCTCGAGGTCACCGCAGGCCTGCGCGCCGAGGGCTACCTGGCCCGCTGATGTCGGCCACCCGCCACGCTCGGGGCGGGTGGCAAGAGCCGCTGTGCTAACACCCGTTTAACGACTCTCGTCGAGCGACCAGCGACGACGGGCCGGTGCGTCATGCACCAGCCCTGGGGCCGCCTTGTCTCGAATTCCCGAACGAGGCGTTCCGCTAACAACCTATCGGGGGATCTATGGAATCCTGGACTCTTATCGGCTTCTTCGTGGCTTCCGGCGTGACGCTGGCCATCGCCGTTCTCGCCCTGGTGCTGGATACACGTCGGTCAGCGAACCGGAAAGGAGGCAAGCCCCATGCTTAATTGGACGCTACTCCTGGTATCCGCCTCGGCCATGTTCTTCCTATCCTGGCTCTCCATGCGAGCCTCGGGAGACAAGGACGAATCGGGCTTCCTGGTGGCCAATAATTCCCTGGGCCCCTTCGTGGCCGCCGCCACCATTATCGCCACCGGCTATAGTGGCTTCGTCTTTATGGGGGCGCCCGGCGTCGCCTATCAATACGGCTCCTTCGAGCTCTACTCCAACGTCTTCTATACCCCGGCCTTCCTGGTTGCCACGGTGTTCTTCGCCGGCTTCCTGCGCCGCAAGGCACAGCGCATGGGGAGTCGCACCATCTCCGAGTACATCGCCAATAGCCACTCGGACGGGGCGGCAGGACGCTGGCTGCGGGCGATTTCCGCCATCATCATCGTGCTGCTGCTGAGCGTCTTCCTGGTCTCCCAGATCCGCGCCATCGGCCTCTTGATGTCGGGCTGGCTCGGGGTCTCGTCCCATACGGCGGCGCTCTTCGTGACCCTGCTGGTGATCGGCTACACCATCTTCGGCGGCCTGCGGGCCGTGGCCTGGACCGATACGGTGATGATCATCGGCATGGTGGGGGCTTCCTGCGCGATCGCCTATGTGGTCTTCGTCCAGGTGGGGGTCGGCGATCTGATCGCGAGTCTGCATAGCATCGATCCCGAGCTCGCCAACCCCTCGACGGGAGCCCCCTACGGTGATAGCACCCTGTCTTCCTTCCTGGTATTGCCCTATGCCTTTATGTGGGCCGCGGTGCTGCCCTATATGTCGGTGCGCTTCCTGGCCATCAAGAAGGATGTCAGCATGGCCAGGGTAGGGATCTGGGTGGCGATCTTCGGCCTGCTGCTCAACTTTACCCCCCTGGCTGGTCTCTATGCGCGAGCCTATTTCCCGGAGCTCGGTACCCCCGACCTGGCGATGCCGACCTTTATCCAGGACGCCTTCGGACCGGTCATGGCCAGCGTGATCACGCTGTTTATCCTGTTCGCCATGAAGTCCACCGCCAACTCATTGATGCACACCATCTCCACGGCGATCTCCTATGACATTCGCCACGCCTTGGGGGTCAAGAGTGGCTTCTTCAGCCGCATGGGCTTCAACCGCCTGATGGTGATCGCAGTAGGGGTGATGGCCTTCTTCGCCATGGCCTACCTGCCCCCGGTGATGGTGCTGTGGCTGGGCGTGCTGGGCAACGGCACCCTGATGGCTTCGCTGTTCGGGGTGTCGCTGTGCTCCACCTTCTGGCAGGGCAATAGCGCCGGCGCCTTGGCCTCCATCGCCACCGGCTTCGCCACCAGTGCCTTCGTGCTGCTGGGTACCGACTTGGGCTGGGTTCAGGGGCCGCTGCTGGGCTGCGTCGTCTCGGCGATGACCTACGTTTCCGTCAGCCTCCTGACCCGTGAGCCGGCCGGGAAGGTGGCGACGGAGTCCCCCTTGGGTTGATATCGACGGCCGCTCGTCGGGCTCGGTGGGCGGCTCGCCGAAGATTCCGTATTTCCTGGCACAACAACAAGGTAATCAAGGAGAGAACTGATGGCCACGGGTCTGGTTTTCGATGAAAGCTACTTCTGGTATGACAGCCTCAATCAACCCTTTCCTCCCTTCCTGGTGCAGCCCGGCGCCAACTATGATCGACCGGAGATAAAGCGTCGTTTCTATAACTTGCTTCAGCAATCGGGGCTAGCCGAACAATTGGTTAGCATCAAACCGCGCAGGGCCACGGATGACGAAATTCTTCGTGTGCATACTGGCGAATACCTGGACGTCCTCAAGGCCCAGGATAAGGGGGTGGCGGCGGTCGCCGGACCCGGAGCGGTCTTCGCCGCCGGAGGGCTCGACATCGCTTTGCTGGCGGCCGGTGGGGCGATGACGGCGGTGGAGCGGGTGATGGCGGAGGAGGTCGATAATGCCTTCGCCTTCGTCAGGCCACCCGGGCATCATGCGGAGAGCCACCGTGGTGCCGGCTTCTGCGTGCTGAACAATGTCGCCCTGGCGGCACGTCATGCTCAACGACTCGGCTGTGAACGGGTCGCCATCGTCGATTGGGACGTGCACCACGGCAATGGTGCCCAGGAGATCTTCTGGAGTGATGCCGACGTTCTGACGATCTCCATCCATCAGGACTACTACTTCCTCGAGGAGAATACGGGGACCGGCGATCACCGCGGGGGAGGGAAGGGCTTCGGCAGGAATATCAATGTGCCACTGCCTCCGGGGGGCGGAAACCGGGTCTATCAGGAGGTCTTCGAGCGGGTCGTGATGCCCGCGCTCAGGCGCTTTAACCCCGACTTTATCATCGTCGCTTCGGGCTTGGATGCCGGCTGCTATGACCCCCTGGCGCGTATGGCCATGACACCCCGTGGCTTCAAGTATCTTGCCAAGGGAATCCGACGCGCCGCCGAGCAACTGTGCAACGGGCGCCTGGTGCTGTGCCAGGAAGGCGGCTATGACCTGGCATCGACCCCTTATATGGGGCTTGCGGTGATCGAAGGAATATCGGGGATTGAATCGGGGATTGATAACCCCTTCGAAAGCTTTGGCTCGACCATCGCCTATACCGATGAGGTGCTGCCTCATCAGGAGGCGGTGATCGCCCTGGCCGAAGCCCATGCCGGTGACGCCTGGACTGAGCAAGGGAGTGAACAATAATGAAAATATTCGAGACACTAACATCGAAAAATATCCTGATGCCCTTCGCGGCGATCTATGGCGTCGGGTTGGCACCACTGCTCGTCTTGCCCTATTTATTTAGTGCCTATATCACCAGCTTTGCCATCTCGGAGTCCGCGGCGGGGCTGCTGGTCACCTACAACCTCACGGCGATGTGTCTGGCGGCCTTCGCGGTCGCTCCCGTGGTGCATCGGCTACCCAGGCGGCCCTTGGTGCTCTTGGGCACGGCGCTGGCCGTGCTGGGGAATATCGGGGTGGTGATGGTGAACGATAGCGCCTCGGTGATTTTACCCTTGCTGCTCTCGGGGATTGGCTATGGGGTCGTGCTGGCGGTGGGCAATGCGGTGGTGGCCGGCTATGAGGATCCCGAGAAGACCTTCGATCGTGTCGTCCTGCTGGGCACGGTGCTGTTTATCGCCCTCTTGGTGTTGACGCCACAATTCGCCAGCCGCTTTGCCCTCGATGGGGTCATGCTGGTGTTGATCGTCCTGCACCTGCTCTGCCTCCCCTGGCTGATGGCGACGCCGGAGCAGCGAGACCTCGTCGGCGAAGGGGCCTCGACATGCACTCCCCAGGCAGGCAAGCGCTCCTACCTGTTTCTGCTGACCCCCTTGTCGCTGGCGGTGCTGGCGATGGTGCTCTTCTATTTTATCCGCGACACCATGATCTGGATGTATGCCGAGCGCATCGGGGTGCATCGCCTCGGTTTCGAGCCGGGCGGGCTGGGACTGATCTTTGGGGTGCATGGGGCCACTTCGCTGTTGGGCCCATTGTTGCTTATCTGGGCCGGCAGGCGATTCGGGCGCTCGGCGCTGTTGATGTTCGGGATCCTCGCCTCCGGAGGGGTCACCCTGGCGGTCAGCCAGACGGATAGCCAATGGCTCTATGGTGGTCTCGTCATCGCCTGGTCGACGCTGCATTTCTTCACCTACAGCTGCCTGATGGGGGTGGCGAGTGTCGCCGACAAGCAGGGCCGCGTGGTGGCGGCCGCGGGAGGCGCGGTGATGGCAGCCAATGGCATCGCCCCGGTGGTGGCGGGCTACTCGGTGGAGTGGGGCGGCTATGCCGGTCTCGGTGCGGGGCTGGTCCTTTTCGTTGGCCTGACGCTTATCTCCGCCCTGTATGTCATCTACCGGGTGGGCAAGGCCGCTGAAGATGCGCAGGGCGAGGCGTCGCCACAGGCTGGTGAGGCATAAGACAGTGGCGCTGCAACGGCCCGCGATATGGGCATCGACTCCGCATCGGGCGAGCGCCTGTCGGTGATATGATGCCTGTAGGGAAGCCGGTCGGGCTGCTAGAATACGCCCGACCTGGCTACCCTGACCCGAGGAGTCTTCGACCTCCATGTCTCATCGCGACTTCAAGCTTGCCCCCTCCATCCTCTCCGCCGACTTCGCCCGCCTGGGCGAGGAAGTGGACAATGTGCTGGCCGCCGGCGCCGATATCGTCCACTTCGACGTGATGGACAACCACTATGTGCCCAACCTGACCATCGGCCCCATGGTCTGCAAGGCGCTGCGCAATCACGGGGTCACCGCGCCCATCGATGCCCACCTGATGGTCAAGCCGGTGGATCGCTTGATTGGCGACTTTATCGAGGCCGGAGCCAGCTATATCACCTTCCATCCGGAGGCCTCCGACCATATCGACCGTTCCCTGCAGCTGATCCGCGACGGCGGCTGCAAGTCGGGCCTGGTGTTCAACCCGGCCACGCCGCTGGCCTACCTGGACCATGTGATGGACAAGGTCGACATGATCCTGCTGATGAGCGTCAACCCGGGCTTCGGCGGCCAGTCCTTCCTGCCCGGCACCCTGGACAAGCTGCGTGAGGCGCGTCGGCGCATCGATGCCTCGGGCTTGGATATCCGCCTGGAGATCGATGGCGGGGTCAAGGTGGAGAATATCGCCGAGATCGCCCGGGCCGGCGCCGACACCTTCGTGGCCGGCTCGGCGGTCTTCAATGCCGGCCGCGGAGAGGATCCTCACCGCTACGACAGCGTGATCCAGGCCTTCCGCGACGAGCTGGCCAAGGCCTGAATGGCGGCATCCGAGCCCCGCTGGACCCTCTATCTGCTGGAGACCGCCGGCGGTGCCCTCTATACCGGCATCACCACCGATGTGGCGCGCCGCCTGGAGCAGCACCGTAGCGGTCGTGGCGCCAAGGCGCTGCGCGGCAAGGGGCCGTTGGTCCTCAGGTATCAGCAGCCGATGGAAAGCCATGGCGAGGCACTGCGCCAGGAGGCCGCCATCAAGCGGCTCTCCCCGGCCCAGAAGCGCGCCTGGCTGGCGCGGCAGCGGGAGGGCCTGCTTTAATTCACTGAATCGCCGGCTAAAGCCAGCTCCCACAGTTGGTGAGAGCACCGGGGTGGTAGGAGCCTGCTTCAGCAGGCGATAGGGTAAGGTCGGTGATGGTGATACCACATCGCCGATATGCCGAATCGCCGGCTAAAGCCAGCTCCCACTGGGTTGGGGGAGGCTGCAGCCAGCTCCCACAATATGGGGGCCCGCCGAGCGTGTGGTAACGCTGCTATGCTGCAAGGGTTTGCCGGGCAAACCACCTCTACTTGAATGGAATGGAAAAAGGACGACTTATGGATGCGAATGGGGTAATGACCTATCTGCAGACTTCCGGAGCGAGCTTCGGTATGAACCTGGTGGCGGCCATCGCCATCTTCCTGATCGGGCGCTGGGCGGCCAAGCTGTTTCACAAGCTGGCCACCAAGGCCATGGAGCGGGCCAAGGTGGAGCCGCTGCTGGTCAAGTTCCTGGGCAATATCCTCTATACGCTGCTGCTGATCTTCGTGGTGCTGGCGGCCATCAGCCGGGTGGGCATCCAGACCGCCTCGCTGATCGCGGTGGTCGGTGCCGCCGGCCTGGCGGTGGGCCTGGCCCTGCAGGGGTCGCTTGCCAACTTCGCCGCCGGGGTGATGGTGATCATCTTCCGCCCCTACAAGATCGGCGACTATGTGGAGGCCGGCGGCGTGGCCGGGGTGGTGGACGATGTGCAGATCTTCACCACCGAGCTGAAGACCGCCGATAACCGCCGCATCATCGTGCCCAATGGCCAGATGATGAATGGCGCCATCACCAATTACTCCAGCCACGACACCCGCCGGGTCGACCTGGTGGCCAGCGTCGGCTACGAAGCAGACACGGACACCGTGCGCCGGGTGCTGGAGGAGGTGCTGGCCGCCGACGCGCGTATCCTGCCGACGCCGGCCCCCAATATCCGCATGAGCGCCATGGGCGAGTCGAGCATCGACTGGATCGTGCGTCCCTGGGTCAAGGCGGCGGACTACTGGGACGTCTACTGGGACCTGACCGAGCAGATCAAGCGGCGCTTCGACGCCGAGGGCATCAGCATTCCCTTCCCCCAGCGCGATGTGCATCTCTATCATCACGGCGCCGAGGCGTTGCCGGCCGAGGCGAGCATTCCCGCCAAGGTGGACTAAGGCTAGCGCCCGGCCACGAAAAAGGCCGCCGAGCATCGCTCGGCGGCCTTTTTTGATGCCAGTGTTGCCGGGGCTTAGTGGAGCTTCATCTTCGGCCGCAGGAAGCGGTTCAACCCATCTACCACCACCGTCATGCCGGTCTTGACGGCGCCATGAATGGCGAACTGGTGCATGCGGTAGAGGGAGGCGTAGAAGAGCTTGGCCAGGCGCCCCTCGATAAACAGGCTGCGCGCCGAGGCGCCGCGCATCAGGCTGCCCACCGCATCGAAGTGGGCCAGGGAGATCAGCGAGCCGCGATCGCGGAAGGTGAACTCCTTGAGCGGCTTGTCGGCCAGGGCCGCGCGCAGGTTGCGATAGAGCACGCCGGCCTGCTGGTGGGCGGCCTGGGCCCGGGGCGGCACCCGCTTGTTATCCGGTTGAGGGCAGCTGGCGCAGTCGCCGAAGGCGAAGATACGCTCGTCGTCGATGCTCTGCAGGGTGGCATGCACCTTGACCTGGTGGTTGCGCTCGGTGGACAGCCCCAGCTCGGAGAGGAAGGGCGGCGCCTTGATGCCGGCGGCCCAGACGCTGAGGTCGGTCTCGATCTTCTCGCCCTCGGCGGTGATAAAGCCCATCTCGGTGACCTGGGTGACTCGGGTATCGGCATGGATATGCACGCCGAGCTTCTCCAGCTCCTTGTGCACCGCCTTGCCGATGCGCGCCGGCAGGGCGGGCAGCACGCCGGGAGCGGCCTCCACCAGGTGGACCTGCACCTGGCTCGCCTCGATGGAGGTAAAGCCGTAGCTCTTGAGCATCTTGGAGGCGTCATAGAGTTCCGCGGCCAGCTCCACCCCGGTGGCCCCGGCGCCGATGATGCCCACCGTCAGCTTGGTGTGGGTACGCCGCTCCGGGGCGCTGTAGCGCAGGAAGGTGTTGAGCATATCGTGGCGGAAGGCCTCGGCCTGCTGCGGGCAGTCGAGGAAGTGGCAGTGCTCGGCGACCCCGGGGGTACCGAAGTCGTTGGAGACGCTGCCCAGTGCCAGTACCAGGTAGTCGTAGTCCAGGTGGCGGGCCGGCAGCACCACGCTGCCATCGTCGTCGAGGATCGGCGCCAGGGTCAGCCGGCGCGCCTCGCGGTCGATATCGCTCAGGGTGCCGCGCTGGAACTGGTAGCCATTCCCCTTGGAATGGCCCTGGTAGGAGACCTCATCGAGGCCGGAATCGAGGGCGCCGGTGGCCACCTCATGTAGCAGGGGTTTCCAGATATGGGTAGGGTTGCGATCGACGAGCACGATCTCGGCGCGCTGGCGCTTGCCGAGTTTGCGACCGAGCCGGGTGACCAGCTCGAGTCCGCCCGCGCCTCCGCCGACCACCACGATGCGTGGTAGCGTCATAAGAGACTCCTGACAAAGTGTGTAAGGGAGAGGTTTGAAAAAGTTGCCCGGGGTCAGGACACAGGCCTCGATACGGCGGTCGGGCGTCACGGCGGGGGTGTCGTAGGCGTCCGGCCGAGTAGGGAGGGAGATGCCCTGGAGTCGGCAACGGCTGGCCCTAGCATAACGGGACGACGTTCGTCTGCCTATGGGCGGCAGCCAAAAAGTGGAAGAATTTTTCGTAATATTACATGCATAATCGGCATGGCCGATTCGACCCCTGTCTGACACCACAAGGAGCACCCATGCATCCCAGCCTGGAAGGCATCACCCTGGTCAGCTTCGACCTGGACGGCACCCTGGTGGACTCGGTCCCCGACCTGGCCGCGGCGGTGGATCTCACCCTCGCCGATATGGCCCTGCCCGCCGCCGGCGAGGCCAGGGTGCGCGACTGGGTGGGCAATGGTTCCCGGGTGCTGGTGGAGCGGGCCCTGACATCGGCCCTGGGCCAGGCCCCCGGGGCCGAGCGCCTGGAGTCGGCCCATGCCCGCTTCCTTTACCATTATGGCCAGGCCCCGGATGCCCGCACCCGCCTCTACCCCGGGGTGCGCGAGGCCCTGGAAGGGCTCGCCGGGCGCGGCCTGACCCTGACGCTCGTCACCAACAAGCCGGCGGCCTTTATCGCGCCGATCCTCGAGGGGCTGGGTATCGATGGGTTCTTCGCCCGCTGCCTGGGCGGCGACTCCCTGGCCGAGAAGAAGCCCCATCCGGCGCCACTGCTGGCGATGAGTGGCCACTTCGAGGTGCCGCCGTCGCGCTGCCTGATGGTAGGCGACTCCCGCCACGATATCGCCGCCGGCAAGGCCGCCGGCTTCCGTACCCTGGCGGTGCCCTATGGCTACAATCACGGCGAGCCGGTGGCGGCCTGCGGCCCCGACGGCATGGTTGAATCGCTGGCGGAACTCGTTTAGTGTTCCTTCGCTAAGGCGCTATAAAAAACGCCGATTTGATAAGAAGTTGCTATAACTTTCTCGCACGGACACCACTCCCATGCCCGGTCATTTCCCTTCGAATCGCCAGGGCCTTGCCACCCTGATGCGCGAGGTCAAGCGCTGGCGATGGTGATGCCCTCGGGTCGCCACGGCGGCCGCCGCTAGCCATTTTCCGAGACACCACCAAAGGACTTGACGGGCATGATGACTCCCGACCGCTTTCAGGAGCTGGCCCAGGCCGGCTACAACCGCATTCCCGTGACCCGGGAAGTGCTGGCCGACCTCGACACCCCGCTCTCTACCTACCTCAAGCTGGCCCAGGCCCCCTGGACCTTCCTGCTGGAATCCGTGCAGGGCGGCGAGAAGTGGGGCCGCTACTCGATCATCGGCCTGCCGTGTCGCGAGCGCCTCGAGGTGCGCGGCTTCACCGTGCGCCACCTGGATGGCGACCGGGTGATCGAGGAAGCCGAGGTCGAGGACCCGCTGGCCTGGATCGAGGCCTTCCAGTCCCGCTACCGGGTGCCGCGGCTGGACGACCAGCCGCGCTTCGACGGCGGCCTGGTGGGTTACTTCGGCTACGACACCATTCGCTACGTGGAACCGCGCCTGCGCAGCGCGGCCGCCGCCGCCAAGGCCGACCCCCTGGGCGTGCCGGATATCCTGCTGATGGTCTGTGAGGAGCTGGTGGTCTTCGACAACCTCTCCGGTCGCCTGACCCTGTGGACCCATGCCGACCCCGCCGAGGCCGACGCCTACGAGCGGGCCCGGGAGCGCCTCGAGCGCCTGGAGATCCGGCTGCGCAGCGCCACCGTCAATACCCAGAGCCCCGGCACCGGCGCGCCGGCGGTGGAGGAGGGCGACTTCACCTCCGGCTTCACCGAGGGCGGCTTCAAGGCCGCGGTGGAGACCATCAAGGAGTATGTGCTGGCCGGCGACGTCATGCAGTGCGTGCCCTCCCAGCGCATGTCGATCGGCTACCAGGCGCCGCCGCTGGACCTCTACCGCGCCCTGCGCAGCCTCAACCCCTCGCCCTACATGTTCTTCCTCGACCTGGGCGACCACCAGGTGGTGGGCTCCTCCCCGGAGATCCTCACCCGCCTGGAAGAGGGCGAGGTCACGGTGCGGCCCATCGCCGGCACTCGGGTGCGCGGCAAGAGCGAGGCGGAGGACCTGGCCCTGGAGAAGGACCTGCTGGCCGATCCCAAGGAAGTGGCCGAGCACCTGATGCTGATCGACCTGGGGCGCAACGACGTGGGGCGCATCAGCCGCACCGGCACGGTGAAGGTCACCGACCAGATGGTGGTGGAGCGCTACTCCCACGTGATGCATATCGTCTCCAACGTCACCGGCCGGCTGAAGCCGGGGCTGACCGCCATGGACGTGCTGCGCGCCACCTTCCCGGCGGGTACCCTCTCCGGGGCGCCGAAGATCCGCGCCATGGAGATCATCGACGAGCTGGAGCCGGTCAAGCGCGGCGTCTACTCCGGTGCCGTGGGCTACCTCTCCTGGCACGGCAACATGGATACCGCCATCGCCATCCGCACCGCGGTGATCAAGGACGGCCAGCTGCATGTGCAGGCCGGCGCCGGCATCGTCGCCGACTCGGTGCCCGAGATGGAGTGGCAGGAGACCCTCAACAAGGGCCGTGCCCTGTTCCGCGCCGTGGCCATGGCCGAACGCGGCCTCGATAACCTGGAATAACGCCTGCCGGCAGAGGCGAGGCTGGGCTCAACTGGCGGGAATCGCCACCAGGCTCAGCAGCCGGCCCTGCCAGCGACAGAAGCCGCCCTCCAGCTCGCGGCCGGCGGGCCAGGCCGGGGAGAGATCGCTGAGCAGGCGCAGCCGGGCGTGGCCGTCGCCCCGCCAGCTCAGCAGCTCGGCGTCGGGGAAGTAGAAGCGGCGACCCACCAGCGGGTAGAGGGCCTTGAACAGGCTCTCCTTGAGGGAGAAGGTCAGGGTGACCGCCAGGGCCGCCGCGTCGGCGGGGAGCCGCTCCCGCTCCGCCGGGGTCAGTACCCGGCGTGCCAGGCGTGCGGCCTCCTCGTCGCTCAGCAGTCGTTCCGCGTCCAGGCCCAGGCCTCGATAGGCCGAGCGCTGGCCCACCAGGGCCGCTGCCCAGCCATGACCATGGGTAATGGCGCCGACGCAGCCCTCGGGCCAGCGTGGCGCCCGATCCTCGCCCATGGCGGGGGCCTGCCAGCGACCATCCAGCTGCCAGAGCGCCTGGCGGGCACACAGGCGCCCGGCGAGAAACTCCGCCTGGCGCTTGGCGGCGGCACTCGCCAGGCGCGGAGGCAGGACGATACCGGCCGTGGCGAAGGCGGCGGCGTCGAGGCGCTCGGCATCGAAGGGGGCGGCCACCAGGCAGGTGCCGGGCAGGGGAAAGGACCAGGGCCAGTGGCGCGCCAGGGGGCCACAGCAGGGGGGAGTCTCGATCATGGGCGAATTCTGCCACGAAGCCGGGCCCGGCACTAACGCCGGGCGCCTTGACAGCTCGCCGCGCCGGCCGCACCATACCGGCATGAAGACTCCAGATCACACACATTCGAGCCAGTGGTGGCGCTCCTAAGGTGGGGCGGCTCCCTCGTGTCTTGAATGACGATGCCGCCTGCAGGGCGGCATTTTTGTGTCTGGGCTTCCTGCACGGCCGGCGAAAAGATACCGAGGATGATCTGGGCCACTCCCTGGGTAGCCTTTCCCACGCCAACTGGACACAAGCATAGAAACAGGACCATAAAGCCATGTCCGTGCTGATGATCGACAATTTCGACAGCTTTACCTACAACGTGGTGCAGTACCTGGCCGAGCTGGGAGCCGAGGTGATCACCCACCGCAACGACGCCATCACCCTCGAGGAGATCGAGGCCCTGGCGCCGAGCCATATCGTCATCTCCCCCGGGCCCTGCACCCCCAACGAGGCGGGCATCTCCCTGGAGGTGATCCGTCACTTCGCCGGCAAGCTGCCGATCCTCGGCATCTGCCTGGGCCACCAGGCCATCGGCCAGGTCTATGGCGGCGAGGTGGTGCGCGCCCCCCAGGTGATGCACGGCAAGACCTCCCAGGTGCGCCACCATCACCACGGCGTCTTCGAGGGCCTGGCGGATCCCCTGGAGGTGACCCGCTACCACTCCCTGGTGGTGGCCGCCGAGACCCTGCCCGAGTGCCTGGAAGTGACCGCCTGGGTCGACGACGATGACGTCACCCCGGGGCTGATCATGGGCCTGCGCCACAAGACCCTGGACGTGGAAGGGGTGCAGTTCCACCCCGAGTCGATTCTTACCCGCCAGGGGCACGAGCTGCTGGCCAACTTCCTCAAGCGTGGCTAAGCGCCGCGGATCGCAAGGAGACCCAACGATGCAGATGCGAGAAGCGATCGATGCGGTGATGCGGGGCCGTCACCTGAGTTTCGACGAGACCTACGCGGTGATGCGCACCATCATGACCGGCGAGGCCACCGACGCCCAGATCGGCGGCCTGCTGATCGGCCTCTCCATGAAGGGCGAGACCCCGGAGGAGATCAGCGCCGCCGCCCAGGTGATGCGCGAGCTGATGATTCCGGTGGAGGTGCATGGCGACAATATCGTCGATATCGTCGGCACCGGCGGCGACGGCGCCAACCTCTTCAATGTCTCCACCGCCTCCAGCTTCGTGGCGGCGGCAGGGGGCGCCCATGTGGCCAAGCACGGCAACCGCAGCGTCTCCTCCTCCTCCGGCAGCGCCGACCTCTTCGCCGTGGCCGGCATCACCCTGGAGCTGAACGCCGAGCAGGTGGCCCGCTGCATCGACCAGGTGGGGGTGGGCTTCATGTTCGCGCCCATGCACCACAAGGCGATGCGCCACGCCATCGGCCCGCGCCGGGAAATGGGCGTGCGCACCCTGTTCAATATCCTCGGCCCGCTGACCAACCCCGCCGGCGCCCCCAATCAGGTGCTGGGCGTCTACGAGCCTGGCCTGGTGCCGGTGATGGCCGAGGTGCTCAAGCGCCTGGGCAGCCGCCATGTGCTGGTGGCCCACGCCGAGGATGGCCTGGATGAGATCTCCCTGGCCGCGCCGACCCGCATCGCCGAGCTCAAGGACGGCGAGATCCGCGAGTACACCATTACCCCCGAAGACTTCGGCATCGAGCGCCAGTCCCTGGAGCCCCTCAAGGTGCTGACCGCCGAGGACAGCCTGCGGCTGGTCAAGGAGGCGCTGGTGGGCGAAGGCCCGGCGGCGGATATCGTCGCTCTCAACGCCGGCGCCGCCCTCTATGCCTCCGGGGTGGCCGATACCCTCAAGGAGGGCGTGGCCATGGCCCAGGACGCCCAGGACTCCAAGCTGCCGCTGGAGAAGCTCAAGGAACTGGCCGATTTCTCCCGCGTCTTCGCGGGCTAAAGGATACCCACTGATGACGACCCAACTGCCCACCATCCTGGCCCGTATCCTCGCCCGCAAGGACGAGGAAGTGCAGGAGCGCAGCCGCGCCGTGGCCGAACGCGACCTGCTGGCCCTGGCCGAGCGCCAGAGCGCCCCGCGGGGCTTCGTCCAGGCCCTGGAGACGCGCATCGCCCGGGGCGAGCCCGGGGTGATCGCCGAGATCAAGAAGGCCTCGCCTTCCAAGGGCGTGATCCGCGAAGACTTCCGGCCCGCCGAGATCGCCGCCGACTACGCCGCCGGCGGCGCCGCCTGCCTCTCGGTACTGACCGACGCCGACTTCTTCCAGGGCCACGAAGACTTCCTGATCGACGCCCGGGACGCCTGCGAGCTGCCGGTGATCCGCAAGGATTTCATCACCCACGGCTACCAGGTGAGCGAGGCCCGCGCCATCGGCGCCGACTGCATCCTGCTGATCGTCGCCGCCCTGGACGACGCCCGCATGGCCGACCTCTACCAGCAGGCCCGGGCGCTGGGCATGGACGTGCTGGTGGAAGTGCACGACGCCAAGGAGCTGGAACGCGCCCTGCGCCTCGACCTGACCATGGTCGGCATCAACAACCGCGACCTGCACACCTTCGACACCCGCCTCGAGACCACCTTCGAGCTGTTGGCGCAGATCCCCGAAGGCATCACCGTGATCACCGAGTCCGGCATCCACACCCGCGACGACGTGACCCGCATGCGCGAGCAAGCCGTCCACGGCTTCCTGGTCGGTGAAGCCTTTATGCGCCAACCCAGCCCCGGCACCGCCCTGAAAGAACTGTTCTTCTAAGCTAAGCCCGCCACGCCCCACTCAACCCTGGACGGCCCACGCCGCCCGGGGTTTTTGTTACCGGAATCACAGTTCTGTAGGAGCGCGGATTCCGCGCGATATCGACCGAAGGGCGATCCAATTGGCGCCGTCAGGCGCCCCTGATGGAGCCACCCAGTTTCTGTTGTAGCCACTGGTGTTGTAGGAGCGCGGATTCTCCGCGCGATTGGCGCCGTCAGGCGCCCTGGAAGAGCTGCCCCCAACCCCCCACCTTTGCATCTCCCGCCCCCCTTGCTTACTCTCAATACTTAAGGCCGCTGAGATGGTCGGGAGGATAACAACAAGGTGCCTGGGGACTACCGCATGGATGGCGGCCGCCATCACAAGACGCAGGGTAGGGGCGGTAGCGTGCCCGGCGCCCCTCACCACATCAGCAGCCAGCTCCCCCGGGATGAGTGAAATCGGAAAAAGCAGCAGGCGCGCGAGTTCTGCATAGATAGCCAAGCTATAATTAATTTATTTTAAAATCAATTGGTTAGTCGCTAAGTGATAGGCTATATTGGCTGGACAATCGTGCCGGCACGTTGATCCAATCATAGAGCGCGCCGTCTAATACCTGTTGGGCCTAAAAGAAATGAACCCTCTTTCCCTCCTGGTTAATGGCGTTCTGGCGTTGGCTATTGCTGCAGGGGTACTGTTCGGCGTCTTGTATGTTCGTCTGGCGCGGCTCCCGTACAACAGCGAGGGCCGGTACTTCGATGGTGTGGTAGTTACCCATGAATCCGCCCTGGTGGCCTTTGGTGTTCTATGCGTGGTGTCCTTTGTCGTTGCAGGTCTTGCGTTCCTGCTTCGTCGCCATTTGGCTCGCAAGAGGCTCGCTTAGTGCCAAGGCCCAACAAGGCGCTCCAGCCGACGTCACCAAAAATGCGTTGTATTTTTTGGCGCCGCGGCTGAGCTGGGGCGTTGAGGCTGTAGCAAAACCCCATCCACGGTAGGATGAGGAAAAGGCAACGGAGCGCCGCCGGCATGCCCAGGTTCAAGCCCTACGACTACGATCAGCACGCCATGGTCGCCATCAACTACCTGGAACAGCTGCAGCCAGGTACGTTTGAGCATGCGGTGCACTACCTGATCGAGCACAAGCTGGACCTATCGGTATTCCACCCCAGGTACCGCAACGACGCCACCGGTCGTTGTGCCTACGATCCGGCGATCCTGCTCAAGATCATCCTGTTCGCCTATTCCAAGGGCATCACCTCCAGCCGGGAAATCCAGTGGTGTTGCGAGACCAATATCCTGTTCAAGGCGCTGTCCTGCGATACCGTGCCGCATTTCACCACGCTCGCCCGATTCGTTAGCGGTCACGCGGATGAGATCGAAGCCCTGTTCGAGCAGGTCCTGTTGGTCTGCCACGAGCAGGGCCTGCTGGGCAACGAACTCTTTGCCATCGACGGTTGCAAGATGTCGTCCAATGCGGTCAAGGAGTGGTCTGGCACCTTCAAGGAACTCGGTGAAAAGCGTGACAAGCTGCGTCGCCTGATTCGCCACCATCTGGAGGAGCATTTTCAGCGCGACAAGGCGGAGACCGAGGCAGAGATGGAACGAGATATCCGCCATGCCAAGATGATCCTCTCCCTCGACAGAGCCATGACCAAGGTAGACCGGTTCCTGAATACGCAGCGTCCCCGACAGGGGAAGGGCAAGCGCAGCCAGGAGGTGAAGAGCAACCTCACCGACAATGAGAGTGCCAAGATGACGACCGGGAAAGGCACGATTCAGGGCTATAACGGGGTAGCGACGGTCGACAAGAAACACCAGGTCATCATCGATGCCCAGGCCTTTGGCGAAGGCCAGGAGCACCATACGCTCAAGCCGGTGCTGGAGAGCATCGTGCAGCGCTACCGACGACTGGGCATCAGTCCGAATATCTATCAGGACGGCACCGTGGTGACGGCCGATACTGGCTTCGCCAACGAAGCCAACATGCGCTACCTGCACGAACAGCAGATCAATGGCTACATTCCCGACAACCAGTTCCGGCGTCGCGACCCCAAGTTCAACGCCCAGAAAGCCAAATACGGCAAGCGTCATCAGGACAGCCCGTCCTCGACTCGGAAGTCGATCATTCCGGCCAGCGAGTTCCAGTTCGATCCCATCAACTTGACCTGCCAGTGTCCGGCAGGGCATCAGATCAGTTATCGGGGCACCCGAGAAGACAATCGTGGGACGCTCCGGGCGTATTTCGAGGGCCGGTTGCTGCAGTGTCGGAACTGCGCGAAGAAGTACCAGTGCATGCATAACCCCAGCGCGGCAGATCATCGCCACGGAGCGGGGCGACAGGTCTGCTTTGCTCTGGCACATCGACGAGCACCGTCCTACACCGATTGGATGAAGCAGCGCGTCGATAGCGCCGAAGGCAAGGCAATCTACAGTCACCGCATGTCGGTGGTAGAACCCGTATTCGGCAATATCGGCACCAACAAAGGCTTGAACCGCTTCAGTTTGAGCGGCAAGCGGAAGGTGCAGGGACAATGGCAGCTGTACTGCCTGGTACATAATATTGAGAAGCTGGCGAATTACGGCAGGTTGGCAGCGTGATGAGGCGGAGGAAGGTGTCTGTCAGGGCGCTACCGATAGAGGGGATGATAGAGATCATCATCGGCATCAATGGCGTGATTCATGAATGATGGGACGGACGCTATGCCGGAAGAATTGAATCAATAGGAAGGGTGTAGGATGGCCGGAAATGGGTTTTTCTACAGCCTCGTTATACGGCCTTACATGGATCATTATGAGTCGAACTAACCACGAAGCATTAGCACTTGAAAAGTTCAGAGAAATAGCTAGGGCTAAAGGCATGGACTCTGAGTCTAGTCAGGGAGCAAGGAATCGCATACCGATTGCAGGCGCAGTGTACTATCAGTTCGGAGATCTTCGCGTAGAGCTTCCCGATAAAATCATCATCATTGAAGTTGAATCTAGCGGAGGCATTACCAATCTCGCCAAGTACTGGGAGTGCTTTGATTCAGGCCGGCTTACAAAACCGCTCAAGTTGTTGCACATTTATCGGCAGGTGAGCGTCAATGACTATAGATCACACATGGTTGTTTGGGAGTTTTTGTGCCGAAAAATGCAGGAATCAATGTTAGGAAAATTTGAAGGTAGGCTGGCGACATATGAGGCAGGTAACTTGGATAGTCTCAAGCCAGCTTGCGAAATTTTCAACGGGTGGCTTAATGAAAAGGCCGTATAACAAAGCGCAGCACTACGCAGCACTACGCAGCACTACGCAGCCTTCGGCTGCCGGACGCTCGCAAGCTCGCGGCGGTGTGCGCGGCGTTATGAGTATCCACACTCGTGAAGGGAGTCATCGGTGTTTAAAGTAAAAGCAACCCAGCATGTTCTGGCGGTCAAGGATCTTGAGAAGACCGAGAGCTACTTTCTCGATAAACTTGGATTTTCCGTCCGGTTCCGTGTGGACGGCTGGTCGTTCCTGAGCCTCGGCAGTTTTCACGTAATGGTAGGGCATTGCCCGGACGAACTTCTGGCTCGTGATACGCATGAACATTCGTACTTTTCCTATGTTAACTGTGAGGGCATCGACGAAATTTACCGTGACTATCAGCAGCGCGGCGTTGAGATTTTCCAGGCAATATTTGATAAGCCCTGGGGCTTGCGAGAGTTTTGTGTAGCAACACCAGAGGGTCATCGAATCATGTTCGGTGAAGACATTGACCCACCAGGAAACTCATGACTAGGCCATGCACCGGATGGCAAAATCTCCGTTTTGCTACGGCTTTAGCACCGGTGATGGGGAGATATCGTAGTGATAAAACAAGTGGGAGAAGTTGATATTCAGCTCAAGCACAGGGCTACGTGTCACTGCGGCATGGTGGAGCTCGAACTTGATCTGCCAGACGGTCTTGTTGACCCGAAAAGGTGTAATTGTTCTATTTGTAGGAGAAAAGGGGCGGTTATGGCCTATGTGCCATTGAGCGGTCTCCGTGTCCTCAAAGGCTCTGAGCACCTTAGGCCCTATCAGTTCAATGCGCGGGTCGCAAAGCACTATTTCTGTTCGAACTGTGGCATCTACACGCATCACCAAACGCGCTCCAATCCAAACGAGTACGGATTCAATGTTGGGTGTTTGGAGGGCGTCAACCCGTATGACATTTCTGATGTTCCAATCAGTGATGGTGTAAATCATGAAGCGGATCTGTAGCATGGTACCTAACAAACGGCAGCAGCGGAGCAACTTTTCGCTGGCGCTACAAGTTTTCCGCTGTGCCGGGAGTTAGGTCTGTGAGTCTAGGAGCATCGCAAGCTCTCATTCTTCCCATGGCAGCGCATGTCGCGCTCGCGGCGCTCTTGTATGCCGCGCTCACCGTCGCTCGTGCACCTGCGGTCTGGGGAGTTGGCCGTAGGCCTGACGGCAGCAACCCGTTCGAGTTATTCGAGCCTCGCATCAGCGCCAATCTTGCAAACCAGTTCGAGTGGCCGCTCTTCTTTCATGCGGCTTGCCTGCTCTTGCTGCACCTTGAGCTAGAGCCCAGCCCAACAGTCGCGCTGCTCGCGTGGACCTTCGTCATCGGCAGGCTTCTACACAGTGGTGTGCAGATCTTTACTGGCAACATCCGCCTCAGGGGCCTGGTGTTCGCGGTCAACTTCCTGGCCGTGCTCGGGCTCTGGTACGTACTTGTCCATGCTGGTTATAGCGCGGCGTCGATTTAGGCCTGTCGTATGGGGAACCTCATTGTGCGCACTTCGGACTCACTTTTACCGCGGCCTAACTGCGCATTCCAGCGGAAACCGCTGCGCGGTCACGCTGAACTTTGGTGTTATTGTTTTCCCAGAGGAGGTATCGGTGCAGAACAATGAAGTCGTAATTGGAGTTGCATGGTATCAACGAGAACATTGGGATCGGCTAAAGAGAATCGCTGATGATTCTGACGATCTGGACGAGAGTTATGATGAATGGAGAAAGAATGCTAATTCAGCCATAAATGAAATCCGCTCAGCCGGAAAAACAGCCCAACGGGTCAATGTTGATATCGATGAGCTAATAAGTTGGTGTGCCGAGAATAATAAACATCTGAACTCTGCTGCAAGGGCCCAGTTTGTTTCGGAGAAGCTACGTGCCAGATTCGATAAACCATAACAATCCGCGACATTCGCGGCCTGCGGCCGCTGCGACGCTCACAAGTTCGTGCGCATGCGCGGGGCGTTATACCTTAAGGCGGTGAAAGTTCGACACCGAGTATTAACAGCCATAATGACCGTTCCGGTTCTCGCGATGGGCGCCTACTTCGCAGATGCTCACCTGCCTGCTATGCTTGCCGAGAACGTGCCTCCAGCAGAAGCAGTGCTGGTTATCAAGGGAGAGCGAAAGCTTTATCTCTTGAGGGATGGGGAGCGTTACCGCGCATATCCCGTTGCGCTCGGAGGCGACCCTGTCGGGCACAAGCAAGAAGAGGGAGATCAAAGAACTCCGGAGGGCGATTACGTGCTCGACTGGAGGAATCCCCGAAGCGCGTTTCATCTGTCACTCCACGTCTCCTACCCGAACGAGGATGATCGGTCTCGCGCTGAGGCACGTGGCGCCTCCCCGGGTGGCATGATTATGGTCCACGGACAGAGGAATGGGCTCGGCTGGTTAGGTAACCTGCTCCAACGATGGGATTGGACGGACGGTTGCATCGCAGTTACTAATGTGGCGATGGAGGAGATATGGCGAGCGGTGCCCGACGGAACGCCAATCCGCATTGAGCCGTAAATGCATAACCATACGCAGCAACCGGCGGCTTCGCCGCGGCTGAGCCGGCGGCGTAAGGCTTCCATGTAAATTTATCGCTGAGGTACAGTTAAGGTGAATAATCCTAAAAGGCCAATCAATATACATAAAGGGTATCACGCCCATGTCTATTTTGATCAAGAAACACTGGATTTTGCCTCTGAGCTTTGTGAAGAAGCAGGAGAGAGGTTTGGGTTGAAGGTCGGGCGTGTTCATCAGAAGCTGGTGGGGCCTCATACCAAGTGGAGCTGCCAAATTACTTTTGGTAGCAAATCCTTTGATGAGTTTATTCCCTGGCTGGATGAGAATAGAGGAGGGTTAAGTGTATTGGTTCACGCTTTAACGGGCGATGATCTGGCAGACCACACGAAATATGCCTATTGGCTAGGAGATAGTGTGGAGATAAATTTACATGGGTTGTAAATATAACCATGTAAAACGTTGCGGCAGAGTTTTTCGTCGCGGCTTCGCCTACACTAAAATCCGCGCGCTGCAAACGTCAGACCTCGTAAGAAACCGGCATGGGTACATTGCCTGTGAAATTCAGCCGTGAGCAGTCTCGATCGGAAGAAATCGCTAATAGCCTGAGCCACGGCGCAGGCATTGTCGCGGCGCTTGTCGGAGTTCCGATTCTTCTCATGCATGCGGCAAGGCACGGCGACACAGCGTTCCTTGTCGGCACCAGCCTCTTCTCGGCAGCCATCTTCCTTCTCTATTCGTCATCCACGATCTACCATGCGCTACCTGCGGGCAAGGCGAAGCGCGTTTTCCGCGTCCTCGATCATTGCTTGATCTATCTGCTTATCGCTGGAACCTACACGCCGTTCACGCTCGGGGTACTTCGCGGTGCATGGGGCTGGACGCTCTTCGGCGTTATTTGGGGTTTGGCTAGCGTCGGCGTAGCCTTGAAGGCATCCGGCAAGGCCTCGAATCCCATCTTCTCCACGACGCTTTATCTCCTGATGGGGTGGATCGTCGTCATTGCGCTAGAGCCGCTGGTCGCCAGAGTACCGACACCAGGTTTGCATTGGTTGCTGGCAGGGGGGCTGTCCTACACTGCCGGTGTACTCTTCTTCGCCATTGGTTCGAAGCTACGGTATGGGCATCTCATCTGGCACTGTTTTGTTTTAGCCGGTACCGCATGTCACTATTTCGCAGTACTTTGGTATGCGGCCTAACCGAACGTTGCAGCCGGCCGGTGGAAGCGGGGGATGAACGCCAACCTTATAAAAATTAGCCAGCTGGGCCCTTTACACCTTCCTTCTGGCCCCGCCACTCCATATTTCTGAGGGTACTATTCACAGCCAGCGCTGGGGATAGGGCTTACCGGAAACCAACCGGTGATAGATCACCCCGAACGCCACGATCAGGACGGCTCCCGCAGCCACTGGCATCAGCAGAAAGTCCCAGTGTTCTCCCGCCAGCATAACGACTAGCGGATTGGCCCCAGCCGGTGGGTGGGTCGTGTTGGTGAGCAGCATCAAGCCTACCGCCAGTCCCACTGCCAACCCCATCGACCAGGGCGTGATGTCCATCCAGGTTGCGACAGACAGGCCAATCGCCGTGGTCAACAGGTGCCCGACGATGACATTCCGGGGCTGTGCCAAGGGGCTTTCCGGCAGCCCGAATAGAATCACCATGGTCGCGCCGAAGGGGGCCATCAACCAGATGGAGGACTCGGTGGCGGTACTCAGGCTGCCAAGCGCCGTGATGCACAGCATGGCGCCCAGGCCGGCTATCAAGGGGGCAAGGTGGCGGGAGGTGGTCAGTCGTCGGAGCATGGGTAAACCTCGTCGGTAGACAGATCGGTCTGCACAAAGTAGACAGTTCGGTCTCCCCATGTCAAGCTGTGACCTCCGATGTGATCTGGGGGCGCCATGGATAAGCAAGAGCAGCTGGTTCGTACCGCTTTCAGGTTGTTCTATTCCCGGGGCATTCACGCCGTGGGGGTTAACCTGGTGCTGGCGGAGTCCGGGGTCGCCAAGAAGACGCTGTATCATCACTTCCCCAGCAAGGAGCATCTGGTGGAGGCGACGATTCGCTACCGTGACGGCAGTTACCGGGCCTGGCTACGCTCGAGGCTGGATAGTGTGTCAGCTGGAAAGCCCGCCTTGCTGGAACTGTTTGATGCCCTGGATGACTGGTTCCACGGTCGGGTGCCGGATCTCGAGCCTTTCCATGGCTGCTTTTTCATCAATGCCAGCGCTGAATTCGGTGACCAAGACAGTGCCATCCACCAGGCCTGTGCCGAGCACAAGGCGGGAATTACGGCATTGATTCGTACACATGTGGATGCGTTGTCTCTCCCGGAAGGGCGAAAAGAGGAGATCACGCGGTTGGTGGTCCTGCTGAAGGAAGGCGCCATCTCGGTAGCGCATGTTCAGGGAAACCTCGACGC